>CAZFJE010000218.1:0-5422 GCA_964519555.1 uncultured Thermoleophilia bacterium
AGCTGAACTGGGCGCGGCAGTGGGGGCAGCTCAGCAGCCGCGCCATCGTCGCCCTCCGGTGTCGGTGCTCGCCCTCACGACGACTCGAACACGGCGCGCTTGCGCAGCACGATCGGTTGCCTGGGGAACAGCTTGGCGAAGACGGCGCCGGCGACGAAGCCGCCGATGTGCGCCCACCAGCCCACGGCGCCGCCGTAGGCGGGACTCACCACCGACAGCGCGCCGCTCCACAGATTCGTCAGGAAGAAGAGGCCGAGCACGACCCAGGCGGGCAGGCTCACCGCGATCAGCAGGGTAGACGCAAGTCCCTGCCCCGTCTTGCGTCCCCGCCTGACGGCGTACCACACGAGCGAGGCCAGACTCGACAGCACGAACAGCACCGAACCGCCCAGCAGGATCGACGGCGTGCCCACCAGGACCAGAAGCTCGTAGACCACGTAGAAGATCCACAGAAAGAGAAAGACGGCGAAGATCTTCAGCCGCGCCGTAGGCCAGAGTACGAGACTGGCTCCCATGACGCCGGCGATCGCCCCGCTGGCGCCTACCGCGGGCAGCGACGACCCCGATGTGGCGACCATGAAAGCGATGTTGGCAAAGAAGCCCGACAGCAGATAGATGGCTACGAACCAGCGCCAGCCGAAGGCGTCTTCGACGGCGTCGCCGAAGACGAAGAGAAACCACATGTTGCCGATCAGGTGGATCCACCCCACGTGCAGGAACATGGCCGTCACCAGGGTCAGCATGTTGTGGGTGGTGACCTCGGCGTTGACGCGCGCGGGCACGAGTCCCCACTCCTGCAGGAACGGCACGAAGCGCACGCCGACCGACAGCTCGAACAGAAAGACGAGCACGTTGATGCCGATCAGCGCCACCGTCGCGTGAGGCCAGCGATACGTCTTGGCCTCGTGACTGTAAACGGGAAGCATGCCCCCTGTATCGCCCGGGCGGCGCGCCAGCTTTAGAAGGCCGCGGCGCGCGCGAACCATCTTCCCCCTTCAGCGCGTCTTCTTCTGCGACTTGTCTGAGAGTGACTCGACCAGAGGAGAAGACATGCCGTTCCTAGTGCGTCATCGCCGGTTCGTCGTTGCGGGAGCGATCGTGGCGGCGCTCGTGCTGGTCGCCGCCGCCCTGCGCCTTGCCCCGAGCGGCTCGAGCGGCTCGTCGTCGGGCAGCTCCCCAGGCAGCTCCACGGGCAGCCTGCGCCCGGCCGCCGCGGGCGGCACGGCCGCGTCGGCGTTCGGCGGCGACGCGGCGGGCGTCGCGATAGCCACGCCCGCGACCTCGCCACCGATCGCCAGCGACATCTCGCCGCTCGACGCCCACCGCTTTCTCGTGCGCACCGGTGAGATGACCCTGATCGTGACCAACGGCGACGTGCCGCAAGCGGCCGCGCGCATCGTCGCGCTCACGAGCGGCTACGGCGGCTACGTCCTCACAAGCCAGGTGTCGGGCGCCGAGGGCGCCTCGGCCCCGTACGCCGACATCACGATCCGTGTGCCGGCCGCTCAGTACGACCTGGCCATCGAGCGCTTCGGCGCGCTGGGCCGCGTGCAGGGCGTGCAGACCAGCACCAGCGACGTCACGAGCCAGTACGTCGACTTGAGCGCCCGGCTCGCCCAGGCGCGGCGCGTCGACCAGCGCCTGCTGGGCTTTCTCGCCCGCGCCACCACGGTCAATGAGGCGCTCGCCGTGCAGAGCCGCATCGACGCCACCGAGCTCCAGGTCGAGGAGCTCACCGGCCAGATCAAGGCCCTCCACGAGCAGGTCACGTACGGCACGCTGACGGTCTCCATCAGCGCGCGCGCCACGCACCCGGCGGCCCATCGCCGCGGCTTTCTCGGCGCCCTGTCGAACTCGTGGCAGCACCTGGTCGCGGGCTTTGAGGCGATCGTCGTGGGCATCGGCGCCGTGCTGCCGTTCGCCGTCCTGCTCGCCCTGCTTGCGCCGGCGGCCTGGTTCGGCGCCCGCGCGGCACGTGCGCGCGCCGCGCGTCCGAGCGTGAGATAAGGCGGCGCTGGGAATGACCCCGGCGACCGGCGGTGCGGCACGACGCGAGGAGCTACGACGTCCATGAAGGCAGTGCGCATTCACGAATACGGTGGTCCCGAGGTCCTGACCTACGAAGACGTCGCCACCCCGTCGCCCGGCCCCGGCCAGGCGCTGGTGCGCATCAAGGCCGCGGCCGTCAATCCGGTCGACGTGGCGGTGCGCGGCAACGCCTTCCCCACGCCCAGGCAGCCGCCCAAGACGCTCGGCTCCGACGGCGCCGGCGTGGTCTCGGCCGTCGGCCCCGACGTCGCCGGCGTGGCCCCGGGCGACGAGGTCTTCTTCACCGGCCTGGGCATCGGCAGCGAGGGCAGCTACGCCGAGTACGCACTGATCGCCGCGGTGCAGGCCGTGCGCAAGCCGGCCAACGTGAGCTTCGAAGAGGCTGCCGGCCTGGGCCTTGCCTTCTCGACCGCCTGGTACGGTCTCGTGCGGCGCGCCGCCCTGGCCGCCGGCGAGACCGTTCTGGTGCAGGGCGCCGGAGGTGGCGTGGGCAGCGCCGCGGTGCAACTGGCCCACGCTCGCAGCGCCCGCGTGCTGGCCACGGTCGACAGCGCGGCCGACGGCGAGCGCGTGCGCGAGCTCGGCGCCGACGCCACCATCGATCGCAACTCAGCCGACGTCCCGGCCGAGGTCAAGCGCCTGACTGACGGCAAAGGCGTCGACGTCATCATCGAGCTCGTCATCTCCGCCAACCTGGCCGCCGACTTCGGCATGATCGTCAAGGGCGGCCGCATCGTGGGCATCGGCGGCGGCCCGCAGCCCACGGTCACCATCCCTAGCGGTCCGGCGATCGCGGTCGACGCCACAGTGCTTTTCGCCAGTTCGAGCAACGCCGGCCGCGCCGGCGTGGCCGAGATCCTGGGCGAGGTCGTGAGCCTGGTCGAACAGGGCGTGGTGCGCCCCGTGGTCGGCGCCGTGCTACCCCTGTCGCAGGCGCGCGAGGCGCACGAGCTGCTCGCCGCGCACCACTTCGGCAAGATCGTGCTGGTGCCCTGAAGCGTCGCGTTCGGGCGTCGCGCTCGGGCATCGCGTTCGGGAATCGCGAGCGGGAATCGCGAGCGCCGCTGCCGGGCGATGCCCCCAGCGGCGGCCGCACGCGCTGACTAGTACCCCTTGCCGTTGCCGCCGATCGCCTGCTCGCGCTGCTTGCGCAGCTCGAGCCCCGGGATCAGGGCCCTCATGACGGCGACCAGCAAATCGAGCCGCTCGGTCTCGGAGCGCGACTCGAGCAGGCGCTGTTTGAGCGGCTGGCCAAAGTCAACGGCCGCCGCCAGCCGAAACGACAGGGGACTCTCGCCGTCGGGCACGCGCGGATCGTCGACGCCCATGAGCCGCAGCACGGTGCGAAACAGGTCCTCGGCCGTGTCGGCGGCGTGGGGCTGCGCCACCGCCGCCAGGTCGATGTCGTCGAAGAGCTCGACCCGGCCGCGCAGGTAGTCGGCATCGGGGTCGTGGGGAGCCAGCAGCTCGCCGACCGTGAAGCGCTCGCGGCCCGTGACGATGATGTTCAGGCGCCCGTCGTCGAGCTCGTCGACGACGTCGCCGATCGCCGCGGTGCAGCCCTGGCCGGCCAGCTCGTCGTCGTCGCGCAGCACGATGCCGAAGACGTCGCCGCTTGCGCGGCACGCGGCGATCAGCGCCTTGTAGCGTTCCTCGAAGATGTGCAGCGGCAGGATCTCGCCCGGCAACAGCACGAGCGGCAGCGGGAAGAGCCCGATGGTGCGCTCAGAGCTGGTCATGCCACGCCAGAACGATGGCCTCGAGCTTGCCCTCGGTGGAGTCCGCGGGGTCGCTGTCGAATCCGGGCAGCGCAACGATCCACTCATGCAGCTCGACGAAGTTCAGGTCGAGCGGGTCGGCGTCGGGGTGCTCGTCGATGAGCGCGAAGGCGATGTCATCGGGCTGGTCCCAGGTCAGTGGCACTGGCGTCGATCCTTTCCGCTTGCGGGCGTGTGCGGGCAACCTTACACACGCACTCCATGCCCCGCAACGCCGCAAGCGTCACACCGGACGCGCACCGGGAGCGCCGTTGGCCGCCCGCAGGCCGGAGCGCGGGGCCCACCCGAGGGCCGCAAACGCCGGAGCCCCTCCGCGCCGGCTGGGTGCCGGCGGCCGCCCGCGCGCCGCCGGTCGCCCTCAGGACCGCGGTGCGCGGCACACGTACATGGTGTAGTCGAGGGTACGACCGTCGACGACGTCGCTCACCGGGCTTGCCTTCACGTCGCCGAACGACTCGTCCAGGACCCCCTCGAACTCGGGGTAGCGTTCGGGCGACCAGAACACGACGACGCCCGTCGGGCGCACGGCGGCGGCCACCTGGCGCAGGCCGCCGGCCTCGTAGAGTCGCGCGTTGCCCGCCCTCAGCAGCCACTGCGGACCGTTGTCGGTGTCGAGGGCGATGAGGTCGTAGCGGGGGCCGCCGGGCAGCAGGTCGGCCACGTCGGCGACGACGATGCGCGAGCGGGCGTCGCGCTCGGCGCGCGAAGCGCGAGCGCGCATGTGCGTGGCGTACCACTCCACGATCAGCGGCTCATACTCGGCCACCGTCAGGCTGCGCAGGCCGGGCAGGTCGAGCGCCTCGTCCAAAGCAAATCCCATGCCCAGGCCGCCGATCAGCACGTCGAGCGGCCCCACCGGCAGGAAGGGCCGCGCCGCGGCCACCAGGGCGCGGCTCGAGCACTCATTGCAGCTCGCGATCACGAAGGCGCCGTTGCAGACCAGCTGCAGCTCGTCGCCGCGGCGCAGCAGCACGAGCTCGCCCGAGCGCCCCCGGCCGACCTCGATGACGACCGCCGGTTCACCCACTCTGTCTCCCCCTCCCCGCTGAGCGCCGCGCCCGCCCGGCTACGCCCTGAGGCCGGCGGCGAAAGAGGCGCTCACCGCGTCGATGTGACGGTCGGCGTCGTCGGCAAGCGGCGCCGGCTCGTAGCCTGCGACCACCTCGCGCGCCCGCGCCACCGCCAGGTCAAGCAGCGGCTTGTCGCAGAGCTCCTCGAACGTGCCGCGCTGGAACACCTCTGGTCGCCACACCTCGGTGCGCGCGAACCTGCGCGTGCTCTTGCGGCCCAGGAAGTAGCCGCCGATCCCCACCGCCTTGATGTCGTCAATCGGGGCGTGGGCCTCGTCGATCGGGTCGTCCCGGCAGTAGTGCCGCAAGGCGCCGATGGACTCACGAGAAGGTCACCGAACCCGTCCCGTCGGGGCGCCGGTCGCCGCCGCGCCCCGTATGGCGCACAGCATACTGCACGTCGACGGGCATCGCGAGGGGTCAGAAACGACGAAAGGGCGGGACGCAAATGCGTCCCGCCCTTTCGTCTCAACAATCCCGGCGGCGTCCTACTCTCCCGCGGGGTCGCCCCCGAAGTACCATCGG
>CAZFJE010000219.1:0-5421 GCA_964519555.1 uncultured Thermoleophilia bacterium
CGCCCTCTCACGGCGGTAACACCGGTTCGAATCCGGTATGCGCTACCACCCTTTTTGAGCGTAGGTGCAGGGGTTTTGTGTATTCTGCGACCGCCTCGAAACGCCTCTGAAGGCCCGCCTGCAACCCTCCTGCAACCGAACGTGGCGCTAGAAGATGGCACGAAACGGCACTCGATGGCACTCAGCGGCACGCACTCGTTCACGGTTGAGGCCTTCGGTCCAATTCCAAAGTCACCCAGCAACCCGGGCTGCATTTCCTAGCGTTGACTGACGGGGAAGACCACGCAGACCCCCAGACCCCCTTCCGGCTGGGCCTCAATATGCACGATTGCCCCATGAACGTCGGCGATAGCCCGCACGATCGACAGGCCGAGGCCGTAGCCGTCGCCGCCACCTGTTCGCTCAGAAGCCCCCCGGCGGAACGGCTCCACGAGTCGCGCCACGTCGTCTGACGCCACCACTTGCCCGGTGTTCGTCACCAGGATAGCCGCCCCATCGGCACGCGCCTCAGTCACCACTTCAACGCGCCCGTCATCACGATTGTGCCGCAGCGCGTTGTCAACGAGATTGCCGATCAGGCGTTCGACCAGACGTGGGTCGCCTGCGGTCGGCGCAGGTGCGAGGTTCGCGCGGACCTCGAGGCCACGCTCTTCCGCCTCACTTTGGTGGACGAGAAGGATTTCTTCGGCGAGCGTGGCAAGGTCAAGTGGTTCCCGCTGCTCGAGTCCGGCTTGGCTGTGGCTGAGGGTGAGGAGCGCCTCGAGCAGGTCCTCCTGCTCCACCTGGGCTTCGAGCACCTCCCCGCAGGTGACTCGCAGAGATTCAAGCGAAAGGTCGGGGTCGGCGAGGGCGACCTGGAGCAGCGCGCGGCTCAGGGTGAGCGGGGTGCGCAGCTCGTGCGAGGCGTTGGCGACGAACTGACGTTGCGCCTGAAAGGACGACTCGAGTCTGCCGAGCAGTCCGTCGAAGGTGTCCCCGAGCTCCTTGAGCTCATCGTCGGGTCCCTCGAAGGCGAGGCGCTCGTGCAGGTTCGAGGCCGAGATGGTCTGCGCCGCCGCGGTGACAGCGCGCAAACGCGCGAGGATGCGACCGGCGACCACCCAGCCGAGACCGACCGAGGCGATCGCCATGACGGCCAGGGTGACGGCCGACCAGAAGAGGAGGCGGTGCAGGTCCGTCGCCTGCTGGTTGGAGGCGATGGCCTGAGGCACAGGGGTCTGACCCAGCGCGATCGGATGGGCAGCAATCGCGCCCGAGGTGCCACGCATGAGTAGGTAGGTGACTCCCAGCAGTGCGGCACCGGAGGCGAGAAAGAGCAGGCCGTAAAGAAGCGCGAGACGCAGCCGCACGGTGCGTTGCGGTAGGTGAAGTCGTCTCATCCCCGGATGCGGTAGCCGGACTTGGCCACCGTGTCGATGAGTGACGGCTCGCCGAGCTTTGCGCGCAGACGGCTGACGGTCGTCTTGACCGCCTGGCTGAAGGGGTCAAGCGTCTCGTCCCAGACGCGCTCGAAGATCTCCTCTTGTGAGACGACCGCTCCACCGGCACCCAGCAGGAGCTCGAGCACGGCGAACTCCTTGGGGCTGAGATCGAGGCGGCGCTGGGCTCTGGTGGCGATGCGGCGAGCGGAGTCCAGGCGCAGGTCGCCCTGGACAAGGGTCGGCGGCAATGCCGGCCGCGAGCGCCGCCCGAGGGCGCGAATGCGGGCGACAAGCTCGGAGAAATCGAAAGGCTTGGGCAGGTAGTCGTCGGCGCCGAGTCCGAAACCCTCCACGCGGTCGGCGACGCTGCGCGCCGCGGTCAGCATGAGGATGCGGCTCTCGCTGCCGTCCGCCACCAAGCGCCGGCAGACCTCGTCGCCGTGGACGACAGGGATGTCGCGGTCTAAGACGACGACGTCGTAGGGCGCAGCGGCGGCGTGACTGAGGGCGTCAGCGCCATCGAAGACGACGTCGACTGCCATGCCCTCGCGGCGCAGGCCAGTCGCCACTGTCACGGCGAGCTTGGCGTGGTCTTCGACCAGCAACACCCTCATTGCTTCTCCTGCATCGTCTGCGCCTTTGAAGTTCAGGATAGCCAATCGCCGGTTGCAAAAAGGTTACAGCGTTACCGAACCGCAACCGTCACCTGTGTACAACCACCCTGACACGACAGCCGGCAAGCGAAAGGGCGGGCGATGCACGATCAGGAACCCGGCAGCGCAGTGCTGCGCGCCTGCGGGCTACGCAAGGATTATGGCAAAGGCGAGGGGCTCGTTCGCGCCGTTGCCGGCGTCGACCTGGAGATCGCCCGTGGTGAGGCCGTGGCCGTGAGGGGGCCGAGCGGCTGTGGGAAATCTACGCTCCTCCACTTGCTCGGCGGTCTCGACCGGCCGACCGCCGGCGAACTGTGGCTGAACGGCCGGCGCACCGACCAGCTCTCCGAGAGCGCCCTCGCCCAACTGCGACGCCACGAGGTCGGCTTTGTCTTCCAGGCGTTCCACCTCATGGACGAGCTCACTGCCCAGGAGAACATCGAACTCCCGGCGCTCCTCGCCAGCCGTTCGCCCCGGGAGGCCCGGCGGCGCGCTCGGCAGCTCCTCGAGCAGGTCGGGCTGGTCGACCGAGCCGACCATCTCCCATCGGCTCTCTCGGGCGGTCAACGCCAGCGGGTCGCCATCGCTCGCGCGCTCGCCAATGAGCCGGCAGTCATGTTCGCCGACGAGCCCACGGGCAACCTCGACAGTGCCGGCACCCTCGAGGTGCTGAGGCTCTTCGAGTCCTTGCACGAGAATGGCCTGACGCTCGTCGTTGTCACCCACAACGAGCGGATCGCGGCGAGCACAGACCGGCAGATCTCGATGCGCGACGGGGTTTTCATCGGCAAGACGCTCGTGGCGAACGGCCGCGGGAACCGCCCCGACCTCGACCGAGCGGAGGGGTGACCGATGGGAAAGCTCCTTCTCATCTGTCGCCTCGCGGTGAAGGATATCCGTCATCGACCAGTCGTGGCTGCCCTACTGCTGGTCGCGATCGCGGCCGGAGCGACGACGTTGACCCTCGGGCTTGCGCTGCGAGGTACGGCAAACAACCCCTACACGCGGGCCCGGGCGGCGACAAGCGGACCAGACGTGGTTGCGACCGACTTCAACGGTGACCCGCAGGCTCCGGCACAGTCCGGTGATCTGATCCCCTTCGATCAGGCCCCCGGCGTGGTCGCACACAGTGGGCCTTTTCCTGTCTCATGGACGTCACTCGAGACCGGCCGCACACGGGCGACCGCCGTGGTCGAAGGGCGGAGCTCCGCGCCCTCTGCAGTCGATCAACCCAAGCTGACGCAGGGCACCTGGGTCCGCCCGGGCGGGGTGGTCGTCGAGGCAGGGTTCGCCGCTGCGGTTGGTCTACGTGTCGGTGACCGACTGAGCCTTGGCGACAGTTCGTTCGAGGTGACGGGCATCGCTGTCACGGCCGCCTTTCCCAGCTATCCGGAGTCCTTCGGCAGCTTCCTGGTCGGCAGCCTCGGTTCCTATAGCCTGGGCCTCGTCTGGGTGCCCGAAGCCGATGTCGCGCCCCTTGCGGCCGTCGGCTCGGAACCTGTCTTCTACTACATGGACCTCAAGCTTGCGGATCCCGCCGTCGCCCAAGCGTTCGCGGACCATTACACCACCGGCAGCTCTTCGCAGCAGGCCAGCGGACCCTCGGCGGAGGGCAATGCGAATGCCCCGACGACAGCTCTCACCCTCTACCCTTGGCAGCGTATCCGCAGCGAAGACGCGCAGGTACTTGCCAGGGCGCAGCTGGTCCTCTTCACCGGAAGCTGGCTGCTCGCGCTTATGGCGCTCGCCAGCGTGGCGGTGCTCGTCGGCGGTCGAATGGCCGAGCAGACGCGCCGAGTCGGCCTGTTGAAGGCAGTCGGCGGTACACCTCGTTTCGTGGCCGTCGTGCTACTCTGCGAGCACGCGCTAGTCGGCCTGTGCGCTGCCGGAGTGGGGCTGCTGGCGGGGTGGCTTGCTGCTCCGCTGATCGCCGGTCCGGGCCTCCTCGGCGCGCCGAATGCCCCGTCGCTCACAGTCTCCTCGATCGGCCTGGTGGTCGTCCTGGCGCTCGGGGTGGCGATCGCAGCGACGTTCATGCCGGCGATCCATGCCGCGCGCCAGAGCACTGTGGCGGCGCTCGACGATTCCGCTCGTGCGCCGCGACGTAGGTCGCGAGTGATGAGACTGTCGGCCCACCTGCCGGTCACCCTCCTGCTCGGCGTTCGGCTTGCTGTTCGTCGTCCGCGGCGATTGCTACTGAGCGTATGCAGTGTCGCCGTGATGGCGAGCGGCCTCGTCGCGGTGCTCATCGTCAAGACGACCGCCGGGGGAGTGTCCCCAGGCCCCCGCGTCACTCAGGCCATCGCTGTCATTTCGGTCATGCTCGTCGTCCTAGCCGCGATCGACGCCGTCTTCATCGCCTGGAGCAGCGCGCTCGATATCCGGCATCCGGCCGCGCTCGCCCGCGCCCTGGGAGCCACGCCGCAACAACTCACCGTCGGCCTGTCTGTGGCGCTGGCGCTGCCAGCCCTCTTTGGAGCACTGCTCGGCATCCCGGGCGGGATCCTGATCTATGAGGCCCCGAAGCACAGCGGGAGCACGACCATTCCTTCTGCCCTATCACTTGCGGTGATGGTCATCGTGACCGTGCTGGTCATCGCCATGCTCACCGCGGTCCCGGTCAGCCTTGGCGCACGTCGGCCTGTGGCCGAGGTTCTCGAGTCCGAGACGAATTGATCGCAGGAAAGCCCACTCTGATCGATGGCGACAGACGGCGCTGACACCGTCGCGCTGCGCCTATCAGTCCGTTCCCAAGCGCCTGTCGTGGCCGAGACTTGCGCTTCAGCAGGCCTCTCCTGGACCTCTCGGAGTATGTGCATAGCCCTGACCACCCCGGAACGCGACGGAGATACCTTCCGCGGCTTCGGAGAGGCATCGAAGAGGGGGCGGCCGCCCCGGCCTGCGGGTGTCTGTGCCGCCGGCGATCGTCGCCAAGGCAAGGCCCTTAACAGAGCGACGCTCGTCCGTAACGCGCACGTAACGAACGTTGGACACACTGCATGCAGACCCCCCAAGAAAGGGCACCCCCAAGCCCCTAACGAGCCCCGTCCCCCCCGGCGGGGCTCGTTTCCTTTTGGGGAGCGGCATTCGATCGAAGCGACCGCGCTACCCACCCGCACGTACCCGCGTACCTGCAAGGTCACGAAGGCGAGGGACTCGGAACCGCGGTGCTGTCGCTCACCCGGGTCAGCTTGTCTGGTGGACCCAGGCCACGGTCCAACAGGCACACGAACGCTTCGGGCGTCTCGATGTGGTCATCAACAACGCGGGGTACGGCCTCTTCGGCATGGTCGAGGAGGTCAGCGAGGCGCAGGCGCGGGCCCAGATCGAGACGAACGTCTTCGGCG
>CAZFJE010000220.1:0-5343 GCA_964519555.1 uncultured Thermoleophilia bacterium
ACCTGCATGACGGTCGAGGCCTTCTGGCCGATCGCCACGTAGATGCAGATCTCGTCCTGGCCCTTCTGGTTGATGATCGTGTCGACGATGAGCGAGGTCTTGCCGGTCTGGCGGTCGCCGATGATGAGCTCGCGCTGGCCGCGGCCGATCGGGATCATCGAGTCGATGGCCTTGATGCCGGTCTGCAGCGGCTCTTTGACCGGCTGACGCTCGACCACGCCCGGCGCCTTGAACTCCATGGGACGGAACTGGTCGGTGTCGATGGGGCCCTTGTCGTCGAGCGGGTTGCCGAGCGGGTCGACCACGCGGCCCACCAGAGCCTGACCGACCGGCACCTGCAGTACCTTGCCCGAGCGCTTGACCAGGTCACCCTCTTTGATGAGCGTGTCTTCGCCGAGCAGCACGGCGCCGACGTTGTCTTCTTCTAAGTTCAGGGCCAGGGCGGTCACGCCGTGCGGCAGGTCCAACATCTCCATGGCCAGGGCGTTGCGCAGGCCGTAGATGCGGGCGATCCCGTCGCCGACCTCGAGGACGGTGCCTACCTCCTCGACTTCGACCTCGGCCTGGTAGTTCTCGATCTGGCTTTTCAGGACCGAGGCGATCTCTTCGGGACGAAGCTTCACTTGTCGCCACCTCTCAAGTCTGCCGTTCTCAATCTGTCGTCGAGCTGCTGGATGCGCGCCCGCAGGCTGCCGTCGACCAGAAGGTCGTCGACGCGCAGCACGAGGCCGCCCAGGATCTCAGGATCGACCCGTTTGGTAAGTTTCGGTTCGCCGCCGGTCGAGCGCCGCACGCGTTCCACGATGAGGTCGTCGACCTCGGGGCCGACGGGCACTGCGGTCGTGACTTCGACCTCGACCACCTTGGCCGCCTGGGCGACGAAGCGCTCATAGTGGTCGGCGACGTCGCCGACGACCGCGATGCGACCCTTGTCGAGCAGCACGCGCAGCACTCCCGCCGCGAGCTTGTCGCCGCCGCTCGTGAGACCGGCAAAGACGCGCGCCTTGGCTTCGGGCTCGATCTGCGGGTTGAAGACGACGTTGGCCAGCGACTGCGACTCGCCGAGCGCGCCCACGAAGGCGCGCAGGTCGTCGCCGGTGGACTTGACGGAGCCGGCCACGGAGGCCGCCTCGAAGAGCGCCGTCGCATAGACGCGGGCGATGGCGGTGTCGCTCACCGGCCGCTCCCCAGCTCGAGGTCGTCGAGGTTGGCGGCCTGCAGGGCTTCGTCGATGAGGCGGCGGTGATCGTCGTCGTCGAGCGACTTGCCGACGACCTGTTCGGTAGCCATGAGGGTGAGGCCGGCGATCTCGCCCTTGAGCTGCTGCAGCGCCACGCGGACGTCGCGCTCGAGCTGCTCCTGGGCCTTCTCGACCGTGCGCTGCGCCTGACGCCGCGCCTCGTCCAAGATCTCGGCTTTGGTCGTGTCGCCAGCTTTGCGTGAGCGCTCGAGGATCCCCTCAGCCTCGGCCCGCACCGAAGCGAGCGTCTCGCGATACTCGGCCAGCAGGCGGGCGGCTTCGGCGCGAGTCTCCTCGGCGGTCTCGATGCTCTCGGAGATCTTCGAACGGCGCTCGTCGATGATCTTCTGCAGCGGGCCGAACGCGAACCGCCACAAGACGAAGACCGAGATGCCGAACGTGATAGCCGTCCACACCATCAGCCCCGGGTTGATGCTCAACATGTCTTGGTCACTCCTCGTTCGCGGGGATGGCGCAATCTACTTGACCACGAACAGAAGGATCAGGGCGACGACGAGAGCGTACAGCGCCAGCGCCTCGATGATGCCGATGCCGATGAACATATTCAGGCGGATCTCGCCGCGAAGCTCTGGCTGGCGGGCGATGCTCTCGATGGCGCTGCCGAACAGGATACCCATGCCGACACCCGGACCAACGACTCCCAGCCCGGCGGCGAGTCCTGCCCCGAGCAGCCTAAGACCGGTCTCGGTCGTCGCCGCAGCGGCGATCGTAGCGGCGTTTACATCCATGTGACTCCTCCTTGATATCTACCAGACCACAGCGAGCTGCCTACGGCCATCCGCCTCAGTGCTCCTGCTCGAGCGCCGTGCCGATATAGACGGCCGAAAGGATGGCGAAGATGAACGCCTGAATGGCCGCCACGAAGATCTCGAACATGAACACCGCCACCGAGCCGACCTGAAGGACGACGCCGAGAAGGTAGCTCTGGAACACGAGCACCATCGTAAAGAACACGGACAGGATGAAGTGACCGGCGATCATGTTGGCGAAAAGTCGGACCGACAGCGAGACCAGACGGAAGAGCTCGCTGATGACGTCGGACACGAAGATGAACTGCTTGAGCACAGGCGGCGCTGGAATGATCCAACCTTTGACGTAGCCGACAGGGCCCTTTTTGCGAACGCCGGCGTAATGGGTGAAGACAAAGGTGAACACGGCCAGCGTGATGGTGACGTTGATGTTGCCCGTCGCGGCGTAAAAGGCGAGCTGGTGACCGACGCCGAAGGGCAGCGGGATGAGACCGACCAGGTTGCACACCAGGATGAAGAAGAACGCCCCGCCGATATAGGGGAACCACGTGACGGCGCCTTCGCCCTTCATGACGGCTCCCGCGATGCCGTCGCGGGCCAGATCGTAGAGCCCCTCCATCGCCGCCTGAAAGCGCCCGGGCGTGGTTTTGAGACCGCGATTGACGAAGGCCGCGAAGATGCAGACGACGACGACCGTGAGCCACAGGTAGATGACCGGCTTCGTGATCGAAAGATCGAACGGTCCGACCTTGGGGAGCTTGATGATCGGGTGGAGTAGGAACTCGCCGGAGACATCGAAGGTCGCCTTGGTGCCCCCGGGCAGCAAGGCCAGGCCGACCAGCAGCGCCAGCGCGATGACCAGCCACGCCCAGACGGGGATGCGTTTCAGCAGCTTCATCGGGCGCTCCTGTGACGATGGGTGAGGGGCCGGCCGGCGGGTGTGTCGGCGTGCAGAATCGGGAAGCGCCAGAGGCGTACGCCCAAGTAGACCGTGTAGACGACCACGAACGACACGATCGCGTCGAGGAAGCCCGGGCGATCGACAAGGCCGACGATCACGAGACCGCCCACGACGATCATGAGGCGCACGACCATGCCGACGACGCCCACCACCATGGCCCACTGGATCGTGCCCCGCCCGCCGATGCGCGTCGCGAGCCGCTCGACCGCCCAGTAGACGACGATGAGCAGCGCCCCGATCAGCGCTGTGACGACGTCGCGCCCCGCGGCGGCCGCCACGACGGCGCAACCCGCCGAAAGCGCGATCAGCAAGGCGGGAACGGGCTCGCGACGCAGTACATCAATCGGATTCGTACTCATCCTAGAATGGCCTGACGCTCGTCAGGTGACTGCCCCTTCAGTTCGTCTTGAGGAACACCGCATAGAGCGCGGCGCCAAAGCCGGCGAAGACCCCTACCACAAGGAACGCCGGCGACGTGTGCAGCAGGCGATCGAGGCCGTAACCGACCAGCATCCCGACAACGACACCGGCCAACACCGTGAAGGCGATCGTTTGGGCCGACACAATGTCGCCCTTGTTGTGGCCATTTTGGCCATGATCACCCGTCTGGCGCGCCATAGTATATCGGCCCCTTCCTACCCCGACAACCGGACTCGCACACCCGCGGAGCGTCCCGCCGTGCTGCCCCTGCGACGGCCGCCGCTGGGCGCATGGGCACCCGGCGGCCACACGCAGCCCTCACTAGCGGCCCATCGTGTCGCCGGAACGACGCGCGTGCCGGTTGCGGCGGTGCGAAGGCCGGCGGCTGACGGGGGGGTCCTGCGCGCCGCCAGCTGCGCCCCCACCTGGCGATCCGACTCGCCCGGCGGCAAGCCCGTCTTCCCCACCACCGGATGCGTCGTTCGCGCGGTAGCGCAACAGCAGGCGCGCCATAGAGGCGGTCGCCGCGAGGGCCGCGAGGCCCAGCACGACGATCGCCACCGTGGCGCGAAAGCGCATGGCCAGCGCCAGCCCGTTTAGCACAAGGCACCAGCCGTAGAGCACGAGTACCGACGTGCGTTGCGAAAAGCCGGCCACGAGGACGAGATCGTGGTGCACGTGGTCGCGGCCCGGCGAATAAATGGGCACCCCTTTGCGCAAGCGGCGCACGACGACCAGGAAGAGGTCGGCGAACGGCACGCCCAGCACGAGCAGCGGAAAGATCAGGGCGACGGTGGCGGCGCCTTTGAGCACGCCCTGGATGCTGATCACGGCGAGCACGTAGCCCAGCAGCATGGCTCCGGCGTCGCCCATGAAGATGCTCGCCGGATAGAAGTTGAAACGCAGGAAAGCAAAGGCGGCCCCCGCCAGGATGGCGGCCACGACCCCGGTCGTGCCACGGTCGAGCGACAGGGTGATGACGGCGAAGGTGAGCGCCGAGATGGCGCAGACGCCGGCCGCCAGGCCGTCGAGGCCGTCGATGAAGTTGACCATGTTGATGATGGTCGCCACCCAGAGCACGGTGAGCGGTATCGAGATGATGGGCTGCAAAGTGACGGTGATGTTGGTGAGCGGCACCGAGAGGTTATCGATGCGCAAACCGCAGAGCAGCAGGGCGACGATGGCGGCGATCTGTCCGGCGAACTTGAGCAGCGGCTTGATCTCGGCGAAGTCGTCGATCACGCCCACGGCGGCGACGATCGTGCCGCCGCTCAGGATGGCCATGGTCGCCGCGTCGCGCTTGACGAGCACCAGGGTCGGGATCATCACGCCCAGATAGATGGCGAGGCCGCCGAGCAGCGGCGTCACCCGGGCGTGCATGCGGCGCGCGTCGCTCGGGCGGTCGACGATCCCCGTGCGTCGCGCCAGGTGGGCCATGGCGGGCGTGGCGAGAATGACGATGCTCGCCGCGAGGATGAACCCGAGTATGGCGAGCTGGACCGCGCCCGGCAGCTCCAGCAGCTCGCTTATGGAAGCTCCTCCTTGACCACGACGACGCCGGCCTCGGCGAACATCTCGCGCGACAGATCGTCGGGATACCCTTCGGCGTAATGGATCTCGCGCACGCCGCAGTTGATGAGCATCTTGGCACACAGCACGCAGGGCTGCAGCGTGGTGTAGCAGGTGGCGCCCTCGATGGCCACGCCGTGCACGGCCGCCTGGATGATGGCGTTCTGCTCGGCGTGGATGGCGCGGCAGAGCTCCTGGCGTTCGCCCGAGGGAATGCCGAGCTGGTCGCGCAGGCAGCCGATGTCGAGGCAGTGCGCCACGCCGCGCGGCGAGCCGTTGTAGCCGGTCGCCAGGATGCGCCGGTCGCGTACCAGCACGGCGCCCACCTGGCGGCGCAGGCAGGTCGAGCGCGTCGCCGCCTGGCGGGCGAGCTGCAGGAAGTA
>CAZFJE010000221.1:0-5339 GCA_964519555.1 uncultured Thermoleophilia bacterium
CCGCTCTGGTCGCCGGTGAGGGCCTCGACGCCGGCCCACTGCAC
This sequence comes from uncultured Thermoleophilia bacterium, assembly GCA_964519555.1. Lineage (GTDB taxonomy): Bacteria > Actinomycetota > Thermoleophilia > UBA2241 > UBA2241 > Bog-752. The sequence goes on from CAZFJE010000221.1 coordinate 45, forward strand.
GAACTGGTTGGTGCACGACTCGCCGTTGACGTTGAGCGTGTTGCAGATGTCGATGAACGAGCGCGGTCCGAGCGCCGCGCCCAGCCGCCAGCCGGTCATCGCGTACTTCTTGGAGAACGTGTACAAGATGACGCAGCGTTCCTGCATGTCGGGCAGCGCGGCCAGCGAACGGCTCGTGCCCTGGTAGCGCACGTCGAAGTAGGCCTCGTCGCAGAGCACGTGCAGGTCGTGGCGCCGCACGATCTCGGCCAGGCCCTCGAGCTCGGCGAGCGAGCACTCGGCGCCGGTCGGGTTGTGCAGGTCGTTCAGGATGAGCAGCCGGGTGGCCGGCGTGATCAGGCGCTCGATCTGCTCGAGGTCGAGCACAAAGCCGTCGCCCTCTTCGACGTAGGTGTAGGGCACCGCGCGGCCGCCGAAGAACTCGATCAGCGAGCTGTAGATGGGAAAGCCCGGGTTGGGGTAGAGCACCTCGTCGCCGGGGTCCATGAGCGCGAGCAGGAACTTGCCGATCACCGGCTTGCCGCCGGGCTGGACGCTCACGTTCTCGACGCCGAAGGAGAGGCCGCGGGCCGCGCCGACGTCGTGGGCGATGGCTTCGCGCAGTTCGGCGATGCCGGCGTTCGGGCAGTAGGTCGTCTTGCCGTCGCGCAGGGCCCGGGTGGCGGCCTCGGCGATGTTGGCCGGGGTGGCGAGGTTCAGGTCGCCGAGGTGGAACGGATAGACCGTGCGACCCTGGGCCGCGAGCGCCGCGGCTTCGGCGGCGACCGCAAAGACCGTCTCGGTGCCCAGGTCGTCGACCCGGGCCGCGCGGGCGGCGTTCGCGATCAAGCGTCCTCCCCCGTGTAGGCCAGGAAGCGCTCGTGCTCGCCGTCGAGCATGTGGTAGCAGTGCTGCTCTTCGGGGAACTTGCCGCCGCGCACGTCGGCGACGTACTCGGTGAGCGCGGCCGTGGCCACGCCGGCCAGGTCGGCGTACTTCTTGACGAACTTGGGCGTGAAGGCCTGGTAGGTGCCCAGGACGTCGCTCACGATGAGGAGCTGGCCGTCGACCTGCTCGCCGGCGCCGATGCCCAGCACCGGGATGGGCAGCTCGTCGCGAATGAACGACGCGACTTCGGGCGGCACGGCTTCGACCAGCAGCAGCTGGATGCCGGCCTCATACAGGGCGCGCGCGTCTTCGACGACGAGCTTGGCCGACTCGAGCGTGCGGCCCTGGGCCTTGTGGCCGCCGAGCTGACCGGAGCTCTGCGGCGTCAGGCCGATGTGGCCGCAGACGACGATGCCGGCGTCGAGGATCGCCTTGACGCGGGTGATCACCGAGACGCCGCCCTCGAGCTTGATGGCGTCGACGCCGGCCTCTTTTAAGAAGCGGCCGGCGTTGCGCACAGCCTCTTCGTCGGAGATCTGGTAGCTCATGAACGGCATGTCGCCGACCACGAACACGTTGGGCGCCGCGCGGCGCACGGCCTCGCAGTGCACGATGCACTGGTCCATGGTGACCGGCACGGTGCCGGGATAGCCGTAGACGCACATGCCGAGCGAGTCGCCCACCAGGATCATGTCGATGCCGGCCTCTTGCTCAAAGGCCGCGGTGGGGTAGTCGTAAGCGGTGAGCCAGGCGATCTTCTCGCCCGCGCGCTTCATCTCGTGAAGCTCGAGGACGCCCTTCTTTGCCGGCATGTTCGTACCTCCTGATCGTTCAGATCACCTACGGTAAAGCGCCGGCGCGCGAGCGCCGGCGGTCATCACTCTTCGGGAAAGTCCGGCCAGCCCTGATCGGCCACCGCCTCGGCCATGATGAGCATGGTCTCGAGCTGCATCACGCCGGGGATCTTGGCGAGGTCGACGCGGATCATGTGCGCCAGGTGCTCGTTGTCGCGCAGCGCCAGCATCATGACCATGTCGAACTGGCCGGTGACGTGGTAGCAGGCGCGCACCCCGGGCACGTCCTTGACCGCGTCTTCGAACTCTCTGATGGCCTGCTCGCTGTGTTCGCGCAGCTTGACCACAGTGAGCGCCTGCACGGTGATGCCGAGCGCCGCGGGGTCGACGATCGCGCGGTAGCCGCTGATCGCCCCGCTCTGCTCGAGACGCCGCACGCGGCCCAGCATGGCCGACGGCGAGAGGTCGAGATCGCGCGCCAGCGCGAGGTTGGACTTGCGGCCTTCGCTCTGCAGCGCGACGAGGATCTCACGATCGAGCAGGTCCACTCCGCCTCCTTTCGTCGATACGGGCCGAACGCGAGTCTTTCAGCCAAAAGTTCTTCCCGTCAAGAATAGCACAGAACATTCTGCCGAGAAGCGGGGACCAAAGACTCCTAACTCTTCTCTCAAACGTCGGCACGCCGCGACGACTTGGCAAGCGCCGCCACGTCGTCGAAGACCCGATCGACCACCTTGGATCTCGAGGAAGTGGTTGCCGGCGCCCAGGCCGCCGACCTGCGCGAGGCCGCGCCGTCAGCGTCTTCTGGCCGCTCGCGCCCGCGCGGGCTCGCGCCCGCGAGGGCACCTCAGACGTCGAGGATGAGCGTCGCCTCCCAGCGATCGTCGAGGCGGCGCACGGAGAGACCGTGATAGGTGGCCGCCTTGACCACGAGGCGCGAGGTGTGGCGCTGCCGGTCGAACTGCTCGCCGCGCACGCGCGCCGAGACGTAGCGATGGGTGAGCCCCTCGATCGAAAAGCCGCAGAAGACGATGCCGTCGGTGTCGAGGCGGTAGAGCAGCTCGTTCAGCCAGGCGACGAGCAGCGCGTCGGGCGAGCCTTCCTGGGCTTCGGCGACGACGCTGTAGGTCTCGCGCGGCTCGACGGTCGCCGGGTCGCAGACGAGCGCCGTGAGAGCCAGGGCGGCCTGCTCGAACAGGGCGGCCTCGGACGGCCCCCAGACGCGCAGGCCCACGTCGGCGGCGTGGTCGGTGAGCTCGAACCCAGCGGCCGCGCGACCGGCAGCCGGCGCGCCCACGGCAGCGCGGCGCACGGCCGCTTCGACGCCGGCGGCGCCGGCGACGGGCCAGGGCCGCGCAGTGGCGCCGCGATCGGTCGTGGACAGGGTGAAGGGCCGGGAGCGCACGCCCTCGCGAGCCAGCGCGGCGACCATGGCGGCGGCGACGACGTCGACCGCCGCGCCCGGCGCCGGAAAGGCGATGAGGCTGGGACCCGAACCCGAGACGGCGACCGCGGCGGCCCCGGCCCTGCGCGCCGCCGCCATGGCCGCGGGCCCGCCGGGCATGTGCTCGAGGCGCTGCGCCTGGTGCAGCCGGTCGTCCATGGCCTTGCCGAGCAGCTCGAGATCGCCGCGGCGCAAGGCCTCGACAACCAGGGCGGCGCGGCCCATGTTGTAGACGGCGTCGGCCAGCGCCACGTACATCGGCAGCTCGGCGCGCGCCGCGCTCGTGGAGTACTCGATCTGCGACACGGCGAGCGCCACCTCGATCGGCTTGACCTCGATGCGCTCGGTGAGCAGCCCCTCTTCGCCGTTGACCACGACCACCAGGCCGCCGTTCAACGCGGCCGCGACGTTGTCGGGGTGGCCCTCGACCTCGGTGGCGAGCGCCAGGATGGTGGCGTCGCTCGCCGGACGGCCGAGCAGCTCGTTGGCGCCGAGCAGGCCGCTGGCGATCGCCGTGGCGCTCGAACCGAGCCCCGACGAGAGCGGCACGGCGACCTCGCACTCGACCAGCAGGCCGGCCGGCATGGGCGCGCCGACCTCGTCGAGCAGGCGGCGGAAGGCGGTCACCACCAGGTTGTCGGCGTCATGCGGCAGGATGTCGCTGCCCTCGCCGGTCACGCGCACCTCGATGCCCTCGCCGACGAGCGTGAACGTGGTCACGTTCCACAGGTCGATCGTGAGTCCCAGGCAGTCGAAGCCGGGACCGAGGTTGGCGGTGGTCGCCGGCGCATAGACGCGCACGGCATCGGGCGCGAGGCCCGCGCGCGGGCCGGCCGGGCGAGTGTCGGGACTGCCCTGCACGATGCTCACGCTCCGCCGGCCGCGTCGGGCCGCCCGCGCCGACGGCGCACGACGATCCAGACGACGAACACGATGACGGCCGCGACCACGGCGTAGTCGAGGTAGTGCAGCAGGGGGTCGATCTTCGTCCAGTTGCTGCCCAGCTTCTCGCCGACGAAGCCGAGCAGCAGCACCCAGATCGTGGAGCCCATCACCGTGTACGCGACGAACTTCCAGAACGGCATGCGACCGAAGCCGGCGGGCAGCGAGATGAAGGTGCACACGATCGGCACCATGCGGGCGAAGAACACGGTGATCGGCCCGTAGCGCGCAAAGAAGCGCTCGGCCCAGACGAGATGGTGCATGCGCAGCAGGACGTAGCGGCCGTAGCGCTCGACGAACGGCCGGCCGCCGTAGTAACCGACCGCGTAGCTGATGCAGGCGCCACAGAGGTTGCCGGCGACGCCGGCCACGACGATGCCCACCAGGCTCAGATTGCCCTGGCTCACGGCGAAGCCCGCGAACGGCATGATCGCCTCACTGGGAATGGGGATGCAGGCGCTCTCGAGAAGCATGAGAACGAAGACGGCCGGCAGTCCCCAGTGACCGATCAGACTCGTGCAGAAGGTGACGATGGGATCGATGATGTGCTGCATAACGTCGCAGTACACTACCACAGGGCCGACGCGCGAGCGCGGCCGCGCGAAGGCGCCTCACCGCGGGCCGTGCGCGGCCGCGCAGCAGCGCCCCGCCGCGCACGGCCTGTTGGTCGCGGGCGACTCGTGTGCTAGCGTTTACTGCTTGACCGCGTGCGCCCGCGTGCGGTGCAGCAGCGACTGAAGGCTACCTGGAGGCGTGTGACGTGCCGATCGGTCTGATGGACATCAAGGGACAGATCGCCGACGTGCAGGACGAGGTCGAAGCGGCCGTCCTTGCCGTCGTGCGCAACGGACAGTTTATTCTGGGGCCTAACGTGAAGGCCTTCGAAGCCGAGGCGACCGAGTACCTGTCGACCGTCGCCTCGGTCGGTGTGGGCAACGGCACCGACGGTCTCACGATCGCCCTCAAGGCGGCCGGCATCGGCGAGGGCGACGAGGTCATCACCACGCCGTTCACCTTTTACGCGACCGCCGAGGCGATCGTGCAAGCGGGCGCCCGACCGGTCTTCGTCGACATCGACCCCGAGACCCTGAACATCGATCCCGCGGCCATCGCGGGCGCCATCACCGCCATGACCAAGGCCATCGTGCCGGTCGACCTGTTCGGCCTGCCGGCCGACGCCGACGCCATCAGCGCGGTCGCCAGCGAGCACGGCCTGGTGGTCGTCGAAGACGCCTGCCAGGCGTTCGG
>CAZFJE010000222.1:0-5304 GCA_964519555.1 uncultured Thermoleophilia bacterium
CGCGAACACCGCGCCGACCAGCACGGCGGCGATCACCATGCGCGCCTCGAGCAGCGTGCTCGCCGGCATGGTCGTCATGCGCACCAGGGCGCCGAGCGAGCCCCAGACGAGGTAGCTCGCCCCGACCAGCACATAGCCCCGCGTGTCGCGCCGCTCGGCCGGCATCAGTCGACCCCCCTGCGGGGTGCCCCGAGGGACGCCCGCGGCGCCTCGGCGCCCGGTCCGGTCAGGGCGAAGCCGGGCAGCTCGGCCTCGGCCTCGGCGGCGCCATAGCGCACCACGATCACGCCGGCGCCGATGATCAGCGCGCCGCCGGCGATGGTCCACCACGACGGCACCTGGCTCAAGATGACGAGGGCGTAGAGCGGCGCGCTGACCGGCTCGATGTAGCCCATGATGGCGGCGTGCTGCACCTTGATGTAGTGCATGCCGTCCATCACCAGGCTGAAGGTCAGGGCGGTGCAGACCACGCCCAGGAAGGCGGCTATGGCGAAGTTGCGCGCGGTGAACTGCGAGGCGCTCGCCTGCGCCAGGCCGATCGGCAGCAGGATGACCGCCGCCAGCACGCTCATGGCAAAGACGATCGTGGTGGCGTGCACGTCGCGGCGCCGCAGCTGCTTGCCGCCGATCAGGTAGACCGTGTACATGAGCCCGGCGACCAGGGCGAACAGCAGGCCCGAGGCCGTCAGCTTGACGCCCTCGCCGGTGAGGCCGGGCACCAGGATCAGGGCCATGCCGGCAAGGCCCACGCCGAGCGCGGCGTACACCGCCTTCTCGGTGCGTCCGCCCTCGAGGTAGGGCGCCACGAAGGCCACGTAGAGCGGCGCCAGGTACGACAGGAAGATGGCCACCGCCACCCCGGTCTCACGGATGGCGATGAAGTAGCTCACCAGGTTGGCCGCCAGAGCGACGCCGCAGACGAGCAGGCGGATCGTGGTGCCGCGATCGGCAAACAGCGCCTTCCAGTCGCGGCGCGCGGCCACCACCACGCCGAGCACCAGGGCGGCGAACACCATGCGCGACGCCACCAGCAGGCTCGCCGGCATCGACGACCAGGTCACGAACACGCCGATCGAGCCGTTGATGAGGCAGGCTCCCAGGGTCTCGCTGTAGCCGCGCAGGCGCTGGTTCACACCGGCACCTCAGCCTGCGCGCGACCCAGGGAGACGGCGTACACGCCGGCGCCGATGATGAGCGCGCCGCCCAGCCAGGTCCACAGCGGCGGCCGCTCGCCGACCAGCAGCAGCGCCCACAGCGGCGAGGTGACCGGTTCGAGGTAGCCGAGGACGCCGGCGTGCGCGACCGGCACGAAGCGCAGGCCGTCGGTGAACAGGCTGAAACACAGCGCCGTGTAGACGAGGCCCATGACCGCCACGATGCCGGCGTCGGCCGCGGTGAGGTGGTAGTGGCCGGCCGCGGTCTGCCAGACGGCCAACGGCGAGACCAGCACGACCGTGCAGAGGCAGAAGAACAGGGTGAAGGTGGTGCCGCGGATCGCGCCGCCGGTGCCCTTCATGAGCAGCAGCGCGGTGGCATAGAAGCCGCCGGCGGCGATGCCGCAGGCCACGCCGGGCACGATGTTCGGCGAGCCGGCAACCCTCAGGCTCGGCACGACGACCAGGACCATGCCGGCCGCCGCCACCGTCACGGCGATCATGTCGCTGCGCTCGCGACGGGCGTGCAGCACCCAGGGCGCGGCGAGCGCCACGTAGACCGGGGCCATGTACTCGAGCGCGACGCCGATCGTCACGTTGGCCAAACGGATGGCGGCGAAGTAGCAGAGAAGCTCGCCGGCGACGGTGCAGCCGATCAGGACAAGCCGCCAGAAGTGGCCCGAGCGGCGCACCTCGGCGACGCCGCCGGTGAGCACGAAGAAGGGGCCCAGCACGAGGGCGGCGAGCGCCATGCGCGCCACCAGCAGCAGGCTGGCCGGCATCGTCGAGATCTGCAGGAGCGCGCCCGAGGTGCCAAGGATCAGCGAGGCTATGCCGATCTCGGCGTAGCCGCGCGAATGCCCGGCGCGCGACGGCGCCGAGACCGCGTCGATGGTCACATGCGCCCTCCTCGGCGTTTCCTTGCGTCAGGCGAAGCCCAGCTCGGTGGTGAACACTTCGTGGAAGCCGCGGTCGGTGGCCAGGTCGAGGAATTCGACCTGGCCCGCCAGCTCGCTCATGGCGTGCCGCTCGGCGACGTCGATCAGCGCCATCTGGGCGCCCACGCCGGCCGCGTTGCCCACGAAGGCGACCCGCTCGCGTGGCACGTCGGGCAGCAGGCCGATGGCCAGCGCGTTGTCGACGTCGAGCTCGTTGCCGAAGGCGCCGGCGACCAGCACCTGCTCGAGCTGCGCCGCTTCGAGCCCCGCGGTGGCGAGCAGCAGCTTGCAGCCGGCGGCGATGGCCGCCTTGGCGAGCTGCAGCGAGCGCACGTCGTGCTGTGTGAAGACGATCTCGCCCTGCGGCCCCTCGGTGAGCAGATACTCGAGTCCGGGACCGGTGGCGCTGCGCCGCACGCGCGCGTGGGCCTGCATGCGGCCCGAGGCGTCGACGACGCCGGCCGCCACGAGGCCGGCCAGCAGATCGACCACGGCCGAGCCGCACAGGCCGAGCGGCTCGCGGCCGCCGATCGTGCGCAGCTCGCCGGGCTCGCCGTCGGCGCCGATGGTGACGCGTTCGATGGCCCCCTCGACGGCCTTCATGCCGCAGGCGATCTGGTAACCCTCGAAGGCCGGTCCCGAGGCGCAGCTGGTGACGACCACGTGGCCCTCGTCGACCAGGGCGATCTCGGTGTTGGTGCCGATGTCGATGGCGATCCGCGGCGCCGTCGCCTGGACGAGCCGCGTGGCCACGATCACGGCGAGGCAGTCGGAGCCCACGAAGCCGGCGATCGGCGGCGGGAAGTGCACGCCGCCCTCGGAGTTCATGTCGAAGCCCAGTTCGGCGGCGCGCAGGGTGAGCGGTTCGGCCAGCGCCGGCGCGAAGGGCGCGCCGCCCAGACCCACCGCCGAGACGCCGAGGGCGAGGTGGTGCATGGCAGTGTTGCCCACCACCGTCATGTCGTAGAGGTGGCGCGGGGCGATCGCCTGGCGCGCGCAGAGCACGCCCAGCAGCTCGTTGACGCCGCTGCGGACCGCCTCGCGCAGGTCGTCGCGGCGGCCCTCGTGGATGGCCTGGGTAAGCCGGCTGATGACGTCTTCGCCAAAGCGCATCTGGGGGTTCTCGAGCGCCTGCTGGTCGATCTGCCGGCCGCTCTCCAGGTCGAAGAGGTAGGCGATGATCTTTGAGGTGCCGATGTCGACCGCCACGCCGTAGGCGTGCTCGTCGGCGGCCGCCGGCTCGACGTCGATGGGACGCCCGTCGTAGCGCGTGACGGTGGTGCGAAAGTCGCCGTCGCGCAGGGTCTGCGGCAGCTCGCGCAGCACGCCCAGGGGCAGCGCGTCGGCGCCCAGCGCGGACAGCAGCCGCGCGCGGTCGGAACGCGCGTCGGCCAGCGTAGGCGGCTCGAGCGTCACGACCTCGCGCACGACGGCCGGGTGCGGCGCGCCCGGGTGCAGCCGCGAGGTCGTCAGGATCTGGCGACGGCCCTGGGTGGCGCGTACCTCGATGCTGACGCGGTCCGACAGCGGCGTCACCTGGCAGGCCAGGCGCCAGCCCTGCGCCAGCTTGCTCGCCGGCACCTTGCCGCGCTCGATCTCGTTGGGCTCGCTGAAGCTGCCGGCGCCTATGCGCACCAGGCACTTGCCGCAGGTGCCGCGACCGGCGCAGTCGACCGGTACGTCGACCGCGCCGCTCGTGACGACTGCGAGCAGCGTCTCCCCGCTCGGGATCTCGACGGTCACACCGATGGGCTCGACGAAGACTTTGGTCATGGGCTCTCCCGGGTGACGGGCAGGCGGCGGCCCTGTGGCCGCCGCCTGCCCTCCCTCGTTTTGCGTACGCTCGTGCGTGAAGAACGACTCGTTTTGGCTGACGAGCTAGTCCGCCAATGGACTACGTTGGTGGCGCTCAGGCCTGCGTGGCTTCGCCGCGCGCCTAGTCCGCCAATGGACTACGTTGGTGGCGCTCAGGCCTGCGTGGCTTCGCCGCGCGCCTAGTCCTGCATGCGCGCTTTGCGGAAGGCGATCTTCTTCAGGCGCTCGTCCCAGACCTCGCTCAGCGTGGGGCCGTGGTCGTCGAACATGCCGGCGACGCCAAGGCGCTGGCGGTGCGCTTCGCAGTCGGGGCAGTGGCACTCGGTGGGGACGTAATCGTCGGGCTCGGTGTACTTGCTCACCACGCCTTCGTAGTTGCGCAGGATGACCCCGCCCGGCCCCTGGCTGATCATGTACTGCGGCATGACAGGCGTCTTACCGCCGCCGCCGACGGCGTCGATGATGTAGGTCGGCACGGCAAAGCCCGTGGTGTGGCCGCGCAGGCTCTCGGCGATCTCGATGCCCTTGGCCACGCTCGTGCGGAAGTGCGCGGTGCCCTCGGCGAGGTCGCACTGGTAGAAGTAGTAGGGCTTGACGCGGGCCGCCACCAGCTTGTGGCAGACGCGTTTCATGATGTTGGCGCAGTCGTTGATGCCGCGCATGAGCACCGTCTGGTTGCCGAGCGGGATGCCGGCGTCGGCCAGCATGGCGCAGGCCTTGATCGACTCGGGCGTGAACTCCTTGGGGTGGTTGAAGTGCGTGTTCAAGAAGAGCGGGTGGTACTTCTTGAGCATCTCGCACAGCGCCGGGGTGATGCGCTGCGGGCAGACGACCGGCACGCGCGAGCCCAGACGCACGATCTCGACGTGGTCGATGGCGCGCACGCGCGCCAGGATCTCTTCGAGCTTGTCGTCGGACAGGACCAGCGGGTCGCCGCCGCTGATCAGCACGTCGCGCACCTCGGGGGAGCGCTCGATGTACTTGATGGCGTTGTCGAGCTCGACCTGCGGGATGGCCTGCTCGGTGCTGCCCACGCGGCGCCGGCGCGTGCAGTGCCGGCAGTACATCGAGCACATCTCGGTGACCGTGAAGAGCACGCGGTCGGGGTAGCGGTGGGTGATGTGCGGCGTCGGCGAGTCGACGTCTTCGGAGACCGCGTCCTTGATGTCTTCGGGGCGCACGATCAGCTCGGCCGGGGTGGGCACGGCCTGCATGCGCACCGGGCAGTTCGGGTCGTCGGGGTCCATGAGCGAGGCGTAGTAGGGCGTGACCGACACGCGGAACTTGCCCATGCAGGCCTCGAGGTCGGCGCGCTGACCGTCGGTCAGGTTGAGCACCTGCTCGAAGTCGGCGATAGAGGTGAGGCGGTGGGCGAGCTGCCAGTGGTAGTCGTTCCA
>CAZFJE010000223.1:0-5291 GCA_964519555.1 uncultured Thermoleophilia bacterium
CTCTTTCCCTACCCGACGCTCTTCCGATCGACTGCCCTGAAGACCGGTCCGTTGTCGATGTGAGCGGCCTCCAGCCAGGCCGTCAGAGCGCCGACCGGGCAGGTGTCCAGGCTGTGGCCGAAGGGGATGCCGACTTTACGCCCCGCGCCCTCCTGGTCGGTCTTCGAGCGCAACAAGTTGATGACCATGCCCTCGGCGACGAACTCGACGTGCTCGACGTCGATGCCGACAAGCTCTGAGCGCCCGAAGGCCCCGGCGAAGCCGACCAGCAGCAGAGCGCGATCGCGCTGGCCTTTGATGCAGTCGGGCAGGTGCTCGGTCACGATCGTCCGCAAGTCGGCGACCGTCAGGGGCGCCTTGGCGTCCGGAGCTATGCCCTGCTGGCGGCGAATGCCGGTGAGCGTCTTGTGCACGAGCAGCGAGCGCGTCGGCGGCTCCGCATAGCCCGCCGCCTTGTGGGCCCCGGCGATCGCCGAGCAGTGCTGCGTGAGCGTCGCGGGTTTGTGGGTCTCGGCGAGCGCCTTCAGGTAGCGGGCCACCGTCTGCGGGGTAGCCGGCAGGGACGAGAAGTCGTAGACATCGCACCAGGAGACAAAGCCGCGCCAGGCGTGGTCGTACGCCTTCGTGGTCGACGGCGCGACGGACGCCGCCAGGGTGTCGGCCAGCTCCTCATCGAGCGCCGCAAGCTCGGCGCTCAGAGATTCGTCCAAGCCGCCGGGCGGCCTTGCCGCGACCTTCATCAACTCCATGCCTGTGCTCACGGTGCCCTCCTCTAGTTCCGATACGGTCCGCTTCTCGGTTGCCAGGATCATGAGGACTCTTTTCTAGCGTGACAGCAAGCCAGTGACAGCAAGTCGAATGCAGTAATGTTCTCGTCTATATCACGCACCGAAGCACAAGGAAGAGGACGGCGGTGAGCGACGCACCGCAGCCGGTAATGATCGTCAGGGGTTACACGCTGCCCGTTGTCGACACCTACGAGGGTGATCGCCGGCTCTTCGGCTCCGATCTACCGGAGATGATGATGCCTGAGCTTCTCGTCGAGAAGGAGGGCGTTCGCCGGGCGCTGACCGAGGGGTCGGCCGACGAGCTGGCGTGGCTTGTCACTACAATCGAGCACCACGTCAAACTGTTCGACCAGTCGGCAACAGTGCGCCATTGGCTGCTGCAGCGCGACGCCCAGATTGCTCGGGTTATTCAGACCAGGTCCAATCGTGCAGCCACGGCTGGCACGGACGACGGCTCGACCGAGGCGCAGTAGCGTGAGCACGCCGTGCATCGTCGCGACGCCTGGGCCGGAGCCCTGCCTTGCGGTCATCCGCTGCGGCTGAGCCCGCAGACCACTCACTGAATGACGGGCGGGCGCCGGGCGAAGGCAAAGCCCCTCGCCCGACGCCGTATCCCCCGAGGGTCAGCGCCCCAACGGGAGGTGCGACTCGGCCGTCCACGGGTCGCGCTGCAACAGGCTGGCTGGCGAAGCCCCGAGGAGTCTGGGTGCTAGAGCCCTCAGGTCTGGTGAGTCGCCCTGCTGCGAGGTGTCGGGCAGCCCCGAAGGCCAGCCGGGCGCCTCGGCTTTCGGTGCACTCTTACGCACCCGCAGCCAACTGCGACCCACCGTTACCTGTCGGTTACCGGCCCGGTCGGTGGCTTCCACCACGACGCGATAGAGGCCCGGCTTGAGCCTGCAGGTGAAGCGCAGCCAGAAGTAGGGCATCGGGCTCCCAAACCACTCGCCCGAGTGGGTGACCAGTGTCTTCATGACGCGGCCGCTCCGGCTCTCGATCCTGACCGTCGCCCTGGCCACACCACTGGCCGCATCGCTTGCGGTGAAACGCACGATGGCGCTCTTGCCGGTCCCGGCGACAGGCTCCCTGGGAGCACCGCAAGCGGGCCCCAGGGTGTCGATGCCGACCCCGCAAATCTCGGTGGCCTCGACGTTACCGGCGGTGTCGGTCGAGCGGTAGAGGAAGGTGTGGAAGGCGTCGCCGGCGTGAGTCAAAGGAGCAGGAACAGTGATGGTCGTTCCCGGCTGCCAGGTCGCGCCGCCATCCGCGCTGTACTGCGTGCCCGCCAGACCTGAACCGCCCGTGTCATTCGGTGTGAGGGTGATGGTGACCGGCGAGCGGTGCCAGTTCCAGTCGGCGTTGTCGAGGGTCTGCGGCGGAGCTGTGTCGCCGCCTGGACCGCTCACGGTCGAGGCGATACCGTCGCCGAAACCCCAGACGTGGCCCGAGTCGACCGCCGACACGGCGCTAAAGAAGCCGCCGGCCACCTCGCTCCAGCTGCGACCGCCGTCGGTCGTCGCCCACAGCCCGATACCGCTCACCCACCCATCGTTGGCGTCTACGAAGTGAACGTCCTCTGGCCAGACGGCATTGGGCAGTGAGGTCACCGCGGCCCAGTTCGCCCCGCCGTCGGTCGTCTGAAGAAGACTGCGCTTCTCGGTCGTGCCATTGCCGACGACGGCCCAACCGTCGCTTTGGTCGAGAAACTGCAGGGCACTGACCTCGTCGGTGCCATTGGGAAGACGCTCGGTGTTCCAGCTCTGACCGCCGTCGGTGGTCTTGAGGACCGCAGCCTGTGGCCCATCCTCCGTCTGGCCAGCGACCCATCCCATGGCGGACGTGATGAAGTCGACGGCCTGCAGGTCGGGGTTACCCGTGAGGTAGATGGGCGTCCAGGTGGCGCCGCCGTCAGTCGTGCGCTCAAGGCCGGTAACGGCCCCGCCTGAGCCGGAGTCGTAGATGTCGTCGCTGATCGCCCAGCCGTTGTTGTCGTCGTTGAAGTCGACCCCGACCAGCTCGCCGGCGAGAGCCGAGGTCTGGTTCGACCAGCTCGCTCCGCCGTCTGAGGTGTGGAAGATGACGCCGCTGCCGGTGGTGGCGGTGGCGCCCACGACCCAGCCGTCAGCCGTGTCGGGGAAGCTCATGCCGAAGAGGTACTGTGCATACCTGACCGGCGTGTGCTGCTCGACCCAGGTCGCACCGTCTGTGCTGTGCAACAGCGCGCCCGTTAGGTCGGTGGCCCAAAGGTCGCCGGGAGCGGCGGCGACGCCCGCGACGAGCCGATAGCGCTGACCTGAACTTGTCGCCTGCCAGGTCGCGCCATCGTCGCTTGAGACGGCAACGCCGTCGCCCACGGCGCAGTAGGCCGCACCGTGACCCGAGATCGCCGTCGGGGCGACTGCCAGGCCGATCCGCCTTGTCGTCCATCGCAGGCCGCCATCGCTCGAGCTGACGACGACAGACGGCCCGAAGAACAAGGTGGACACGTTGGGGTTGGCGAGGTTGTAGACGAGGGCGACGCTCGAACGGCTCGTGGCGCACAGGTCGAGCGCGATGCCGCCGAAACGATGCAGGAGACGCCATCGCCGGCCACCGTCGCTTGTCGCGAGCAGGAGCGACTGGAGGCCTGAGCCTTGCCGCAGAACAAAGCCATGGCTTGAATCGACGAAATCGACCTTCTCCTTGGACGCCTGGGAGAAACGCTGGACGATCGCCCAGCTGGTCCCGCCGTTGGTCGTACGCCAGAGGATCGTGGGGCTCAGGGCCCAGCCGTCTAAGGCATTCACGAAGTCGACCGTGACTTGGTCGTGAGTGACGACCAAGCGCTTCCGCGTCCAGGTCGTGCCGCCATCGCTCGTGCGATACACGTAGCCGCCGACGGTGCCGAGCCAGCCGTGTTGAGCGTCGACGAGGCTCGCGTTAGCGAGTGAGGAGCCCAGTCCACTCGGCGTCACATCCCCCCAGGTGGCGCCGCCATCGCTAGTGGCAAGTAGGCTGCTCGCGCCTGTCGGCGCCGAGGAGCCGCAGACCCAGCCGTGCAATGCGTCCGGGAAGGTCGGCCCGTCGAGGTCAGCGAGCGTTCCGGAGTTCTGGGAGGCCCAGGTCGCACCCGCGTCGGTGCTGTGCACGATTGTGCCGCCGGCACCGACCGCCCAGACGTCGTTTGCGCCGGCAAAGGTGACTCCTTCGAGGTCAGTGGCCGGCTGGGGCATCTGCCAGTACCAGCCCTGATTGCCGTCGGGCACGTAGGCGTGGGCCGCGGGGGCGACCACTGCCCCCAGACACACGAGTGCTACGGCGACGCAGGCCGCAAGACAGAACCGCTTCATGATGCCCCCCTCAGCATGGCTTGATGTTGGGCTAATAGTACAGGGCTGGCCGCAGAAGAACAGCGAGTGAGCTGCTGCGCGCTGCGTCGAAGTTTGCGAGCCCGCATGAGGCCTTGGCTAGTGATCGGCAAGGCACGCGCGTGTGGCCATATCGAGCCGTCACGGGGCGGCGCGACGGGGCGATCGCGGCCTGAGTGACGATAAACGCGCGGTAACAGCACTTAGCCGGCGGCTGGACCGTGAAGACCGAGGCCAAGAGATGGTCGAGAGCTTGCCTTGGCTACGGCGTAGCTGTGAACGACTGAGCCACGCTGTTGAGCGCAGGTTCGGCAGACGGCCAACGCGGCGTTGGAGCCTGCAGGGCTATCGAGTAGATGAAGCCGTCGTGGTAGACGACGTAGTCCACGGTCGTGACCGACTCGACGGTGGGGCTCGGAGACGGCGAGAAGGTGACACCCCTGAAGGCGCTTGGCGTGAGCCTCATCGAGTACTGGAATGCGGGCAGGCCGTTGAGCTTCACAGCCTGTGGGCGGCTTGTGACCCAGCCTCCCCGCTCCAAGCTGCGCAGGTAGGACTCGTCAGAGAATGCGGCGAGTGTTGGCGAATGGAGTTGCCGAACCGGCCCGACCGCCGTCAGCTCGAACTCGCCACGCGCTGGCGCCGACAGAGCGGCCGGTGACTTCAGACTGACGTAAAGCACCAGCGTCGGACCGGTGACGTGGCCGACTCCCGGGAAGAGCCACTGGCCCGCCGGCGTCGAGATGTCTCGGTCGATACGGGCGGCCAGCTTGTTGGCGTCGTAGCTGACGGCGAAGTGGTACTCCTTGCTAGTGTAGGCCTTGATGTCGGGGGAAGCGGAGGGCACGGTCGCATTGTTCGACGCTGCGTGTCCGCAGCCCGAGAGGGCCAAAGCCGCTACTAACACACCGAGCACGCACCTGCGCCTTAGCATCTCTCACCTCCGCTGTCGTCATCAGTCTATCGGCTTCGGAGGGCTTGACGTGAGGGACTCGCAGCGAGGCCGCCCGTGCCTTCAGCCCGGTGGCGCTTACTTCCGAGAACCTTCCTTTAACGGCACCTAAGGGGCAAAGCCCGCAGGCGCCGGAGAAGTGTCGCCGAGCGGCCCTAGCAGATGGGATGAGAAGGCCAGCCTCCCACGGGGTACCGTGAGGTCCCC
>CAZFJE010000224.1:0-5276 GCA_964519555.1 uncultured Thermoleophilia bacterium
TGCCCTCGATCACCTCGCCGTCGCCGGGGATGATCTCGCCCGCCGAGACGATCACTACGTGGCCCTTGCGCAGCTCGGCCGCGGCCACCTGCTTGACGCCGTCATCGGTCACCAGGTTGGCGTAGGTCTCGGTGCGCATGCGGCGCAGCGCATCGGCTTGCGCCTTACCACGGCCCTCGGCCATTGCCGTGGCGAAGTTGGCAAAGAGCACCGTGAACCACAGCCAGCCCGCAACGGCGCCGACGAAGGCGGTGTCGCTGCGCGTGTGGATCAGCCCGAGGATGAAGTAGTAGGTCGTGATCACGCTGCCGACCTCGACCACGAACATGACCGGGTTGCGGGCCACGTCGCGCGGGTCGAGCTTGCGGAACGCGGAGAGCACGGCCGGCCAGATGAGGCCCTTCATCGAGGCCTCGTTGCGGATGGTGACGCGCTCCTCGCGCAGCGCGGGCGTCTCCTCAGGTTCATCCTGCGCGGGCGGATACTGGGAATCGTCGGGCACGGACGGATCCTGTGGTACGCCCGGCTCAAGCCGCTGCTGCGGGTCGTCGGGCGTCGGCGGGTTCTGTGGTTCGTCAGTCATGGATCACCCGAAGAGTTTGCCGGCGTACATGAGGAAGTGCTCGACGATCGGACCGAGCGCCAGGGCCGGGAAGTAGGTCAGCGCGCCGACGATCAAGATCACACCGACGAGCAGCACCACGAAGATGCCGCCGGTCGTGGGGAACGTGCCCGGCGAGGGCGGCACGGTCTTCTTGCCGGCCAGCGAGCCCGCCAGGGCGAGACAGGGGACGATGAAGAAGTAGCGGCCCCACATCATAGCCAGGCCGCCGATCGTGCTCCAGAAGCGGCCGCTGGCGGTGAGTCCGGCGAAGGCGCTGCCGTTGTTGCCGGTCTGCGAGATGGTGCCGTAGAGGATCTCGGAGAGGCCGTGCGGGCCGGAGTTCAAGGCGGCATCCTTGCCGGCCGGCACCACGGCGGCCAGGGCTGCAAAGCCCAGCGCCGTGACGCAGAAGTAGAGCACGGCCAAGCTGGCGAGCTTCATCTCGCGGCCTTCGATCTTCTTGCCTAAGTACTCGGGCGTGCGGCCCACCATGAGGCCGGCTATGAAGACCGCCAGGATGGCATTGACGAGAAGACCCATGATGCCGACCCCGACGCCGCCGAACACCACCTCGCCCAGGGCGATGTTGAGCATCGCGGTGCCGCCGGCCAGCGGCGTGAGGCTGTCGTGGCTGCTGTTGACCGCGCCGGTCGAGGTATCGGTGGTCACGTTGGCAAACAGGACCGAGTCGGCGATGCCGAAGCGCACCTCTTTGCCTTCCATGTTGCCGCCGGCCTGGGTCGAGGTCAGCGCCTGGTCGGCGCCCAGCTTGGTGAGGATCGGGTTGCCCTTCTGTTCGCTGGCGTACATCACCGTCACGCCCATCACCACGATCACCATGGCCGCGGCGAACACGGCCCAGCCCTGTCTCTGGTTGCCGGCGAAGCGCCCGAACGTGTAGGTCAGCGACACCGGGATGGCCAGTTCGGCAAGCATCTCGATGAAGTTGGTCAGCGGCGAGGGGTTCTCGTAGGGGTGCGCCGAGTTGGCGTTGTACGAGCCGCCGCCGTTGTTGCCCAGCTCCTTGATGATCTCCTGCGAGGCGAAGGGCCCCTGCGCGATCGTCTGGATCGTGCCTTGCACCGTGACGGCGCGGGTGGGCCCGTTGAAGTTCTGCACGACGCCCTGCGAGACCAGGAACAGTCCGCCGATGATCGAGATCGGCAGCAGCACGTAGAGGATGCTGCGCGTCATGTCGACCCAGAAGTTGCCGAGCTGGTGACCTGAGCGGCGAGTGATGCCGCGGATGAAGGCGATCCCGGCCGCCATGCCCACCGCGCCCGACACGAAGTTCTCGCGAGCCAGGGCGAGCATCTGCGACAGGTAGCTCACCGACGTCTCGGGTACGTAGACCTGCCAGTTCGTGTTGGTGGTGAAGCTCACCGCCGTGTTGAAGGCCACCGTCGGGCTCATGTCGGGAATATGCGCGGGGTTGAGCGGCAGGTGGCCCTGCAGGCGCAGGATCACATAGATGAAGAGCAGCACCGCGAGGTTGAAGACCAGCAGAGACACCGCATAGGCGGTGACCCCCATCTCGCGCGTCTCGTCGATGCCGCAAAGGCGGTAGACGAGTCGTTCGACAGGGCGCATGACGCGATGCATGAAGGTGCGCTCGCCGCGGAAGACGTGCGCCATGTAGGTGCCCAGCGGTTTGGCGATCAGCGTGAGCAGTACGACGTAGAGGATGATCTGTGCGATGCCCCAGCCCATGAGTACCGACCCCGCCTAGAACTTTTCCGGACGCAGAAGCGCGTAGAACAGGTAGACGATCAGCACGAAACAGACGAGGCCGAGGATGAGGTAGGAGGCGTTCACGACGGCCTCCTACAGTCTCGACGAGATGCGTGCGTAGCCGGCCGCCAGCGCGAACATCGCGAACACGATCAGCAGATAGACAAGATCGCCCATGACTCCCCATTCGAGAGTGCCGCCCACCCGGCGGACCGTGGGGCCCGGCTTGCGGCCCGTCGCTCCGAACGGCATGGTACCCAGACCCTCATCAGTTACTCCGTTGCACCCCGGCAACCATCGCCGGTCGATGAGAGACCGTACCCGGGACTTCGTTGCGCCGCCGTGAACAGCGGCGCCCGCGTCATAAAAGTTGTGTGAAGAGACCTCCAAGCGAGGGCGGCGGCCGGGCGCGACGGCGCGGCGCGGAGCGAGGCGGTCGCGTTCTTCGTCCCAACGCAGCGGCGGCGCGCCCAGAAGGGGCGCGCCGCCGCTTGCGACACTCAGGAAACGACGGCCGAGAGGCCGTGCACGTCTACTCGGGGTCGCCCTCTAGGACGACGGCGCGCCGTGGTGGTGCACGGCGCTCGGCTGTAGGCTGGTCACGACTCGGCTGCCGCTCAGCCGGCGGGCGGTCGGCGCTTCGCCAAAGACACCGGCCGGCTCACGCCAGGCGGGGCTCAGCGCGGCGCGCTCGCGAATGGTCGCCCATACGAGAACGGCAAGGCACGACACGGCGGCCACCACAGCAAGGGCGAAGACGATGTCGATCGCCACGATGCCCACATCAGTAAGACCCATGGTCGCCTCCTACCGAGCCACGACCGCCTTCACCTGCGGCAAGTGATTTGGAGGGTACCCGGGGGTGCGTTAACTGGCCGTGAAGACCCCGGATCTGGATGTTAAGAAGCCGTAAAGGCCGGGCGGTGGCCAGTGCCATGGGATCGCGGCCCGATCCGTCACAGACCTCGATCGCCCTTTATCGATCCTTAACAGAGCACCCGTCTCTCTTTAGCCCTCCGCAACACGTCGGTGACTATGGTCCCATGCCGGGCGCGTGCTGCGTGCCGACGGTCATCAGGCGCGCCACTGCGGAGGCCGGACATGATCTTCTTGGAGTCGACATCGCTACGCTCGTGGTGAGGCTTGCCGACGCCGCTTGCCGCCTTGGCGATGAAGACCAAGGTGCAGAGGCAGATCGGCGTCGCGCCCTGCTGCTGAAGCTCTACGAGCAGGGCCTGACGCACCGCGAGATCGCCGAGCGCATGGGCATCTGCGCAGACTGGGTCCGCCAATTGCTGAAACGTTATGAGGTTCCGGCGGTCCCCGTCTGGGAACGCCGCTACCGGCGGGCGATCGCGGGGCGCGAGGCGCAGGTCATCGCGGCCTTCGTGAGGCTCCGTGACTACCGCGCCGTGGCTCAGCAACTGGGGCTGCAGAAGAACCACGTGCAGCGGCTCGTCGAAAGCGCCGTGCCGGAGGCCTGTGTGTTGAGCCGGGCACGGCGGACCCTGGGGCAGACCTACACTGAGGGGGAACTTCTGGACGCACTGCGCAGAGCCGCCCTCGATGTGCCTTCTCCAATGTCCATCGAGTCCTACCGCCTGTGGGCGCAGCGGGCAGGCGGCGCGCATCGCTGGCCGGGGTCCGAGGTGTTCAAGCTGAGGTTCGGCGGTTGGCGACAGGCTCTTGCGCGAGCCGATCTTCCGACCAACTCGCGCAGTGGCCCTCAGGCGAGCTACCGCTATGAGGACGTCGTCGTCGCGGTCGCTGCTGCCTGGCGAGAGCTCGGCAGGTATCCGAGCGTCACTCGCTACGATGCCTGGCGCGCCGGACGCGCGCAGCTGCCCGTCGCGGCGACCGCGCGACGGTTTGCGAGAAGCTGGGACGACCTGCTGGTGGCGGCCTACCCCCTGGTCTATCCGTCCGTCGACAGCCGCGCCGCTGGGCCTCGCGCGCTCGACGGCGCCTTGCCGGACCAGCACCCGGCGAGACGCTCGAATCTCGTGGCGGGGAGTCTCGTGGCGAGCGCTGGCGCTTCATAGGAGGCTGGGGGCGCCGCCCCGTTCGAATCGGCACCCCGAAGGCCCCGTGGCGTGCCTGCGACGAGGCCTTCGGGGGCGGAACACCCCTCGCGGGGGCGCGGGTGATCCGCACAGATGCCGTGTCCGAACTCCGCGAGTCTAGCAGGGCAGACCCCTCGGCGTGGCGCCTGTCGGCGAACCTTTAGCGCTTCTTAACGGACCCGCGCTTCACCTTTAGACCATCGTAGCGTGACGCTGGGAAACCCTTGGTCCTGCTCCGTCAGCGGCCATCGTCTGTCCCGGGGGCCGACAGCCGAAAGCCGACGCCGGGCTCGGTGATGATGTAGTGCGGCCCGGCGGGCGACGGTTCGATCTTCTTGCGCAGGTGGCTCACGTGCACGCGCAGCGTCTGGGCGTCTTCGACCCACTCGGGGCCCCAGACGTGCTCGAGGATCATCTTCTGAGTGACGACCAGGTCGGCGTTGCGCGCCAGGAAGGCGAGGATGTCGAACTCGGTCGGGGTGAGGGGCACCTCGGCGCCGGCGAGCGTCACGCGCCGCCGGGCGATGTCGATCTCGAGCTCGCCGGCGACGACCACCGGCGGCGGCGAGGTGAGCGCCGCGGCACGACGCAGCAGCGCGCGGATGCGGGCCAGCAGCTCGCCGGCCGAGAAGGGCTTGGTGAGGTAGTCGTCGGCGCCCTCGTCCAGAGCTTTGATCTTGTCGGCCTCGGCGGAGCGCACCGACAGGATCAGGATGGGGGCGGTCATCCAGGTGCGCAGCTCGCGACAGACGTCGATGCCGCTGCGATCGGGCAGCATGAGGTCGAGGATGACGAGGTCGGGGGGCTCGTCGATGGCCTTCATGAGATCGGAAGAGCGTCGTGTAGGGAAAGAGTGTAGATCTCGGTGGTGGCCGTAT
>CAZFJE010000225.1:0-5259 GCA_964519555.1 uncultured Thermoleophilia bacterium
GAGGGCGGTGGCAAGATGGGTCTTGCCGGTACCGGGGTTGCCCACGAAGAGCACGGATACGGTCGCCAACTACGACTCGCTCGGGCGGCCCATGAGTTCAAGCGAGAGCGTTTCCGGTGAGAGCCACACCTGGACCTACCCCGTAAACACAGCCGGTGGCATCTCAGTCTTGGATTGATGGCGAATCAGAACCTGCACTTGACGAAATGCTTCGCATCGTTGCTCCATGAGATGTTGACGTGAGTCAACAGGAATTGTGGCAGCAGTTGTTTGAGCTACGAACCGCCCACCGGCGTCAGTGCGACCGAGAAGCTCGCTCTGTCAAGGCCAAGGTTCGAGGGACTTGCGTCTAGGAGTTCGTTGGCAAGGTCGATACTCATAGGGCTGAGGCGGCCGATCGGTCGCCCGTCGACGAGGCACTCCATAAACTGGACTCTGGCCGGGGCCGGAGCGGTCCGGGCTCGCTTCGATGAGGGCCAGTCGGCAACGATCTCGGCCGAGTCGAGGTGGGCCGTTGGGTCGCGCTGCTCCGTCGCAAACGAGTGGCCACTTGTGCGGTCGACCAACGTTAGCTCGAAGATGCCGTTGCTGCCCCTGGCCACCGAGGCCGCCATCAGGTCGCCCGGTCTGATGACCATCTTAATGACTACGCTGCGCTTGGGAAACATGTCGTACCAAGCGGAGCACACGGTCGCCCCCTTGTCCAAGCGACTGCCCGTGCCGATCTCCTCTCTTGGCCAACTGCGGATCCCGCCGAGGCCAACCCAGAAGTGATAGCTCGTTTGGATCGCGCTGCCTGTTAGCTCTATGGTCGGCTGTCGCCAGGCGGCGCTGACCGCCGAGAAGCGGCTGCCAACCGCTGCCAGGCCGCTCCATCTACTCGTGACCATTTCAGTCGGCGCACCAGACGAACCACAGGCGCTGAAGGCGACGGCAAGAAGCGTTGCAGCCACGACGCATAGGAGAGCGCCAGACGCCTGCGCAGCAACTGGACGCGGCCCGGAACGAAGGTCCCCCCGATTCATGGCGCCCAAAGCATCAACCTCCTTTCGGGGCACGAGGCGGAACTCGTCGCCGGCCATTGGGCTGCCTCAGCCGCCCCAGTACCCGACTGGCCCTTGGTATCAGCCGGTTAGTGAGACCACTAGGCTCAAGCCACGCAAGGCACCCACTGGCCACCAACCGAATGGAATCTCTACCGCCGTGGATGGTCGCTAACGTCATTCTTGTATGCCGCGGCGTCGCAATCAGGGGTATCATGTCTCACTTTTTGATTGGCAGGTCTATATTATTGCACCAATAACCATTATATATGCCGTCCGGAGGGTCCATAAATGTGCCGCTGACATCAACCTGGGTTCGTGGACCTGTTTTTTTATTGCCAGCAGGGTTATGGGTATTGAAAGGATGCGAGTATGTCGGAGCATAAAAGATCGGCACCTCTGTCTCAGTACCGCCTATATCAGTGAGAACGTCGTGATACGCATAACCAAGTTCATTGTCAGGCCATGTGTACCCATCGGAATATAGCCATTGTCCCTTACTGTTCTTCCAAAAGATAGTAGTGGTCATATCGATTTCGAGATGTGTATCGGTGGGGTAACCAGCACCGTCCATCTGCCACCATATCTTCTTGATATTGTAGTCGTTGCTACCCTGGTCTTTTGCCTTGATGAACACATCAACTGTTTCTGAATAACTCGGGTTCTTGGAAGTGTCGGTGCAGGGAGTCCAAAAGACGTGTGTCTTCTGCCCAGTTGGATCAACATGTCCGACAGGGTCACCATCACAATACTGATACGTGCTCTCCTGACCGTCCGCCCCCGCCGGATCCGGTGTCGTCCACTGCCTCGTGCCCACATCGTAATAGCGGGCGTTGCAGTAGTACATGTTACTCTCGCGATCATAGACGTAGCCCGAGTAGAGCACCGGCCACCAGGCTTCGATGTTCTGGGCAGTGGTTGCACTGACCAGGCTCGTGCCCTGGCACCAGCAGCCCCAGCTGTAGTTGCCGTTGTCGCTGCCGTCGGTCGCGGTCGAGGTGGCCGGCGTCGCCTTGTGGGTCAGCGCACCGATCACGCCGGCCACGACGATGAAGCCGAGCCAGACGCCCGCGATCACGAAGATCACCTTGCGCCGGCTCCAGCGCCTGCCCTGCCGCCCGCCGCTTGTCGCATCGCTCATCATGTCCTCCTCCTTGTCGGGGGTGGCACGGTAGCTCGGTCTGCGGCGAAGGTGAAGCGGATTGTCTGGTCTGGACGCAGAAGTGCTGGAGCGCTCGTCACGGTCAGCGCGCACTCGCGTGAGCGCCGACCTTCACGATGGCCGGCGAGGAACTGTAGCGTCATGCACGCATCGCGATATACGCGCGCTGCACATCCCGGGAGCCCGCACGGCATCGTAAGTCAGCCCGTCGCAAACGGCACTCCACGCCGCGATGTGGGAAGACGGAAGCGAGAGACTCAAAACCCCGGCTGGCCCTTGCCCCTTCCGATGCCAGCCGTATGGCCGGCGCGACGGTTGCTCACCCGTCCCGCCGGCTTTTATCGTCCCAGAAGGAAGCCCATCGAGGAGGGGGTCTGCGAGGGGCTTGCTCTCCGCTGGGTCAGAAAGGCGCGAGCATCATGGCGCGGCCGAAGCGGCCGCTTCGAGCTCAGGGGTCACTCCACTTCTCGTGAGTCCACGGGCTTGGGTCCGGAAGATGCTGGGACCGGGCTCGTCTACTGTGACGCGCGCGCAGTACAAGCCGGTGGCCCCGAGTGGTCGATTTGGGCCTTGGCGGCGCCTGGCGGCCCTGTGACCGCCTCAGGTCCCAAACAGTGAGGTGATAGCCTGCGCGCCATGAGCGAGCACGTCGACATCATCAGCGAGATCAAAGGCCCGGCCGAGGCGCTGATCCAGACCCTCAGCGACCCACAGCCCCGCGACACCGAGGGTCGTCGCGGCGTCTTCAAAGGCCTGTTTCGCTTCACCCTTCACGCCTGGCTGGTCAACTTGTGGCCGCTCGTTGTCGTCAGCGCACTCGCCTGCGCTGTCGCGCTGCTGGCCGCCGCGCTGATCGAGGGCACGCACACCATCTTCGCGTTTACCAACACCTCGCTCGGGATCACGCTGAGCAGCTCCGGCTCCGGCTCCATCTCGAGCACCAGCCTGGGCCTTCAGCGAGCCACGACCTTCACCGGTCTGATCACCATAGCCACCGGCGCCTGGGCGGGGGCCACGATGGTGGTGATGCTGCTCAGGCACATGCGCGAGGGGCGACGCGCAAAGCTGGCCGACCTTGCCTGTGGCCTGCGCTACTGGCCGTGGGTCGTTCTCGTCGCGTTGTTGGACCACCTGATCGCCGAGGTGATGAACGTGGCCACCGACTTGGCCGCGCCCTTCTCGATGGTGAACCCGATCGGCATCTCCCTCAACATAGTCATAACGTCCGGCGTGACCCTGCTGCTCGGGGTGACGATCTTTGCCTTCTACGTCCAGGAGATCACCGATGCCCACCGCAACGCCCTTACCTCACTTGGCGCAAGCTGGCGGACTGTTTTTCAGGTGGGCTTCTGGCGCGTGCTCGGCAACCGGCTTTTGTTCACCCTCTGTCTTGTACCTCTGGTCTTGGCTGAGTCAGCCCTCAATGCTGCTCGCATCACAAGCTGGGGAACGATCGCCGGACCGATCGCAGGCCAAGCGCTAGGTTCAGTCGTCATCGGTCCGTTGCCGGCAGCCTTTGCCACCGTGATGTATCTCCTGGCTCGAGGCGACCGGGACCGGGTCGAGGCTGTCCTCGGACGAACCGGGCGCTCCGACGACGACCCTCGCGTTCCCTACTGAGTCGCAGTCTGCTCGCGGTCTTTAGCGGCCAATAGCGAAGTCAGCCGCCGGTTGCCAGGGCGAGGCGTTGTCGATGCTGATCTGTTCTTCGATCACGTACTCGCCGTCGATGATGTCGCCGCTGTACGCCGAGAGGTCAGCCGGCACGTTCACATCGAGGCGCGCGTTTAACGTCTGGAGCATCATCTGGCCGGAGACGTTCAGCAGGTCGAGGCGCACCCGCGCCTCGGGCGAGAGTGCAAAGCGCTGCGCCAGACGGTCCGCCAGCGCCGCCTGGTGGCGCTCCTCGGCGAGCATTGGGTTGGGCATAGGCCCGTAGGTGCTCTTCACCATCGCGCCCACCTTCTGCACGATCTGGCCGGCCTGCTGGTGGCGGAACGTGGCCACGAGCAACATCTCGAGGATGGGCACGTCGCCCGGCCGCAGGTCGTGGGCGGCCGCGTCTGTGGTGATCGTGCGCCAGAGGTTCTTGACCGCCTTGGTGTGCGGCAGCGAGCACGGCAGGGGCAGCGCCGCCGCCTGTTCGATCGTCAGGGCGCCCGTCAGTATCGCCGGCGCTACCTGGGTCTTGGGCGCCTCGTGCGCAGTGCCCAGGCGAGCCGAGGTCGCTTTGCGCGCCGGGCCCTTCACGAAGGCTTGAAGTAGGACGTCAGACCCTCATCGATGTGCTTGGCCATCGCCGCGCAGCGCCAGCGGAGCTGCGGGCGCACCCGCGGGCCGAGCTTGGTGAAGCGCACGACGGCCCAGGCCATGAGGCCGAGCGTCTGGGCCAAGGCTTGCTCAGGATCCTTGCTCAAGCCAACAAGCTCGTCGCTGGCAAGATCGACCTCGCCATCAGTGAACGTCGCAGCAACGCCCGCGAGCGGCTCCTGCTCCTCTCGCAGACGCCGCCGCCGCGCGATCTGCCGGCAGCGGGCCGAGCAGAAGCGTCGGCGGCGACCGCCGCCGGGGCGCTGCGCCGGCAGCTTCTCGAGGCATTCCTCGCAAAGGGCCGTCATGGCCGCCCGCCTTGGCCTGCAACCTGGCGGGCGTGCGACCTGCGCGCCTGCCTGGAAAGATTGTCCATCGTTACCCTCCTCGTGGGCCCCTTCTCTCTCAACAGCGTAGCGCGAGGGTCACGCTCGTTTCGTGACAGAGGCCTTTCTCGATCGTGACGTTCAACACGCACACTGGGTTTTTTCGACGCGTCTAGCCAGGCGTGGTGCCGGGCGCCGCCGCCCCATGGCGACCCCCCTACCGGTCGCGGGCGCGCTGGCGGGCCGCTGCTCGCCTTGCTCGCAGGCTCGCTGGGCGCTCGCTCGGCCCCTCTCTCCCTGGTCACTGGTGGCCCGCTGTTGGGGCAATGGCCCGCGGCCATCGGGCTGGTGGCGCCCGGGGTAGTACAGATATTCGCGAAGGCCGGCGGCCTCCTCGGCAACGATCGTCGCGCTATCG
>CAZFJE010000226.1:0-5237 GCA_964519555.1 uncultured Thermoleophilia bacterium
CTTCGCCGCAGACCGAGCTACCGTGCCACCCCCGACAAGGAGGAGGACATGATGAACAACGCGACAAGCGGCGGGCAGCAGGGCAGGCGCTGGAGCCGGCGCAAGGTGATCTTCGTGGTCGCGGGCGTGTGGATCGGCTTCATCGTCGCGGCCGGCGTGGTCGGCGCCCTGACTCACAAGGCGACGCCGGTCGCCTCGATCGCAAGCGTTGCGCCAACTCCCACGCACAGGGCTTCGCCGCGACCGACGCTGCCCCAAGCCGAGCGCGACGCACGGAGCTTCATCGGCTCGCATTATGGCCGGGACGTGCGCCAGGTTCAGGTCCGCGTCGAGTTTGCCTGGGCGGCCGTCGCTTTGGCGCAAAGCAAGCCCAGTCAGGCGAACGTCGACGAGCTTGCCCAGGTGGCCCAGGAATCACACGATGAGATCGACGCCGTCAGGGGCGACTTCGTCGGCTGCTGGACCGACCACTCGGGCGCCCTGCAGGACGTGCAGATGCAGCTCAACAGCGATGCCGGTGAGGTCAAGAACGCGATGGGCGCGATGGTCGCCTACTGCGGCACGCCCAACGCCGCGACCCTGGCGAGCTTCACGAGCCAGTATCAGCAGGCGCGCCGCGACTGGGATCGCGACGTGCGCGCGATCTGGGCAATCGCCCACGAGAGGAAGCCGCCGACGTTCTAGGCTTCGACCGGCGCAACCCCGCCCGTGTGGCGTCTTGTCGCGAGGGGCTGGACTTCAGGCGCCGCCACTCCTGCACCAAGCCGGTAGTGGACTCCGGTGAGGGCTCCGCGGTTCGCCCGCGAGACCGCTTCTCAAGTCGCGAGGATCCCGCACAAGGAGTCTCTCTTGAACCTCTTGGCTGTTCGGCTCCTGCGCCCTCGCTTTGGGGCTTGTGATGGCTCCGAAGAGTTCGGTTGGCCGCCAAAGGGTGATGTCCTTGCGCCTCTGGCCGTCGCTTCGATGGCCAGCTTGTGACCGGCGAGTCGATAAGGCGCGGAGGTATCTCGTGCTCTCCCTGAAGTAGGCTTGGAAGAGCTAGGCCGATTCGATCGGCGAACACCCCGCACGCACCGAGGAAGCGTTCGTGTCCAAGAAATACAAGGGAAAGACATGTGTGTACTGTTCATCAGCCACCGCTGACTGCGGCGAACACGTCTTCTCGCGCAAGTTCTTCCTGACCCGGGACCGTCAGGGCCTGCCTAAGGTGCCGGGGTGCGGCTCGTGCAACACACACAAGTCGGAGCTGGAGCTCTACGCACTTGCAGTTCTACCGTTCGGCGGACGACACACCACGGCTGAGGAGAACCTCAGCAAGATGGTGCTCCCACGGCTCGAGAAGAACGCACCCCTCAAACGCCAGCTCGGCGCCGGGGTGAACAAGCGGGTGGTGGCGGCTGAGTCCGGCCTGCTGTATCCGGCGATGGGCGTCCCAATGGACGCCAAGCCTCTCATGGAGCTGTCCGAGCTGATTGGCCGTGGCCTTCTGTGGTACCACTGGCAGCGTCTGCTTGATGTCGGCACGCCGATCTCCGCATTCACCTTAGACAGGCGAGGCGAAGGCTCCTTCAGAGGTGTATTCGAATCTCATGCAAGCGAACGTGTGGCAGAAACCCTCGGCAACGGCACGGTCCACTATGAGGGGTTCTTGGTCACCCGAAGGGATGGATGGAGAGCAGGCTGGCGTATTGAGATGTACGGAGGGGTCGCCATGGCCGACCTCAAGAGGCCTGGGGCAATCAGCAACTGCATCTGGGTTGTTATCGGCGACTCGGGCGAGTTCGCCACCTAGATGATTGATTCCACGAGATCGACCACGCCCAAGGAAGGCAGTGCAGAGAGGCCGAAGCCGACGGTGCCCTAAGTCACCGTCTGCCCGGAGGCCACGATGGACGCCGACCTCGACACTCTCTGCACCGTGGTTTATTGCACAGCCGACGATCTTCTGCCAGAGGCACGGGCCAACGCGCGGCGCCGGATCACCGACGCCGAGCTGGTCACCCTGTGCGTGGCCCAGGCGATCATGGGCATCCCTTCTGACCGGCGCTTCCTGGCGGTGGCCCGCAAGCGCCTCGTCCATCTGTTCCCCGAGCTGCCTCGCCAGGCCGGCTATCACAAACGCCGCCGCCGTCTGGCCGACACTGTCGAGTGGCTCACGGGCGTCTTCGCCAGCCAAAGCCCGGGCTTTGCAGACGACCTTCTGCTGTGCGACTCGACCCCGGTGCCCTGCGCCGCCAGCCGCGAGACGGCCAAGCGCTCGGCCCTTGGCGAGGCCGCCGGCTACGGCTACTGCGCCGCCCACTCGCGCTGGTTCTGGGGCTTTCGCCTGCACCTGCTGGCCGCCCCCGACGGCACGCCGCGGGCCTTTACGCTCGCCGATCCCGCCCGCGGCGAACGCGAGGTGGCCCTCGAGCTGCTGCGACGCGCGGCGCGCGGCGGCGAGGTCTTGCTGTGCGACAAAGGCTACGCCGGGCGCGCCTTTGCCGCCTCGGCCGCCGAGCACGGCGTCTGCGTGGTGCGACCGGCGCGCAAGGACGAGTCCGGAGCCGGCCCCCACCTGGCGCCCATCCGCCAGCGCATCGAGTCGATCTTCTGGACGGCCAAGGATCTGCTCACCCTGGAGCGCCACGGGGCGCGCACCCTGGCCGGGCTGCGCGAGCGCATCCTGACGTTTCTGCTGTCTGGCGGCCTGCATCAGCCTCAACCACCGACTGGGACGGCCCAGCCGGGCGCTGGTCGACTACTGCGCCTGAGCTGTGGGCGTGGAATCAATCATCTAGGTCCAGTTGCTCGTTGTCGCTCCCAACGCTCACACATGCCGATCGCCTTCCAACATAGCGTCAGCGTCTCCTGCGGCTAGGGAGGTACTACCCCTCCTCTCCGCCTGCCTCCGGCACACGCACCCAGATGCGCTTGAGCGGCAGCTCCGCCTGGATCCCCGGCGAGAGCTGGTCGTAGCGGCGCAGCAGGTTGGCTACCACATCGCCGGCATCCCAGAGACGGATCTCGAAGTGCAGGTGCCGCGCCTCCTTGAGCAGCGGTGCAGCAAAGCCACCCCAGGAGACCAGCAGCCCTTGGTCTGCGCCGAAGTTCTTCATCGTGCCCTGCAGCTCGCGTAGCACGGACGCTCCGGCCGCGGTCTCACTTGACTTGACCTGAACGCACAGGCGCGGCGAGTCAAAGCCCATGGACCCCGAGCCCGCGATGATGTCCACCCCGCCGTCGGCGCCGGCCGGCGAGACGAGCGTCTGGTAGCCCTGCGTCTGGAGGATCTCGTCGACCAGGCGGGCCAGCTCGTGGCCTTTGAACTTGTGCGTCAGGTACTCGGTGAGATCGTCGGAGGCGAACTGTTCGATGTCGACGGGGGTAGCGTCCTCGTCTGCCTCGTCTGCCGGTGTGGGTGGCACCGGTTGGCCTCCGAGCATCGCCTTGATGCGCTCCTCGTCGTTGTGCCGCTTGATCTGGCAGACGGTCATGAAGGCACCGAAGGTGTAAAGCAGGTCCTGGTCGAACCTGGCGCGCGGGATGTCGGTCTTGATCCAAGTCACCGGCCGGGTGTGGTGGACGTCTGCACCGAGATCGGTTCGGAAAGCGTAGGGACCCGCCACCTTGCCGATGGCGATCGCCGCCTGCGTCTTCAGCGGCAGCACGACGAGATCACCTTCCTGCATTCGCTCACGAAACGCCCACAACTGACCCACCCAGTTGGCGATGCGACCCTTGCCCGCGTCCGGGTAGGTCGCCCTGACGATCTCCTCGACGGCACTCCGCGAGGTGGCACACGCCAGGTCAGGCACTTCCTCCCAGCCGATGACGCTGAGGCCCTGCTCCAAAGCTAAGGTCTCGCGTTCACCATAGCGTCCGGCGCGGGTCAGCCACACGGTCATCGTCGCCCCCTGATCGATCGTCCTTTGCGCTCCCGAAGCGTCACTAAGAGATGCTACAGAAGTAGCGACGTGACTCATAGTCCGTAGACCCATGGTCAACATGTCACTTGACTTCGCACCATGGACAGCTCGGCAGAGGACCCACTTGTCGCCTTCGCGCGACGACTCAGAAGTATCCGCTTGGAGCGCGGCCTCTCGCAGGAGCAGCTCGCCGGTCTCGCCGGGCTCGATCGCACCTACGTGAGCAGCTGCGAGAACGGCCGTCGTAACGCGACCATCAGGACGATCGATCGGCTGGCAAGTGCGCTCGAGGTCGATCCTTGTGCCCTGGTCTCAGATAGGCAATGCTGAGCGCCGTGGGCGACGAAAACCCAACGAAGGCGCTCGCCGGCGCGGTGGAGACCACCCGACGGCTCTGTGGTAGCGACGCTTCCCGGTACTGCAACTGGCTTCGCTTGGCACGGCCGTGGCCAGGTGCAGATGCTTTCTTCGCCAGGCTCAAAGACGAGACCAGCGCGGGCCAGGTCGTCGATCACATGGGCGCCCTCTACTTCGGAATGATCTTCTGCATGCTGGGTTTCGCCGCGTCTTTTGAGCCAAGCGGCCTGAAGGGACCGGACTTGCTGATCGAGCGCGACGGTGCGTGCGCGACGGTCGAGGTCACTCGGCGGCGCCCCATGAGCCAGGGGTCGCCGCGGCTCGGGGTGAGCGGCATGCCCGAAGACCTGATGCTTTCCGCCTACGGCGACCCGACGCGCGACATTGATCGCGCGTTTGAGAAGGTCAAGGGTAAGTTCCCTCAGGCGGTCGGGCCGTCGGCCATCATCGCCCTGTGGAACAGCGATGAGGGTCTCGAGGATCTCGAGATGGCAGAGGCGATTGCGGCAATGCGAGATGACCCTGACCTGCCCGCGGGGCTCGAGTTTGTGGCCTTCGCCTCGGATTGGGCGCGCGCCGGTCGTTTCGTCCGATGCTTCGCCGTGGCAGATGGACCGCAACCCCACATCGCGTCCTGGATTGACGGCCTAGAAGACATCACCAGTCCGGCCTTCGGCGACTGGCTGCACGCGTCGATCGACGGCCTCTCGGCCTCGGGCTAGCGTCGGCGCGCAGTCGGCGGAAGCCCAAAGCGCAGGGACATCTCCGGTTGTTTAGGTCTGGCTGTGACGTCCGCTTGGTCGACGCTGGACGCCTTTGAACGACCGTCTCGACTGGCAGGGTCTGGAGCGCGCTCCTGATCTGTCTGCTAGGGCTTGAAGGCCGTGAGCAGCTGCTGCGCCTGCCCGCCCAGCTCATGCACGGCAAAGTCGTGCAGCCCGGCGGCCTCACACCAGCGCCTGTAGTCCTGCT
>CAZFJE010000227.1:0-5203 GCA_964519555.1 uncultured Thermoleophilia bacterium
GGTCGCTCGAGTTCAGGTAGCGGGCCGGGATGATGACGTCGGTGTCGACGTCGCGTCCGTAGGCGTGCGCTGCGCCCTCGAAGATCATGACCTGCCTCCCGCGTTCGAACCGCTTCGGGCGCCGCTCGCGCCGATCATGTCGGGCGTGGCGATGTGGCCGGCGATCGCCGAGGCGGCGGCCACGTAGGGGCTCGCCAGGTAGACCTCGCTGCCGGGGTGGCCCATGCGCCCCACGAAGTTGCGGTTGGTGGTCGACACGCTGCGCTCGCCCTCGGCGAGGACGCCCATGTGGCCGCCCAGGCAGGGGCCGCAGGTCGGCGTGCTGAAGGCGCCGCCGGCCTCGATGAGTGCCTGCATGGTGCCGTCGGCGGCCGCGTCCAGGCAGACCTGCTGGGTGCCCGGCAGGATGATGAGGCGCACGTCGGGGTGCACGGTGCGGCCGCGCAGCAGCTCGGCCGCCTGATGCAGGTCTTCGAGACGACCGTTGGTACACGAGCCGATCACGACCTGGTCGATGCGCACGTCGGTCAGGCTGGCGGCCGGCGCCGTGTTGGAGGGCAGGTGCGGCATGGCGACTGTGGGCTCGATGGCCGAGGCGTCGATGTCGATCTCGCGGATGAACTCGGCGTCGGGGTCGCTGTTCAACTCGACGCCGCCGTCGCGCCCGCGACTGCCGGCGGGGCGGCCCTGCAGGTAGGCGGCCGTGGTCTCGTCGTACCCGACGAGACCGCACTTGGCGCCGGCTTCGATGGCCATGTTGCACATGGTGAAGCGCCCGTCGACGCTCATGCGCTTGATCGCCGGACCGGTGAACTCCATGGCCTGGTAAAGGGCGCCGTCGACGCCGATCAGGCCGATGGTGTGCAGCATGAGGTCTTTGCCGCCCACGTAGCGCGAGGGACGGCCGTGGTAGACGAAGCGGATGGTGTCGGGCACGCGCAGCCAGACGCGTCCCCAGGCCATGGCCGCCGCGAAGTCGGTCGAGCCGACGCCCGTCGAGAAGGCGGCGAGGGCGCCGTAGGTGCAGGTGTGGGAGTCGGCGCCGATCACGACGTCGCCCGGCGCCACGAGGCCCTGTTCGGGCAGCAGCACGTGCTCGATGCCGACGCGCCCGACCTCCCAGTAGTTCTTGATGCCGTGGCGCTTGGCGAACTCGCGGATGAGCTTGGCCTGGGCGGCCGCCTTGATGTCCTTGTTGGGCGTGAAATGGTCGGGCACGAGGGCGATCTTCGTGGGGTCGAAGACCTTGGTGAAGCCCGCCTTCTCGAACTCGGCGATACCGATCGGCGCGGTGACGTCGTTGGCCAGGGCCAGGTCGACCCGGGCTTCGACGATATCTCCCGGACTCACGGCGTCGCGCCCTGCGGCGCGCGCCAGTATCTTCTCTACGATCGTGTGTCCCATGTACTTCCCCTAACCGACTTCGTCGTTAGCGCTCAGGCAGGCGTGACTTCGCCGCGCGCCTGGTCCGGCGATCCACTTCGTCATCGCCGCTCAGGCTGGCGCGGCTTCGCCGCGCGCCTAGTGATTCTCCTTAGCGGCGGCGGCATTGTTCATGGCCCGCACGTAGGCCTTTGCCGATGATTCCATCACATCGAAACTGACCGCCTGCCCGCGGTACGAGCGGCCGTCGACCTGGACGGCGAGCTTGACCTCGGCCAGGGCGTCGCGGCCGGCGGTGACGGCCCTCACCTGGTAGTCGGCCAGGCTGCCCTTCATGCCCACCGCGTTGTCGATGGCCTTGAAGACCGACTCGACCGTACCGTTGCTGAAGCTCTTGCCGTGGCGCTTGCGGCCGCGCACCTCGACCTCGACCTGCGTGGTCGGCGTGATCGACGAGCCCGCCTGGGTGACGTAGGAGAGCAGCGTGAAGCGGTCCTGGCGCTCGCGGATCTCTTCGCCGACCAGGGCTTCGAGGTCGAGCGCCGTGACGTCCTTCTTTTTGTCGGCCAGGTCTTTGAAACGACGGAAGGCTTCGTCTAACTCGGCGTCGGTCAGCCGGTAGCCGAACTCTTCGAGGCGCGCCCGCAGGGCGTGACGCCCCGAGTGCTTGCCCAGCACGAGGTCGCTGTCGGTGACCCCCACGTCGGCCGGCTTCATGATCTCGAAGGTCGACGAGGCGGCGAGCAGGCCGGCCTGGTGGATGCCCGATTCGTGGGCGAAGGCGTTGCGCCCGACGATCGCCTTGTTGGGCTGCACCACGTAACCGGTGAGGTTGCTCACCATGCGGCTGCTGCGCGCGATCTCCTCGGTGACGATGCCGGTGGTCGCGCCGAAGTAGGCGCCCCGCGTGACGAGCGCCATGACGACCTCTTCGAGCGAGGCGTTGCCGGCGCGCTCGCCGATGCCGTTGACGGCGCACTCGACCTGGGTGGCGCCGGCGCGCACGGCGGCCAGCGAGTTGGCCGTCGCGAGACCGAGGTCGTTGTGGCAGTGCACGCTGAGCGTGACGTCGCGCAGGGCGGGACACAGGCGGTAGAGCTCGGCGATGAACTCGCCCCACTCGAGGGGCAGCGCGTAGCCCACCGTGTCGGGCACGTTGATGGTGGTCGCGCCGCAGTCGATGGCGATGCCCAGGATCTCGGCCAGGTACTCGGGCTCGGAGCGGCTGGCGTCCATGGCGCTGAACTCGACGTCGCCGTCGGGGTGCTGCGCCGCCAGCTGGGCGGCGAGGCTCACCGCGTCGCGGGTGATGGCGCGCACTTCGTCGGCCGTCTTTTTGATCTGGTACTTGAGGTGGATCGGGCTCGTCGAGACGAAGGTGTGGATGCGCGGCGCTTCGGCCTGACGGATGGCGTCCCAGCAAACGCGCACGTCGTTGTCGATGGCGCGCGAGAGGCCGGCGATGCGTGAGCCGCGCACCTCACGGGCGATGAGCGCCACCGAGTCGAAGTCGCCCTTCGAGACGATCGGGAACCCGGCCTCGATGACGTCGACGCCCATGCGCGCGAGCTGTTGGGCGATCTCGAGCTTCTCGGTCTCGTTCATCGACGCGCCGGGCGCCTGCTCGCCGTCGCGCAGCGTGGTATCGAAGATCTTCACGTAGCGCGCGCCGCCGATGCCGCCCTGGGGCGTCTCGACCCGGGCGCGCTCGCCTGAGATGGTGGGGTCAGTCACGTCGCTCACTCCTCCCCGGACCCAGGGTGCGGCAAAGCACCACAAAACCCGGATGTCTGCTCTGCGAAAGAGAGAAAAAAGGTGGCCGGGCGGCCGCAGGTGTTACGCATCCCCCCGCGGGGGGAGAAGGAGCACGCCGAGAGCGTAGCAGCGGGGCCGCACATAAATGGGGCCCTCCTGAGGTCGTTTGCTTGTCGCTCTGCGACGCATGGTCTAGAGATTCTATGTCGCGCTCGGGGCGCGCGCAACAAACGAGCGTGGCGACGGGTGGCGGCGCGGGCACGGCGGCGCGACGCATTGTGAGCACAGCGGCGCGGGCACGGCGGCGCGTAGTGAGCACGGCGGCGCGGCGAGGCGTGAGCCTCGCCGCGCCGCCGTCCGGGTGGTCCGCCGTTAGAGCTCGACGCGCTTGCCGCCGTGCAAGCCGGCGTCGGCGATCAGGCTCTTCAGGTCTTCTTCGGAGATCGGCGAGTCGAGGGTGAGGCCCATGACGGCCTGGCGCTCGACGACCGTGCGCCCCACCGACATCTGCGCGATGTTGATGCCGAGCAGGCCCATCTTGGTGCCGATCTTGCCGATCATGCCGGGCACGTCTTCGTAGCGCAGGAAGGCCATGTGCTCGGCCGGCTCGATGTCGACGTCTTGCCGGTAGACCTGGACGAGGCGCGGCTTGTGCTTGGGTCCGAGCGTCGTGCCCGAGACGGAGAGCTCGCCCTGACGGTCGCGCGTCGACACGGTGATCAGGTTGAGGAAGTCGATCACCGCCGGCTGGTGGTTCTCTTTGACGACAATGCCGCGCTCTTCGGCCATCGAGGTGACGTTGACGAAGTTGACCTCGCCCTCGACCACGTTGGCCAGCAGGCCCGAGAGCACACTGAGCGTGAGGATGCGCGTGTCGTAGCGGCCGATGACGCCCTCGTAGGTGATCTCGAAGGCGTCGACCGGGCCGTCGGCGATCTGCACCACGAGCTTGCCCAGCAGTTCGCAGACGTGCAAGTAGGGCATGAGCTCGTCGGCCTCTTCGCCGAGCACGAGCGGCACATTGACGGCGTTGGGGGCGAACTGCCCCTTCAGCGCCAGGGCGACCTGCTCGGCCACCTGGGTGCCGGCCCGCAGCTGGGCCTCTTTGGTCGAGGCGCCCAGGTGCGGCGTGGTGACCACCTGGTCGTACTTGAGCAGGATGTCGTCGGTGGTCGGCTCGACCGGCCACACGTCGATCGCCGCCGCGGCCACCTTGCCTGAGTCGAGCGCGCGGGCGAGGGCCTCTTCGTCGACGATACCGCCGCGGGCCACGTTGACCACGCGCACACCGTCTTTCATGGCGGCGAAGGCGTCGTCGGAGATGAAGCCGAGCGTCTGGGCGTTCTTGGGCAAGTGGACCGTGATGAAGTCGGCCTCGGCGTAGATCGTCTCGACCGCCTCGGCGCGCTCGAGCGCCAGCTCGTGAAAGCGCTCGGCCGGCACGAACGGGTCGTAGGCGACGACCCGCATCTTCAGGCCACGCGCCCGCTCGGCCACGAGAAAGCCGATGCGGCCGAGGCCGACGATACCGAGCGTCTTGCCGGCGAGCTCGACGCCGCCGTACCTGGAACGCTCCCAGCGGCCGTCTTTGAGGGCGCCGTGAGCCTGCGGGATGTTGCGTGCGCAAGCCATGATCATGGCGATCGTGTGCTCGGCGGCCGACAGCACGTTGCTGGCCGGCGCGTTCACGACGATGATGCCGCGCTTGGTGGCGGCGGCCACGTCGACGTTGTCGACGCCCACGCCGGCGCGGCCCACGACCTTCAGGTTGGTGGCCGCGTCGATGACCTCGGCGGTGACCTTGGTGGCCGAGCGGATGATCAGCGCGTCGTAGCCGCCGACCCTGGCCAGGAACTCCTCGGGCGTCCAGTCGAGTCCGGCGTCGACTTCGAAGCCCTGGTCTTTGAGGTAGGAGATGCCCTCGGGGGCGAGCTTCTCTTTGACGAGCACTCTCTTTTTGGCAGAGTCGTTCACAGCGCCACCTTGCTCTTGAGGAAGACCTGTTCGGCGGCGCCCACCGAGGCGCCCCACTTGACGTCGTAGCCGAGCTCGGCGAGCACCATCT
>CAZFJE010000228.1:0-5203 GCA_964519555.1 uncultured Thermoleophilia bacterium
TCGTCGAGCTCGAGCTCGTGCATGACCACCGGTCCCGGCACGTCGGCGCAGGCGCCGGCGTGGTCCCAGTGGGCGTGCGTGAGGGCGATGAAGTCGAGGTCGCCCACGCCCAGACCGCGGACGGCCAGCGCCTTGATGACGGGTTCGTTCTGCAGGTGGATGCCGGGGTCGACCAGGATCGTCTGGGGCCCGCGCAGCAGCACCGTGTTGGGGAACGTGGTCATGCCGACCACCTGGCGTTCGGCGGCCAACGCCTCGTAGGCCACAAAGCCCTCGGGCGAGCGGTGGTCGGGCGCGACCTCGACGCGCCCGCCGTCGACCCAGAAGGCAAAGCGCGCGGTGGGCAGCAGGACGTCGACGTCGTACACGGGCGCGCTCATGGTCAGCCGGCGGCCGGAGCGGCGGCCGACGCGTCGGCGGCCGACTCGGCATCGGCGGCGTCGGGGCCGTTGGGGTCGCGTGCGTAGACCACATCGACGCGATCGAGGTTGAGAACGAGGTACGGCACGGTCTCGATCAGCTCGTCGCTTGAGACACGGTAGATGCTCGCTCGCGACAGCGTGAGGCGGTCGTCGGTGACGTGGCGCAGATGGTCTGACGAACGACGGCTCGACACCCGGCCGTTATGGCCGAAATGAGCGTGGCCCACGATCTTGAGGCCGCCCGTGTAGGCCACCACCTCGAGCTCGAGAAAGCCGATCTCGACCTTGAACTCAGAGCTGGGATCGCCGTTGCGCACTATCACCGGATCGTCGTCCACGCTCTTCTCCTCGCCTAACAGAAAGAATTCCACGGCGCACTCCTCGGCTACGTTTGCGTGGGTCGAGCGCGCGGCCGCCGGCCGTCGGACGGCCGGCACCCGCGCGCTCGTCAATCGTCTCCAGTCTCTTTGTCGCCCGTGGCGCAGGATTCTTGAGTACAGGGGGGGCCGCCGAAGGCCGCCACGGCGCGACAGGCGCGCGCCGCGAGTCGGCGACGGCAGCGCCGGCCGACGAGACCGGGCGACAAAACGACGCTCAGAGCGCCGCCCAGGATGGTGCCGACGAACAACGTGCGCACGCGTGCCATGCAGCCAC
This sequence comes from uncultured Thermoleophilia bacterium, assembly GCA_964519555.1. GTDB lineage: Bacteria > Actinomycetota > Thermoleophilia > UBA2241 > UBA2241 > Bog-752. The sequence goes on from CAZFJE010000228.1 coordinate 1,077, forward strand.
TATAGGACAGGGCGCGCGCCCACGCCCCGCCTTAGACGTGGGTCGGGGCGTCGCTCCTGGCGTGCGCGAAGGAGAGGGCGCCGTCGGGCGCGGCGTCGACTGCGATCGTGTCGCCGGCGGCGAAGGTGCCGCGCAGCAGCTCGCTCGAGAGCGGGTTCTCGACCAGGCGCTGAATGGCGCGGCGCAGCGGCCGTGCTCCGAACTGCACGTCGTAACCGGCGTCGACGATGCGCGCCTTGGCCGCCTCGGTGACCTCGATGTGCAGGCCCTGCGCTTCGACCAGGCGCCGGGTGCGGTCGAGCAGCAGGTCGACGATCTGCTCGAGCTGCTCCTTGGTGAGCGGGTCGAACACGATGATGTCGTCGACCCGGTTCAGGAACTCCGGGCGAAACGCTTTGCGCAGCTCGTCGAGCAGTCGCTTTTCGAAGTCGTCGCGACTGCCCTCGGTGCCCGTGGCCTGGCCGAAGCCCAGCGTCTGCTGGCGGATCATGCCGCTGCCCACGTTGCTCGTCATGATGACGACCGTGTTCTTGAAGTCGACCGTGCGGCCCTTGCCGTCGGTCAGGCGCCCGTCGTCCAGTATCTGCAGCAGCATGTTGAAGACATCGGGATGGGCCTTTTCGATCTCGTCGAAGAGCACCACGGCGTACTGCCGGCGACGCACCGCCTCGGTGAGCTGACCGCCCTCGTCGAAGCCCACGTAGCCGGGTGGCGAACCGACCAGTCGCGAGGCCGAGAACTTCTCCATGTACTCGCTCATGTCGAGCCTGATCAGGGCGCCTTCGTCGTCGAACAGGAACTCGGCGAGCGCCCGCGCGAGCTCGGTCTTGCCCACGCCGGTCGGGCCCAGGAAGATGAACGAGCCGATCGGCCGCCTGGGATCTTTCAGGCCGGCGCGCCCGCGGCGCACCGCCTCGGCGACCGCGACCACGGCACGGTCCTGGCCGATCAAGCGGCTGTGCAGGCCTTCTTCCATGCCGAGGAGCTTGTCGGCCTCTTCGGCCAGCATGCGTTGCACGGGTATGCCCGTCGTGGAGCTCACGATCGCGGCGATGTCGTCGGCGTCGACCGTGGCGTCGGCGATGCCCTTGTCGGACAGCCAGGCGTTCTTGGCTTCGACGAAAGTCAGCTGGATCTTGTCGGTCTGCTCCTTTAACTGTCCGGCCTTCTCGTAGTCCTGCGCCTGCACGGCGGCCGCCCCCTCGCGGGTGAGGTCGCCGAGCTTGAGCTCCATCTCGCGCAGCTCGGGCGGCAGCATGGTGGCTTCGATGCGCAGCTTGCTGGCCGCCTCGTCGAGCAAGTCGATCGCTTTGTCGGGCAGGAACCGGTCGCTGATGTAGCGGTCGGCCAGGCGAGCCGCCTCGACCAGCGCCTCGTCGGTGATCTTCACCTTGTGGTGCGCCTCGTATTTGTCGCGCAGCCCGTGGAGTATGGCGATCGTCTCTTCGACCGTGGGTTCGGGCACGAGGATGGGCTGAAAGCGGCGTTCGAGCGCCGAGTCCTTCTCGATGTGCTCGCGATACTCGTCGAGGGTGGTCGCGCCCACGCATTGCAGCTCGCCGCGCGCGAGCATGGGCTTCATCAGGTTCGAGGCGTCGATCGCGCCCTCGGCGGCGCCGGCGCCGACCACGTTGTGCAGCTCGTCGATGAACAGCACCACGTCTTTGGCGCGCATGATCTCGTCGAGCGCGCCCTTGAGACGCTCCTCGAACTCGCCGCGGTACTTGGAGCCGGCCACCATGGCGCCCAGGTCGAGACCCAGCACGCGCTTACCGCGCAGCGGCTCGGGCACGTCGCCGGCGATGATCTTCTGGGCGAGGCCCTCGGCGATCGCCGTCTTGCCCACGCCCGGCTCGCCGATCAGCGCCGGGTTGTTCTTGGTGCGCCGGCTGAGCACCTGGATGACGCGCTTGATCTCGGCGTCGCGGCCGATGACCGGGTCGAGCCGGCCCTCGGCGGCCAGGGTCGTGAGGTCGCGCGTGTACTTTTTGAGCATGTTCTCGCCGGCGGCGTTGCTTTCGTAGTCGACGCCGGCTTCGCGGATCTCGGCCAGGGCGCGCTGCAGGCTCTCTTCGGTCATGCCGAGGTCTTTGAGCACGGCGCTGCCCGGGCCGTCGCCCTCGAGGAAGATGCCGAGCAGCAGGTGCTCGGTGCCCACGAACTCGTCGCCCAGCTTCTGCGCCTGCTGCACGGCGATGTCGATCGCCGCCTTGGCGTGGGGCGTCATGTAGAGCATGTCTGCCGGGGGGGCGCTTGACGGCCCCGAGCCGGCGGGCTGGTTCTGGGCGAACTTGTCGGCGCGCGTCATGGCGGCGCCCTTGTCGATGCCGAGCAGGTTGAGGATCTGCTCGACGATGCCGCCGGGCAGGCTCAGCACGCCGATCAGCAGGTGCTCGGTGCCCAGCATGTTGGCAGGGCCGCGGCGCACCACGCCCTGAGCGGTCTCGAGCGCCTCGCGCGCCCGTTCAGAGAACTTGCTCACATCCATATCGTCGTCCTTCGTCGTTCATCCATCTAACGGCTCCGCTTGCTGACGTGCACGATCGCCCTGTGGCCCAGCGGCACCAGGTCGCGCCGCGCCGAACGTTCGACGCGGCGTACCTCGTCGCGCAGGTCGTCGGCGGCGCGCGCCAGCTGGGTCTCCAGGCGCAGCACCTGCCCCTGCGCGATCGCGAGCTGGCGTTCGAGCTCGAGCACGCGTTCGACGCCGGCCAGGTTGAGACCGAGGTCGGTCAGCTCCTGGATGCGCTGCAGGCGGTCGACGTCGGCGCGCGAGTACAGCCGCGTATTCTTGGCCGAGCGCTGCGGCTGCAGGAGTCCGCGGCGCTCGTAGAGCCGCAGCGTCTGCGGGTGCATGGCGGCCAGCTCGGCCGCGATCGAGATCATGAAGAGCGGTCTGGTAAGGTCGTCGCGTTGCGCCATGGCGCATCACCGCCCGGGTCGTCTTGTGGCTAAATACCCCCGAAGCGCGCCGCGCGCGGGTCGGGCTCGGTCTTGCCGAGCTCCTCGGCAAGTCGCTTCTGTTCTTTGTTCAGCTTGGTCGGCACGATCAGCCGCAGGCGCGCCAGCAGGTCGCCGTTGCCGCCGCCCTTGAGGCGCGGCGCGCCCTTGCCCCGCAGGCGCAGCGTGCGCCCATCGGAGCTGCCCGCCGGCACCTTGAGCGACACCTTGCCGCCGCCCGGCGTGGGCACGTGCACGGTGGCTCCCAGCATGGCTTCGGCGAGGGTCACCGGCACCTCGATCGTGAGGTCGTCGCCGCGGCGCTCGAACAGCCCCGAGTCTTCGACGTGCACGACCACGTAGAGGTCGCCGGGCTGGCCGCCGGCGGCGCCGGCCTCGCCCTTGCCCTTGAGGCGGATCTTGGTGCCCTCTTTGGCGCCCGCCGGGATCTTCACCGCGTAGCGGCGCGTCTGGCGGGTCACGCCGGCGCCGTGGCAGGTGGGGCACGGCGAGTCGATCACGGTGCCGTTGCCGTGGCAGCGCGGACAGGGCACCGAGATGGCAAACGGGCCCTGGTTCTGCGCCATGACGCCGCGGCCGTGGCACTCGGGACAGATCTTGGGTGAGGTGCCCGGAGCCGCGCCCGAACCGTGACAGGACGGACAGGGGCCGTTGCTGTCGACCGGCACGCGCACCGAGGCGCCGCTCAGCGAGTCGTCGAACGAGATGGTGACGTCGGCCTGCAGGTCAGCGCCACGCTGGGCCGTGGCACGGCCCCCGCGGCGGCCACCCTGCCCCGCGCCGCCGAAGAGGCTCGAGAGGATGTCGCCGAAGTCGCCCATCTGGAACGCCTGGCCGCCGCCCTGCTGGAACATGCTCGGGTCGAAGCCCTGGAAGCCGCCCTGGCCGGGCCGCCCGGTACGCGGGTCGAAGGCGCCCAGACGCAGCATCTCGTCGTAGTGCTTGCGCTTGTCGGGATCGGACAGCGTCTCGTAGGCCTCGCTCACTTCTTTGAACTTCTCTTCGGCGCCCTTCTCGGAGTTGGTGTCGGGGTGGTACTTGCGCGCCAGCTTGCGAAAGGTCTTGCGGATCTCGTCGTGCGAGGCCTCGCGCGGGACTCCGAGCGTCTTGTAGAAATCGGCCATCGGCTATCTCGCCACGACGACCCGTGCGGGCCGCAGCAGCCT
>CAZFJE010000229.1:0-5097 GCA_964519555.1 uncultured Thermoleophilia bacterium
CTGTGGCGTCGCGTGCAGGCCGGCGACGAGAAGGTCGTCGACCGCGCCCTGCGCATCATGGAACGGCGCGCGAGGCTCCTCGGCCTGGACCGCAAGACAGCCGAGGGTGAGGCGCCCGACACGGTGAAGGTCGTGGTCGAGTACGTGGACATGGAGCCGCCGAGCTAGTGAGTCGTGTCGAACGGCAGGTGCCGTGCGGTCGGCTTCGCGTCGGCGCGAGGCGCCCTGTGCAGCGAGATCCGAGGCCGCACAGGTCAGGGTGTGATGTGTCGCCCGCCTGCCGGGCGACTTTCTCACCCGCGGTTTGGCTGCTCCCGGCTAGCGGAGACAACGACTCAATCGTGTCTGAGCTGTGCACCATACTGACCGCACTCGAGATCGACGGCGACCCTGTCGTGTGCCAGCACGCCGTGCTCATCACCTCGCGTGCGTCGGGCGCCGTCGGAGACTGGACTGTCAGCCTCCTCGACCTGAGGTCGCACGACGTTCACAGGCTGACCGCCGACCACGCAGTTACTGCGCTCGACAGTCGCGGCGAGCACTTCAGCGGGACGGCGCAGGTGGCAAGGGCCGCGAACCGCTTTCGCCTGCGCCTCGAAGGCACGGGGCCGCTGCGCACACTGGCTGTGGTGGGCAACCGCCGGCAGTCCGGCGATGAGCGGCGCGTTTCGGCCGGCGAGGCGGCGAAGGTGAGGCTAGGCCGCCGCGGTGGCCAGGCGCCTGTGCATCACGACGCGCGTGCCGCGCGAACGTTTGACCGTGACCTCGTCCATCAGCGCGTTCATAAGACACAGTCCTCGCCCGTGGGTGCTCCAGGGGCTCGGACAGCGCCGCGAGCCGCGATAAGCGAAGCCCTTGCCGGCGTCCCGTACGCAGACCCAGATCGCGTCGCGCTCGATCCAGACAGCGACGCTGACCGTTCGCCCTGAGCTTGCCCGGACCGCGTTCTTGGCCGCCTCTTGGACGGCAAGAACGACATCGCCCGCAACCGTCACGGCTACGGCCTGGCTTGTCAGGTAGGACCGCAGCTGCAGGCGAAGCACGCCCAGACTGGCAAGGTCGCCGTCCAGCGCCCAGCGCACACCGTCGGGTCTACCTGTCGGCTTTGCAATCACAACGGCCATCAGCTGTCTTTTCGGAGTATCTCGGCAGATTCCTCAGCCGACTCCGCCCGCAGGTCGCTGATTTTTCAGGATGCGCCTGCCGTGGGCGGTTGGTATGCTGCCCCGGCACACTCCATTGGCTGGGCGGGGAGGCACAAACGAGCGAGCGGCCGCAGTTTTCCGTGGAGGTCGAGCAGCTTCCAGAGGAGCAGGTGCTGGTCGTCGTGAGCGGCGAGATCGACCTGTATACCGCACCCCAGCTCAAGGAAGCACTTGACGCGGGCCTCGAGGCGGGCGCACGCGGGCTTGTCGTCGATCTCACCGAGGTGACGTTCGTCGACTCGACCGCCCTGGGGGTCCTGATCGGCGCGGCCAAGAGGCTGCACGCCGCAGATGGTTCATTGGCCATCGTCTGTCCTAACGTGAAGGTCCGTCACATCTTTCAGGTCACCGGTCTCGATCGCGTCCTCGGCGTCTGCGCCACGCGCCAGGAGGCGCTCAGCGCCGCTGCGTCGGGCTGACGGCTCCCGCTCGCGCGCTCGCCAGGTGGCGCCGCTCGCAGCAACAGTCGATACTGCCTGCACCGAAGCCCTACAATGGTGCCACCCCTGCCCCCTAAGCGACCTCAGCGGGTAACCATTGTCGCAAAGCAGCGTAACGCCACAGACCGCGCCACCGCGCCTGCACTTCCGCGTCCCCCCTGAGCCCTCCCATCTGCTGCGCGCCCGCGAGCGCCTGCGCGACTACCTGCGCCTGTACTGCGCTGAACGCCAGGTGATCGACGATGTCGTGCTCTGCATCGAGGAAGCGGCCACCAACGCCATCCGCCACAGCGACAGCGAGCAGGACATCGAGATCTCGCTACGCTTTGCCGACGGCGATCTGGTCGCCGGGGTGCAAGATCACGGCCACGGCTTTGATGTCGGGAGCTTCGATTCCGAGATGCAACCGGACCCCCTGGCCGACCACGGGCGCGGTCTGTTCATCATCGCCAAGCTCATGGATGCACTTGAGCTGCGCGTGAACGGCGGCCTTGAGGTGCGCATGACCAGACGGGCACAGCCAAGCTGCGAGCCAGCCTCTCTGGAGAGCGGCCTCGACGAGCCCCACACCGCTACGCGGGCCGGTCGACGTGAGGACCGCACTCGTGCCTTGCTCGAGGAGATCGACGAGGGCTTTGTCGCGCTGGACTGGGAGTACCGCTACGTGCACGTCAACGAGGCGATGCTGCGCATCACGCAGAAGTCTCGCGGTGAGCTGCTTGGCCACAAGCCCTGGGAGCTCTTCCCGCAGCTGGGAGGCAGCCCGCTCGAGGTGCACTATCGCCAGGCGATGGAGCTCGGCAGGCCCTCCGTCCTCGAGCACCGTGCGGTCGTCACTGGCGACTGGCTCGAGGTGCGCATCTACCCGACCTCGGTCGGTGTCAGCGCCTACTACCGGGAGATCAGTGAACGCAAGCTTGCCGAGGCACAGGCGCATGAGGACCAAGCGCTTCTCAAGGCAGTGATGGACGGCTCTCCTGATCCGATCTTCGTAAAAGACCGACAGAGTCGGATGCTATTGGCCAACGCCGCCTTGTTACGGGTTTGGGGCAAGCCCGCCGAGGAGGTGATCGGCAAGAGCGACCGCGAACTCTACGCCGACCCGGCTATTGCAGAAGTCGTGATAGAGAACGATCGCGCGGTCATGAACTCCGGTCAAAGCCAGGCTCTCGAGGAGACCGTGCAAACCCAGGACGGTCTGCGAACTTACCTCTCGACCAAGACGCCGTATCGCAACGCCAAGGGCGAGGTCGTAGGCATTCTGGGAATCGCGCGCGACATCAGCGAGCGCAAACAGGCCGACGAGGAGTTGCGCCAGGGCGAGGAGCGATTCCGGTCCCTCTTTGAGAGCACAACCGAGGGGATTGCCCTCCATGAGGTCCTCTACGAGGACGGCCGTGCTGTCGACTATCGCATCATCGACGTCAATCCCTCGTTCGAGTCCCAAACCGGGGTGGTGGCTCGAGAGGCACGCGGTCGATTGGCGAGCGAGCTTTACGGGACCGGCGAGGCTCCCTACCTTGCGGAGTACGCGCGGGTCGCGGAGAGCGGTGAGCCGTACTCCTTCGAGACGTACTTTGCGCCAATGGGGCGCCATTTCCACATCACCGTGACCTCGCCCGGCCGAGGCCGCTTTGCCACCGTCTTTGAGGACATCACCGAGCGCAAGCGGGCTGAAGAGACGCTGCGCCAAAGCGAGGAGCGCTTTCGAGCCTTCATGAGCGCCAGCTCCGACGTGGTCTATCGCATGAGCCCCGACTGGACCGAGATGCGCCATCTGGAAGGCCACGAGTTCATCCCCGACACCGACGATCCGAGCAGTACCTGGCTCGAGAGGTACATCCACCCGGACGACCAGCCGCGTGTGCTATCCGCGATCGCCGAGTCCATCCGCACGAAGAGCGTCTTCGATCTGGATCACCGCGTCCTGACCGTGGACGGCACGCTGGGTTGGACCCACTCGCGGGCCATCCCCCTGATGGACGCAGACGGTGAGATCCTGGAGTGGCTCGGGGCGGCCAGCGACATCACGGCCCGCAAGGCCGCCGCCGAGGAGCTGCGCCTCCACAACGCAGACCTCGCCGAGCGCGCTCACTTTGCCGACTCCCTCAATGCCATCAACCGCCTGCTCCATGCCACCCTCGATTTCGACACGATCATGCAGGGTGCTCTCGACGAAGGCGCAGAGGCCCTCGCTGCCGACGCCGGCATGATCGAGATGCGCGAGGAGTCGCAGTGGGGCGTGCGCTACCAGCATGGCTTAGCCGAAGCTGACGTCGGCCGTCGCCTGAGCGCAGCCGAGGCACCGGTCGCGTCCCGTGTCGAGGCGCGCGGCGAGCCTCTGACCGTCGCCGACGCGCAAGCCGAGGGCGTCGTCGATATCGGGTTTCTTCGCGCGCACTCGCTGCGCTCCCTGCTCGCTGCGCCCCTGGCTGCACGAGCGACGGTGATCGGCTGCTTGGTCTTCTACAGCACCAAGGTGCGCGTCTTCAGCGACGCCGAGATCGACTTCGCCCGCAAGCTGGGCGCCACGGTCTCGCTGGCACTCGAGAACGCCCGGCTCTACGGAGAGCAGCAGCACATCGCCCAGACCCTTCAGGAGAACTTCATCCACGAACTGCCCACGGTCGACGGCCTCGAGCTCGGCGTGGTGTCACGGACGGCTAACGAGCCCGAGCTCGTGGGCGGCGACTTCAGCGACGTGTTCGTAGCCGACGACGCCCACGTCGTCGTGCTGATCGGCGACGTGGCTGGCAAGGGTGTGCGCGCCGCGGGTCTGACCGAGACCGTGCGCAGTACCGTGCGCGCCCTCGCTGTGACCGACTCCTCGCCCGCGTCGATCCTGGCCAAGGCCAACGATCTCCTCCTGCGTTTCGACCCCGACGAGCCGCACGTGACCGCCTTTCTCGCGGTGCTTGACCCGCACACCGGGCACCTGAGCTACGCTAGCGCCGGTCACCCCGCCCCCGTGCACCTGGGCGCCTTTACCTGCCGGACCCTTGACCTGACCTTCGGCCCGCCGCTGGGCACCTTCGAGCGCCCCTACGCCGACGCTCACGTTATGCTCACCCTCGAGGACTACCTCGTCATCTACACAGATGGCGTCACCGAGGCCCGTCAGGGGATCGAGCTACTTGGCGAGAAGCGCCTGCTCGAGATCGTCTCCGTCCTGCGTGGACGTTCGGCTCAAGAGGTCGCCGAGGGCGTGCGCGACGCCGCGTCGGGCTTCGCCGATGGCCATCTGAACGACGACCTTCAGGTGGTCGTTCTGCGGTTGGCCTGACGATCCGCGGCCCGCACCCGGGCGCGCTAGCGCCGCACCGCGCCACCCGTGTACGCCGCGATTGCGTAGCCACGGTGACCTGCGATACCAGCACAAGGTGTCCCTTGGCGTTGGCACCACGTCGGCGACACCGCCCCGTGCAGCAGGATGTGAAGCCGTACAGGTTTCG
>CAZFJE010000230.1:0-5045 GCA_964519555.1 uncultured Thermoleophilia bacterium
GTCTACGAGCAGATACGAGGGGAAGCTCTGCCCGTCTAGGGTGACCCAGGGTCAGGCGAGGGCGCGAAGGAGTCAGATGATCTGCCCACAGTGCGGCAAGCAGGCGACCGGCCACTTCTGCTCGGAGTGCGGGGCGCGGCTTCCGCAAGACTCGCAGGCTGCGCCACCGATGCCGCCTAGTGCCGCCTCTGCGCCCAGTCCCACTCCGAGCGGTGCGCTGGCCGGTCCGCCGGTGTCTTCTGTCCGAGAGCCGCCCGCGCCTGCCGCTGTCCCAGCGGCTCCCGCGACGCCGCTGCTTTCGCACTTCGGCCTGGTCTGCCCGGTCTGCGCTGCCGAGGCCATGCACGAGACCGACGTCAAGGGGCTCTTTCGCACCAAGCGCGAGCTGGTCTGCGGGCGCTGCGGCTCGATCTTTGTCGACCAGAAGGGCGACTACCAGCACTTCGAGCTGACCGAGACCGCCAACCCCGCCGCCGAGCACTGGCAGCTCTACAAGCACAAGACGCTCAGTACCGCGGAGTGGCGCCGCATCGCCTCGGGCGGTCTCTCAACCGAAGCCCAAAGCGAGGCGGACCTCGCCGAAGCCATGACCGAACTGCGCCAGGGTCGCGTCCACCTCCAGCCGCAGACCGCCAGTCCCATCCTTGCCAGGGCCGGCGAACTGACCCTGTTCGTCTTGCCGAACGTCAGCCTGCACGAACCGCGCTCGGTCACGCGGGGCGCCTACGGCGGGCCCTCAGTACACGTCGCCAAGGGTGTCACCCTGCGCGTCGGTGGCTTTCAGGCACAAAGCCACGAGGAACTCAAGGAGATCGACTCCGGCACCCTGGTGCTCACCAACAAGCGCCTCTGCTTCTCCGGCGGCCTGCGCTCGCTGGAGATCGACCTGCGCAAGCTGATCTCGGTCGATCCCTACGCAGACGCCGTGGCCGTGCGCCGCTCCGGCAAGGAGAAGACCGAGTTCTTCTTTGGCCTCGAGCACCACGCCTACGGCTTCGTCGTGCAGGGCCGCCGCTACTCAGAGCCCATGAGCGGCCTTATCTTGAAGTACGCCATCGAAGGGCTGCTGGCCGCGGCCGGCTGAAGATGGTCGCGCTGCGCTGTACTGCGAAGCTCCTGGCGCGGGTCGGTGCGCCTCATGAGGTCAGCGAGCCCGCGACGAACGCCTTGGGCGACTGGTACGCCTGTCCACTGGCCCTCGGCCATCAGCGCTTCGTGCTACTCATCAGCGAACACTCCCGTCTGCCAGTGCTCATGGCGGGCCGTGACTTGAAACACCTGGCAGACAACTTCCCCGACGCCTTGGTGAAGATTCTCTGGGGTCTTGGCATCCCGGCAGCTGCCATTCAGCACGAGCTTGAGGCCAGCCGCGGGGCGTTGATCGCCAAGACCAACAGCCGCTCCCACCTGGGAACCCTGAACGACTTCGCCGACATGCTGAGATGGCAGCTGCACGGCCAAGAGGATCTCGACTTAGTCCAGGTAGCCATTGGACTTGCTCACACCCCGGTTCGTCCTCTACGGCCGCTGGGCTTCCCCGACAAGGTCACACGCCAGCTACTGGCGGGCTGACGCCGGCGCGACGTTCGGACGTCGGTTGGTCGTCGGCGAGGGGCGCAACGTGCGGCAGGTTTCTTCTGCGGACGTCATCAGAAGTCAGGGTGCGATCGATATCCGTTTGACCTCCGCCGCGCAAAGACGTCAGCCGCACTGCCAGCAAACGTCGCCGAGGGTCGCCGCGAACACGACGAATCAGGCCTGAGCGCCACCGAGTGACACCGAGAGGTACCAGGTCGCACTGCGTTCGTTTACAAATCGCCCTCCGCAAAGCGCAGCGAGATCTCGACGTCGCGCTCGCTGCCGCTGTGACGGATGGCGTTGGTGGCCGCCTCCTCGAAGGGTCGGCAGCGATGAAAGGACTGGTGCGGCCCGCAGACGATGGCGCCGTGGGCGAGCCATCGGAGCGCGTCCTGTCCTAACCAAGGCTGCCTCCCGGGCTCAAGTGGCGACACAAGAGCGGGTTTCCAGCCTACGCCCACTTGGGAGCGAGTGGCTTGATTCGTCTCGGAGTCCGGTCCCTACCTGGCGGGTAGCGCGGCGTCGATCGAGAGCGGCACCTCCACGGCGCTCACGGCCCCCTGGACCAGCACCTCTATGGTCCAGCGCCCCTTGACCGAGAGCTCAAAGCCGTTGCCCTGCCAGACGCCGCCCGTACCTTTGCGCAAGACGAGAGTCGAGGAAGGGACCGTGGTCTGAGCGGGCAGCGAGAAGTCGAGCTGCACGCCGCGCAATCCGCTCAGCGACCGTCCAGACGCATAGTCGCTCACCGTCGCCGTGAACTGGTTGGAGCCGACGGTCCCCGGGCTCACGACGAGCCGTACGCGGACCGTGGTCGCATAGTCGCTGCCCGAGAGCACCACCTGACTCGAGGCCGCGGTCCTGGTGGCTGCGGCGGCGAAGTTCGCGGGCGCAAGCCCGCCGAGCACGCCGGTCACCGCGAGGATGGCCACTCCCAAAACGAGCTCGCTACGCACCGTCCGCCGGAACGGGCCCGCGGCTTCGTCTCGCGCCAGAGCCGGCCCTTGCCTGAAGTGGTTGCGCGCGCCCAGGGCGACTAGGATACAGAAGAGCGCCAGCTTGACCAGGAGGACCCGACCGAAGGTCGTGTGGAAGAGGTTGGCCGGCGCACCGACCTCGGCCGCCGTGCGAGACAGGCCGGTGAGCAGCACTACGACGAGGCCGATGGTGGCGACTGTCGAGAAGCGGCGACCGGCGGCCGCGCGCTCGGGACCGGGCAGCCCGCGCAGGCCGAGCAACAGCCACGCCAGCCCACCGATCCAGACGCCGACGGCGACGACGTGCAGCCACTGCAGGGTCAGATTGAAGGGCCGAAAGGGAGAGGGGCCGCTGGCGTGGGTCTCTCAGACGACCGCCAGCATGGCCAGGCCGGCCGCGGCGCCCAGCGTGGCCATCGTGGCGCGGTGTGGCAGGACGGCAGCCGCGTAGACGGCAAGCCCGCAGGCGACCAGTACGGCGGCGGCCTGACCCAGCAGCACGTAGCCTTCGGGCGTGGCGATGAGCGGCAGCAACGAGGGGGCGCGCACGATGGCGCGCTCCGTCAAAATGACGGTCGACACCCCCACCGCGGCCAGCAGCCAGCCCAGCCACAGCAGGGCGGGCCCCCCGGCCGGCAGCCTGCCCCGCCATACGAACCAGTAGACGCACGACGCCCCCAGAAGCAGGGCCAGACCCGCCCACAACAGCCAGCGGCCAGCGGCCTGTGTCCCCGTCAGCCAGGGCGAGGTGCTGACGTACTTGCCGAAGGGCGCGACTTTGCCGACGTCGGCGACGCCGACCCCGAAGGCATAGGCGCCGGTCACGTAGTGGCCGTCAAGCGCCGAGACCGTCTGCCAGTCGACGGTGTAGACGCTGTGAGGCAGCGGCCGGCGCAGCGTGATGAGGAGCTGCTCAGAGTTGCCGGGCACTGCCTTGGATGGCAAGGCGCCGGGCACCGGTCGTCCCTGCGTGTCGACCACCTGGGCGTGCGACAGCGTCGGATCGACCGGCTCGGTGAAGGTGAGCAGGATCTGTTGCGGCGGGCTTGCCACCGTACCGTTGATGGCCGGGTCGGCACGGATCAGCAGGGCATGTGCCGCGGCCTGCGGGGCGAGGAGCCCAAGCCATAGCCCGGCGACCAGCGCAAGCAGCGCGGCGGCACGAACGGTCACATGGGCGCGGGCATGCACCGGGCCTCAGACCTCGACACGCTCACTCGAGGCCTGCGGCTGGTGCGCGGCCAACGACTTTCTGCCCAGAAGGGCAACGCAGGCCACGACTAAGCCCAGTGCACCGACGACCATGCCGATGATGCCGAAAAGCTGCGCGCGCGACGCCTGTGACGAGCTCGCCAGGCGTGGCAGCGACACGCTGACCCGCTGCGCGAGCTCGGTCATGGTCGGCGTCTGGACGGGAAACTCGACGGCCGTGGGGTCCTGCACCGGATTGAACGTCGTGGGGCTGCTCGTGAAGGTCTGGTTGATGGCCTGCGAGCCGATCGTGCCGCTGAAGTGAAACGTGTAGTCGCCGGGCGCGGTCGGAAACAGCCAGGCGCGATAGTCGCCGGGCGTGCCTAGGCCGGTGTCCGGGTCGAAGGTCGGTTCCAGACCGAGCACCATCGACTGGCTGCCGAAAACGACGGTCACCTTGAGGGTGTTGCCGAGATTCACGACCGGCTTGCCGGTCTTGAGGTAGGTCAGCACCAGCTGGACGCTGTTCTGCTGGCCGGAGTAGGCGGGTTCGTTACCCCAGCCCACCAGGAAGTGATAAGCGCCGACGTCGCGCGCCTCGTGAGCGAACGCCGGCGCGGCGCACGCCAGGAGTGCGATGATCGCCACCGCGAACGCCGCCGAAACCCGCCACCCAAGCCCTCGTCTCATTGTGCGATCCCCCTTTTGTGGAATGCTCACGGTCGCGCGAGCACGGCACAACGACCGGTCCCGCGACTGCTGCGCGGCCGTGACCGGCTCACCATTGAAAGAAGACGCCGTCGTCGTGGCTCCCTGCGAACGACTTCGCGCGAGGTTTTGCCCACTGCGCCCCCTCGTGAACCACGTGGGCGCCACGACCGAACGGTACGGCGGTCGGCGAGCGCCCCGCACCGCCGGCGCAAACGGTCGCCCCGGTCGGTCGCACTGCTGTACCGTGCCTGCAGAGTGATGCGTCTCTGAGCGGGGCCGTCCTCTCACAGGAGCCAGGCATCAGGAGGGGTCGAGTGAGGATCGTCGGGGTGGTGGTAGTCGCCATGGCGCTCGTCATCGGGGTCGTCCCGCAGTTCACTCATTGCAAGGCCGTGAGCGCGTCGTCGGGCTCCACGATGAGCATGGGCTCAAGCACGACCATGTCGGATTCGTCCACCGCGACAGGCGGTGCCACCACGATGGGCGCCGGCACCGCGGCCACCCAGCCTACGCCAATGCGCTGCTACTGGACCGCGCGCGCAGCGATCGGCGTCGCCCTGCCGCTGGCCGCCGCCGGCGTGCTGCTCT
>CAZFJE010000231.1:0-5044 GCA_964519555.1 uncultured Thermoleophilia bacterium
GGCGCCAAGATCCAGGAGGCGTTTCCCATGATGAGCGCCGCCCTGGCCGACGAGGCGGTCGACACGGTGCTGGTCTGCGGCCTCGTGGCCCAGGTCATGCTCATGGCCGCCGGCCGCGACCTGGGCGAGCCCTCGAGCTCGTACGTGCGCGAGGCTCACCTCGACGCCTTCGTCGCGGAGTCAAAAGACATCCTCTCGCGCTACGGCGACAAGGTCGTGCTGCCCAGCGACCTGGCATACGTGCGCGATGGCGCGCGCTGCGAGGTCGCCGTGGCCGACCTGCCCATCGACGAGCTGCTGCTCGACCTGGGCCACGACACGGTCGCGGCCTACGAAGAGCACCTGGCCGGCGCCGGCACCGTGTTCGTCAACGGCCCTGCGGGCGTCTTCGAACAGCCCGAGACCGAGTACGCCACCAAGGCGCTGTGGCAGGCCATGGCGGCCTGCAAGGGCTATACCGCCCTCGGCGGCGGCGATAGCATCGCCGCCATGAACCGCTACGAGCTCACCACGAGCTTCGACTACGTCTGTACCGCCGGCGGCGGCATGGTCAAGTTCTTAAGCGGTGAGGAGCTGCCCGTCGTCAAGGCGCTCAAAGACTCCGCCGTACGCTTTGCCTGAAGCCACGCGACCCGTCTCAAGCCGCGAGGCTCATCTGTAAGAGACGCGACGGCGCGGCGCCCCTGCGGGGCGCCGCTCCCGACGCGACGTGGAAACCGTGACGAGAAGAAGCGGAGGGTGACCCTGTGACCGACGTGAAGCTCGCGATCCCCTACGGCGACGGCGAGCTTGCCTGCGCTCTGCCCCAGGCCAACCTGCTGGGCGTCGTGCGGCCGCCCACGGGCGGCCAGGCGGCGCCCGATGCCGCCGCCGAACAGGCCGAGATCGCCCGTGCCCTGGCCGAGCCGATCGGCGCGCCGCGCCTGAGCGCGCTGGCCGCCACCGCCGCCTCGGCGGTCATCGTGGTGAGCGACGTCACGCGGCCCTGTCCCTCGTACAAGTTCCTGCCGGCGCTGCTCGCCGAGCTCGCCGCGCTGCCGCCGCGGAACATCACCATCCTGTTCGCGCTCGGCGGTCACCGCAAGCACACCCCCGAAGAGCAGGCCCGCCTGGTGGGTCCCGAGGTCGTGGCCAGCGGCGTGCGTCTGCTCGACCTAGACGCCGCCGAGTGCGTGCCCGTGGGCACCACCTCGCGCGGCACGCGCCTCGAGGTCTTCAAGACCTATTTGGACGCCGACCTGCGTATCTGCACAGGCAACATCGAATACCACTACTTCGCCGGCTTTTCCGGCGGGGCCAAGGCCGTGGTGCCGGGCATGTGCTCGTATGCCGCCATCCGCGACAACCACGCCATGATGCTCCAGGCCGGCGCGCGCGCCGGTGTGCTGCAGGGCAACCCCGTGCGCGACGACATCGACGAGGCCGGCGGCATGATCGGCATCGATTTCATCTTCAACGTCGTGCTCGACGAGCACAAACGCGTGCTGCACGCCGTGGCCGGCCACTACCTGCAGGCGCATCGCGAGGGCGTGCGCGTCTACGACGAGCGCAGCGACCTGCGCGTCGAGGCGCCCGCCGACGTGGTCATCGCCTCACCGGGCGGCATGCCCAAGGACATCAACCTCTATCAGGCCCAGAAGACGCTCGACAACGTGAGCGGCGCCGTGCGCGACGGCGGCGTCGTCGTACTCGCGGCGCGCTGCCGCGAGGGCTTCGGGCAGAAGGCCTTCGAGGAGTGGATGCGCGGCATGGGCACGCCACAGGTGCTGGTCGACCGCATCCAGCGCGAGTTCGTGCTGGGCGGCCACAAGGCGGCGGCGATCGCCGGACTGCTCACGCGCGTCGACGTGTTCCTCGTCTCGGAGTTTCCCGACGACGTGGTGCGCAGCATGTGCATGCAGCCCTTTGCCAACGTCGACGACGCAGTGGCGGCGGCCCTCGAGAGATATGGTACGAGTGCACAGTTCCTGGTCGTGCCGCACGGCAGTCGTGTCACGGCCGGTCCGGTCGCCCGCGAAGTCGGTGTGAGTACGTGAAGTCCGGCCTGCCGGCGAACAGCAGATCAAAGGAGGCGCTGATGACAGACGCAGAGCACAAGCCGACGGTCGAAGAGCTCAAGGCCAAGGCCTATCAGCCCATGGAAGACGCCATCAAGCTGCACCCCTTCTACCGCGGCAAGATTGAGACCACGCTCAAGTGCTGCGTGCGCGACTTCCAGGACTTCGCCATCTGGTACACGCCGGGCGTCTCCAAGCCCTGCCTCGAGATCCAGGCCGACCCCGAGAAGGCTTACGAGTACACCAACAAGTGGAACACCGTCGCGGTGATCTCCGACGGCACGCGCGTACTGGGCATGGGCGACATCGGCCCCAAGGCCGGCCTGCCGGTGATGGAAGGCAAGAGCCTGCTCTACCGCTACCTGGGCGGCGTCGACGGCTTCCCCCTGATGGTCGACACCAAAGACCCCGACAAGCTCATCGAGTTCGTGAAGCTGGCGCAGCCCGGCCTGGGCGGCGTCAACCTGGAAGACATCGCTCAGCCCAAGTGCTTCCGCATCTTGGACACGCTGCGCGAGCAGTGCGAGATCCCGATCTGGCACGACGACCAGCAGGGCACGGCGTGTGTCACCCTGGCCGGTTTGTTGAACGCCCTCAAGGTCGTGGGGCGTCCGCTGTCCGAGGCGAGCATCGCCTTCATCGGCTGCGGCGCTGCCAACGTGGCCATCAGCCGCCTGATCTTCGCCTACGGCGCCGACCCCGGCAAATGCCGCCTGGTCGACTCGAAGGGCATCCTGCACAAGGGACGCACCGACATCGAGGCCGTCAAAGACGAGTGGCGCGACAAGTGGCGTTACTGCCAGATCACCAACTCAGAGCAGCGCACCGGCGGCATCGCCGAGGCCCTGAAGGGCGCCGACGTGTGCATCGCGCTGTCAAAGCAGGGCCCCGACACCATCGCCGCAGAGGAGATCCGCGGCATGGCGCCCGACCCGATCGTCTTCCTCTGTTCCAACCCGGTCCCCGAGATGTGGCCTTGGGACGCCAAAGAGGCCGGTGCCGCCGTGGTGGCCACCGGGCGCTCCGACTTTCCCAACCAGGTCAACAACTCGATCGGCTTTCCGGGCATCTTCCGCGGCACCCTCGACGTGCGCGCCAAGACGATCACCGACGAGATGTGCATAGCGGCGGCCGTCGAGCTCGCCAAGGTGGCCGAAGACAAGGGCCTGTCGGCCGACTTCATCATGCCCACCATGGACGACTGGGAGGTCTTCCCGCGTGAGGCCGCCGCGGTGGCCATGAAGGCCATCGAGCAGGGCGTGGCGCTGCGCACCGACCTCACCTTCGAACAAGAGGTCGCCGAAGCCACGGCGATCATCGCCCGCGCCCGCGGCCTGGTGCAAGACGCCGAGTCGCTGGGCTACATCAAGATGCCCGAAGGTACGCCGCCGCCACTGCCCACAGCCGAAGGCATGAAGGCCCTGGGACGCACCATCGCCAGCCAGGCCGCCGACGTGGCGGGCGTGGCCGCCGATCGTGCCGGCGACGCCGCCCAGAAGGCCGTCGATTCGGTCGAGGAGTACGCCCGCAAGGCCGCCGAGGCGGCCCGCAAGGCCATGGAAGACCGCCGCAAGAAGTAGCTGAAGGCGGGGAAGAGGCACCCTGCGACGCCCACGTGCGGGCCACACCCGCAGCAGGCGCAGCAACGCAGGCGACGACGCAAGCGGGGCGGCGACGGCTTAGAGCCGTCGCCGCCCCGCTGCTTTTGTTCGTGGGCCCGCGTCTGTCGGCTGGGCCAGATGTCCGGCCCGCAAGGTCGGCGAGCGCGGTCGTGCCGATCGGATCGGGGCGGCAGAGGAGGCGAGGTGAGGTCGGCCAAGTCGAGCTCGGGACGCTCGGCGATCTGGCGGAAGGGAAGGGGGATGAACTGGAGCCCGGTCGCGGATTCGAACCGCGGACCCCTTGCTTACCATGCAAGTGCTCTACCGACTGAGCTAACCGGGCTTTGCTGGTGGGGGAGCTAGGATTTGAACCTAGGTAGGCTGCGCCAACGGATTTACAGTCCGCCCCCTTTAACCACTCGGGCACTCCCCCGGGAGCTCGCAGGATGGTACTCGAAAGCACCCTTGCTTTCAACCGCGGCGGGCGGGCCGATTCCGCTTGCCCGCCGCGGTTGCTGCTCTCGCTTAGCTGCCGAAGCGCTCGGCAAGGCCGAGATTGACGAGCGCGGCCTGCGTCGCGGCGTGGTCACTGCCGCGCGACGTGAGAACCACGCCGTCGGGGCCTACGAAGAACTGCCAGGGCAGACGGGGCGTCGTGGGTGTCACCATTGGTCTCAACTCCTTGTGCGCCGGTCGTGCCGGCGCGGTCGTATGGGGTGCTGTTGCTGTAGTCGCCGGCCGCAGGCGCGCACGAAGAGACGGGCGCCGGCGGGGCCTGGAGGGTGGATCGGCGGGACCGGCCGTCGCCGGCCCCGCCTTGCCCTGAGGGGGCTACCGGTAGGGGGGCTGCCGGTAGCGGGGGCGTTAGGGTCAGGGCACCTTTGGTCGCAGCGCGCGCTGAGCGTGCGCCGGAAAACTGTTGCGAGCCAGGTCGTGCGCGTCGAGGCGGGCGTCGCTTAGGCGGACGAGTTCGGCGCCGCGGGGGCGGCGGGCGTTCCTCTCTGTCTGGGCGAGCGCTGGGCGCATCGTCTCACGTCCTTGCCGAGACCCGCGCGACGCGCCCTGTGGCGACGGCCGGTGCGGGTTGCTTGTGATTCCTTGCACATTATACGTCGGTTTCGCCCGGTTCCAACCCCAACATTGGCCGAAGGTCGAGACCAAGGCATGGACAGTATGGCCTTCGTGTAGCTCTATGCAGGGGTTTGTGGGTCCCGCAGGGACCAGAATTTTGTTGTCGCAGACCACGACGGCGCTCGGATTGAGGCGCGCCGCGGAGTCTGCTAGCATGGGGAGCCTTCAAGGCCCGGTGGCGGCGTAGCTCAGCTGGTCAGAGCAGCGGAATCATAATCCGCGTGTCGTAGGTTCGAGTCCTACCGCCGCTACCAA
>CAZFJE010000232.1:0-5033 GCA_964519555.1 uncultured Thermoleophilia bacterium
CCCTTCGGCATTCTGTGATCCTTTCGAGAAAGGTCAGGAGCTGACGAGCTCGGTGCGGGTTCTTGATCGGGTACGTACCCGGCGACCCCGTTGATCTGGGAACCGAGGTAGCTGCTCGCGGGTTAGGGGCGGGTACCGCTGGGGATGGCCAGCGCCTCGTCGCGCGAGCCATAGACGTGCATGATGCGGTTCAGCTTGGTGATCTCGAAGATGTACTTGACGTTCTCGTCGCGGCAGATGATGTCCAGCGTGCCATCCTGAGTTGCGACTACTCTGAGGCCGCTCACCATGACGCCCAGAGCGGTGGAGTCGATGAAGGTGACCTTGGCGAGGTCGACGATGATACGAGTGGCTCCTCCGCTGATGCCCTGAAGAAGGGCCTCCTTGAACTGCCGGGAGGAATACATGTCAACCTCACCCTCCAAGACGACGACAGCGACATAATCGGAAGGCCTCAGGAGCTCGACCCTGAACGGCGGCTTGCTCATCATCCCCCTGTGTCAGTGGCTGAAGGGACAGCGGCAGCGATGTCGCGCCCTCGCTGTCCCGATGGGCGTCTCGCTTTTCGCGTATCGCCCAAGATCCGCGGCGCCGGGGAATCGTCGTTCGCTCCGTGCGCCGCGGTGCTTGTCCCTCCTTGTTCCCTCGGAGGCATTACTTGAGACCGCCCATCAACCGCACGCAGAAGCGGATTTGGGCGGGGCGATCCTCCTCTTAGGTTCGTTCGCGCGTCAAGGCACCCAGCGCTCGGCCAAGGGCGTGACGGTCAGCTCGTGACTGGCTGCGCGTGCGCCCTGGCCGGCCAGGAAGGCGACGGCCGCGGCGACCTGCCGCGGGTCGGCGAGGGTCTCACGCTGCGTGCCCGGGTAAGGCCCACTCGGCGGCTCGATGCCGGCGTCGACGATCAGCAGGGTGACCTGGATACCCTCCTCACGAAGCTCGAGTGCCGCAGCGTTGGTGATCGCCCTGACCGCAAACGAGCCCGCCGCCCACAGGCCGCGGCCGGCCATGGCACGTCTGGCAGAACCGCCCGTGACCTGGACGACCGTGGCCGGTCGGCCTTGGGCACGCAGAAACCGACCGCTGGCGGAGAGAAACGAAAACGCCGAGCGCGCGGGCGCCGTGGCCCAGCTGTCGAAGGCGTCGGGTCGGGCCTCGGCGATGGGACCGCCGCCGAACGGCCCGCTGCGCTTACCGCCGTAGGCCGCGGCCGCATTGACGACCAGGTCGACCCGACCGTGGGCCGCGGCGACCTGCTCGAGTGTCTGCTCCACACTCGATGGATCGGTCACGTCGGCTCGCAGTGCGATTGCCCCGAGGGCCTTGATGCCTTCAAGTGTGGCCTCGGAGCGCGCGGCGCCGGCCACCGCCCAACCCTCTGCGAGCAGGAGCTCGATGATCGCCTTGCCAAGATTGCGCGCGCCGAAGACGAGGGCGCTGCGGCGAGGCGCTTCGTTTGCGTCCATGGCTCTGTCCTTTCGCTGGCGGAGTGTCTTGGGCTCAGAACCCTTCCGGTGTGTGGGGCACGTAGTGTTCGGTGAGGCGCCGCAGCTCGTCGTCGCTGAGCCGCAGCTCGACGGCCGCCACGGCGTCGGTCAGGTGCTCGGGCCTGGTCACGCCGACGATCGGGGCCGTCACTGCCGGTTGCTGTGCCACCCAGGCCAGTGCGACCTGAGCGCGTGAGACGCCGCGCTCGCCGGCTACCTCGGCGACAGCCTGGGCGATCTTGCGATCGGACTCTTCTGCCTGGCGGTACAGCTTGGCGCCCCACTCGTCTGTCTGGCTGCGCTTGGTCGTGGCGGTCCAGTCGT
This sequence comes from uncultured Thermoleophilia bacterium, assembly GCA_964519555.1. Lineage (GTDB taxonomy): Bacteria > Actinomycetota > Thermoleophilia > UBA2241 > UBA2241 > Bog-752. Next base: position 1,812 of record CAZFJE010000232.1, read on the forward strand.
GGGTGAGCCGGCCGCGGGCAAGTGGACTCCAGGGCAGCACGCCGACGCCCTGGTCGACGCAGAAGGGCAGCATCTCGCGTTCCTCTTCGCGCATGAGCAGGTTGTACTGGTCCTGCATCGAGACGAAGCGCGTCCAGCCGTGCAGGTCGGCGAGGTACTGCGCCTGGGCGAACTGCCAGGCCCACATCGACGACGCCCCGAGGTAGCGCACTTTGCCCGCCCGGACGAGGTCGTGCAGCGCCGCCATGGTCTCCTCGATCGGCGTCTTGGGGTCGTAACGGTGGATCTGGTAGAGGTCGATGTAGTCGGTGCCCAGACGGCGCAGGCTCTCGTCGATCTGGGTGAAGATGGCGGCGCGTGAGAGACCGCCGCCCTTGGGGCCGGGAGCCATGCGCAAATAGACCTTGGTCGCGATCACCACTTCGTCCCGCTTGGCAAACTCGCCCAGCAGCTTGCCGGTGATCTCCTCGCTGCTGCCCAGCGAGTAGCCGTTGGCGGTGTCGAAGGTGGTGATGCCGGCCTCGAGCGCGTCGCGCACGATGGGCCGGGCGGCGTCGATGTCAAGAGCCCAGGCGTGTGTGCCGCGCGCCGGTTCGCCGAAGCTCATGCAGCCCAACACCACCTTCGACACTTCCAGGCCCGAGTCTCCCAAGCGCACGTAGTCCATGAGTCCTCCTCGTCTCGACACGTTGCCTCTTCAGTTGCGGTCATTCCCTTCCTGGGACCGCACGATGGGCAAACACCATCGCGCCGCACGGGGGAGTGGCTTGAACTCGTTGAGGTTGGTCAACCGTCCCGAGCCATCGGCCGCCGATCGCCGGGGCCGGACGATGGGCCGTTCTCGGCAGTGGATCAGGGGACCCGGTAGGCCGCGAGTCCGTAGGGGAGCTTGCTCCGCTGGCTCAGACCGACCCCCACGTAGAGAAAGCGGCCGGCGACCCAAAGCGACGAGCACACGGCCGCGTGTCCGGGCGTGACGGCGTGCCAGAGGAGCTCGCCGTCCGACGAACGGTATGCCCTGAGGGCACCGGCGCCGTCGCCGACCAGGTAGACCCCGTGGGAGAGAAAGCCTGCGTCGCTGATCATGTTGGCCTTGGCCCAGATGCGTTGCCAGATCGGTCTGCCGGCGCCCGGCGCGAGGGCAGCGATCGTGACCTCATCGGAGCCCGGCCTCAGGCTGCCGTCGGCCCAGGCGAAGAGTCGAGCGTGCCCGATGCTGGCCTCGCCACGACTGTCGTTCAAGCCACTCGCCACGCGCCGCTGCCACACGATGGCTCCCGTCGCGCGGTCGAAAGCCGTGTAGAGGCCATCCTTCTGCATGGCTCCCACGAGTCGCAGCGTGGTGCCCCCCGGACCGGGTGCCGTAAAGAGCTGCGGACCGGCGCCGAAGTCGGCGTCGGGACCGTGCGCAGGCCACGTGTCGTTTGCCGTGAGCTGCGTGTCCCAGAGCGGTGTCCCCGTCGCGGCGTTAAGCGCCAGCACGGCATCGCTCAAGGGGGTTGCGGGGCTCGTGTAGTTGTTACCGGTATCGGTGTACAAGGTGTCCGTCGAGCTGTCGAGGGCAAAGGAGCTCCACACCGGCACCCCGGTGTCACCCGGCGGCGTGAGCCACGTCTGCCAGGCGAGTGCACCGGTCGTCGGATCGAGAGCGACGATCGAGCCCCTGGCGGTGGGGACGAACAAGGGGTCGATCTCGGCGAGGGGCTCCTCGCACGAGGACATGCCGACGTAGACCAACCCGCCGCCGTAGAGCAGGTCGCTGAGGTTGCCTACATAGCGAGCGTTGGGGTCGTTGGTCATGCTGGGGTCGGTTCCCAGGTAGGTCGGTCCCCAGACGGTCTGGCCGGTCGTCGCGTTGAGGCCCCACGCGTTGCCCTCGACGCCCACCTCGACCAGCACACCGTCAGCTACAACGCCCGTGCCGGCCAGCCCATACCACGGCCAAGTGGTATCTGGCGTCTCGAGACGCCTCTGCCAGATCGTCTTGCCGGTGAGCGCGTTCACTCGCCACACCCGGCCACTCCAGTCCGACAGCAGCACGCTGTCGCGCCAGAAGATGGGTGTCGCCGAGACCGGACCGGCGGTGCGCACGAACCATGCCGCGCGCAGCGAGTGAGCGTTGGTCGCGGTGATGCTGGCTGAAAGATCGGCGTGCTGGTTGCCGAGCGTCTCCCCAGTGGCCGGAGCCGCGCTCGCGAGTCCGACCTGGGCCGCCAGCACGACGACGGACAGCGTGATGACGGCAGCTACCCTCCTGCGCATCCTCAAGAGAACCCTCCCATGAACTGCCCGTTGCGACAGCGCCCCGATTGCAGCTCGAGCTTGCCCCTCGGGAGGCTCGGTAAAACGGGCGCGAGGGCGTCGCGGAGAGGCAGCGGGCATAGGCTTGTCCGGTCCTCCGCGTGGATCCAGGCGGCGTGATCGACGAAAGGGATAGACAGTGCGGAGCTCTACAGACCTGCGTGAGTACCTGATCCGGCCGGCCCGGCCGGAAGACGCTGCGGCCGTCAAGGCGTGCGTGAACGACGCCTATGAGCACTACGTCGCCCGCATCGGCATGCCGCCCGGGCCGATGACCGAAGACTACGACGCCGTGATCAGAAAGTACGACGTCACAGTCGCGGAGAGCGCCGGACGCATCGTCGCCGTCCTTGTCGTCACCGAAGCCGACGAGGGCTTCCTTCTTGAGAACGTCGCCGTCGTGCCGTCGCGTCGTGGCACGGGACTTGGCGGACACCTCCTTGAGCTGGCGGAGCTGAAGGCCTGCCGCGCCGGCTTCGATTCGATCTACCTCTACACGCACGAAGGCATGACCGAGAACAGGGCGATGTACGGCAGGAGCGGCTATGTGGAATACGCACGTCGCACCGAGATGGGCCTCAAGCGCATCTACATGAGGAAGCAGCTGGACTGCTCGGGAACAAGGCCCGAAGCGCACGTGCCCTCTGCGCCAACGCCTCCCTTGGCCCCGCGCGCCCGATAGCCGAGTCGACCGCGGCGAGGCCCTTAGCCTTTCCTTCGCGCTCCCGCGCTCGCTGCGCGCTCCCTTAAGTCAGTCGAGACTCAGAGCACAAGAGCCGTGTTGAACCCCGCGTGGATCGCGTCCCCCACCTTGGCTGGGACGTCGCTCTGGCTCGCGCGTCGCGGCGACCATTTGACGCCTGGCCGCTCGCCGAAGCAGACTTAGCGGCGCTTGGCTTTTCAGCCGACGCCGGACACGCG
>CAZFJE010000233.1:0-5027 GCA_964519555.1 uncultured Thermoleophilia bacterium
AGCGCGCGAAGAGGATGGAGAAACTCGTCATGGGCACGTCGGGCGGCGTGTCGGCGGCCACCTTGAGGAATGCCTGCGAGTCGGTGACCACCAGCTTGGGCGGCCGGTTGAGCCGGGCGATGGCGTCGCGCAGCTCGCGTTCTTTGACGACCAGGGCCATCGCGTCTGAGTCCATGAGGTCGCGGATCGACTGCACCTGCGGCAGGATCAGGCGGCCGCGCGGCGCCTCTTTGTCGATCGGCACGACCAGCACGGCGAGCTCACCGGGCCCGACCAGGTCGCCGAGGATGGTGGGGTTGTCGACGAAGTCGGCGGGCGCCGCGGCCAGCAGCGCCTGGCGAAAGTCGAGCACGCCACGTCCCAGCGAAGCGGCCGTGCGCACCACCTTGGCGCCTCCTGCGCGCAGGCCGTCCTCGCGCGTGGAGGGCGGCGTCGCCAGGTCGATCTTGTTGAAGACGACGACCGTGGGGATCTCGCGGGCCGCGAACTCTTCGAGGATCATGTCTTCGTAGTCGCCCCAGTCGTCGGCCGCCACGACCAGCACGCCCAGGTCGGTGCGCTCGAAGACCTGCATGGTGCGCGCCGCGCGCAGCTCGCCGAGGGCACCCACGTCGTCGATGCCGGCGGTGTCGATGAACAGCACGGGGCCCAGGGGCAGCAGCTCCATGGGCTTCTCGACCGGGTCGGTGGTGGTGCCGGCCTGGTCTGAGACGATCGAGACGTCCTGGCGGGTGATGGCGTTCAGCAGGCTCGACTTGCCCACGTTGCGTCGGCCGAACAGGCCGATATGCAGCCGCATGCCCTTGGGAGCGCCGATCATGCTCATGCGCCGGATCGCTTGGTCGATGAGGCGGGCGCGCCGATCATTCGCTTGATCCTCTCGTCGATGGGGTCGGGGTGCCCAGGCGGCAGACCGCCTCGGCGGTGAGCAGTTGGTCGAAGCGCGCGGCTGTCACGAAGCCGCCGTCGACGGCGGCCGTGCGCACGGTCGTGCCGCCGGCGGTCGCCGCCTTGACCACCTCGCAGGCGGCGTCGTAGCCGATCTCGGGCACCAGCGCCGTGGCCGCCGCCGACGAGGCCTCGACGTGGCGCCGGCAGACGGTCTCGTCGGCCACGATGCCCTCGACACAGGAGCGCCGCAGCATGAGGCAGGCACGCTGTAGGAGCAGCAGGCTTTCGAGCAGGCAGGCGGCGATGAGCGGCAGGAAGGGGTTCAGTTCGAGGCTGCCGGTCGCCGCGGCCTGGGCGATCGTCGAGTCGTAGCCCATCACCATCATGGCCGCCTGGCTGACCGCCTCGGGGATCACGGGGTTGACCTTGCCGGGCATGATCGACGAGCCCGCCTGGCGGGCCGGCAGGCGGATCTCGCCCAGGCCGGCTTCGGGGCCGCTCGACAGCAGGCGCAGGTCGGAGCAGATCTTGAGCAGCGACACGGCGCAGGCCTTCATGATGCCCGAGACCTCGACGAAGACGTCGGCGTTCTGGGTGGCCTCGGTGAGGTTCTCGGCGCGCGCGAAGCCGATGGCGGTGAGCTCGCGCAGGGCGTCGACCACGCGGAAGATGTACTGGCGCGGCGCCCCAAAGCCGGTGCCGATGGCGGTCCCGCCCAGATTGACCACGCGCAGGCGCTCCTCGCATTTGTAGATGCGCCAGCGGTCGCGGTTGAGGGCCTCGGCGTAGGCGCCCATCTCGCGGCCCAGGGTGGTGAGCACGGCGTCCTGGTACTGCGTGCGACCCACCTTGACGACGTGGGCGAACTCCTTCTCTTTTACCTGGAAGGCCTCTTGCAGGGCGACCACCTGCTCCTCCAGGTCGTGCAGCAGGCGGATGGCGGCCAGGTGCAGCGCGGTGGGGAAGGTGTCGTTGGTCGACTGGTGCAGGTTGACGTCGTCGAGCGGCGAGACGCGCTCGTAGGCGCCGTGGGGCTCGCCGAGCAGCTCGAGCGCGCGATTGGCGATCACCTCGCTCACGTTCATGTTGGTCGAGGTGCCGGCGCCGCCCTGCAGGCGCTCGACGATGACGGCGTCGTCGTGCAGGCCGTCGGCGAGCTCGCGGCAGGCGCGCTCGATGGCGTCGGCCTTGGCCGGGTCGGCGGCCCACACGCCGAGGTCGCGGTTGGTGAGGGCGGCGGCGAGCTTGACCGTGCCGAAGGCACGGACAAGCTCGCCGTGCACCGGCAACCCCGTCAGGTGAAAGTTGTCGCGCGCCCGCACGGTGTGCACGCCGTAGAGCGCGGCGGTGTCGACCGGCGCGTCGCCCAGCAGGTCGTGTTCGGTGCGCACGTCGCCGTTCAAGACCGTCTCGGCCGCCGTGTCAGTGCCTGTCGGCGTCAGCCGGCGTGGGCGAACTCGACCTTCTGCACTTCGACGCCGGCGATGGCGCCCAGAGCGCCGGCGATGTCGGCGGTGATCGTGGCGGGCCCCACGAGCTCGAGAAGGACCACACCGCCCGGAGCGCAAACGTCGCCGGCGACGTCGTGCAGGCCCACGCGGGTCTTGATGTTGCAGCCGTACTCGGTGAAGACCTTCTGGACCGCAGCGGCGTCCTTCATGCGGTCGGTGATGTGTACGGCGAGGATCTTGTGGCTCTCGGTCATCTGCGCATCCTTTCGTGGGGTGTGCGTGCGGTCCTGCGTGTGGTCGGTACGCTCCTGCATGTGGTCGGTTGGCTTCTGCCCTTGGTCGGTGGGCGCCTGCGTGCGCTCGGTGCGCTCGTCGGCGACGTCGGCCGGGCACAGGGGTTGCGGGAGCTCGAAGGTGAATTCGGCCCACGCGCCCACCGCAGCGTCGGCCTTGATATGGCCGTGGTGCAGCTGCACGATCCGCCAGGAATTGTACAGTCCCAGGCCGGTGCCCCGCCGTTGGCCGGCGCTCGGGGTGTGCAGGCGCGAGAACTTGCGAAACAGGCGCGCGCGCTCGGCCGGCGAAAAGCCCGGGCCCTCGTTCCAGACCGTCACGCGCAGGCGGCGCGTGCTCGGGGCCACCGTAAGGCGCAGCGCGCCGCCCGGGGCGCCGTAGTGCACGGCGTTGCTCAGCAGGTTGACCAGCACGATGATGAGTAGCGAGGGGTCGCAGTCGACCGCGAAGTCGTGGTCGTCGGGCAGCTCGGTGGTGAGCGCCATGCCGGCCGCCTCGATCTGGGCGCGCACCAGCTCGATCGCGGGCTCGACCACCTTTTCGACGAACGGCACGTCGCACTGCACGGCGACCTGCAGCTCGCCGCCCTCGACACGCGCCAGGTCGAGGTACTCGCGCACGAGGTCGAGCAGGTACTCGCCCTTGGTGATGAGGCGCTCGAGCTTGACCTTCTGGCGCTCTTCGACCGGCCCCAGGTAGCCGTCGGCCAGCAGGCGGGCGTCGGTCACCATGGAGGCCACCGGGTTCTTGAGCTCGTGACTGACGAAGCCCAGCATCTCGAGGTAGTTACGGTTGGCCGCGGTGAGCTGCTCTATGCGCCAGGCCTTCTCGACGGCCTGGCTCAAGCGCTCGGTGAGCGCCATCTGCAGCTCGACGTGGTGCTGGGTGTAGGCGTGGGGCAGGCGGGAGCTGCGAAACATGAAGCCGACGATGCGCCCCTCGACGATCAGCGGGCAGGTGAGGCTCGAGCGCACGCCTTCGCGCAGCAGGAGCTTGGTGGAGCGGCTGCCGGGGTGTTCGCGCAGGTAGGACTCGAGGTCGTCGATGATGCGCGGCGTGCCCTGACGCAGCACGCGCTCGAGCGAGCTGTCGCGCAGGTCTTGGCTGTAGCCCTTGGCCAGCAGCACCTTGTCGTAGGCGGCGCGCACGTAGCGCGACACCACGAGGCGGCCGTCTTCTTCGACGAACGAGAGGCCGATGCGGTCGAACGGGAAGATGCCGGCGGTGCGCTCGAAGAGCAGGTCGATGACGTCGTCGAGTGTGGGCAGAGCGGAGACCCGCTGATTGACCATGCGCAGCACGGCGCGCTCGTCGTCGCTCAGGGGGGTGATGCCCACGGGCTCGCGGTAGAGGTCGAAGAAGCGCGGCCGGCCGTCGCTTGCCGCGTCGCCTGTGGCGGCGGTCGGCGTGGTCTTGCCTGTGGGTCGTTCGTCGGTCATCGGTCGGCCCCGGGTCGGTCGGGAAAGGCCGGGCGCGCCGCGGTCGGCGGCAAAGCCGGACGCCCCGCTTTCGCCCCTAGCGTAGCACCGCGCCGACGGTGACGGGTGGTCTTGCGGGCGCGGGCAGACCGGGAGCGGGCCCGCGGAAAAGGAAGGGGCCGGGGCGCCGCCAGGCGCCCCGGCCCCTTCCATGGGCCCGCTCGTTTCAGTCCATGAACTTGCCGCGCGCCGTGTAGGTGGTGTGCAGCAGCTTGTGGCTCTTGTGGCCGCAGGGGCCGTCGGTGAGGAACTCGGCGTAGGTCTGCAGCACGGCCGGGTTCTCGTGTGACTTGCGCACGGCATACGACGAGTCTTCGGAGTAGATCACCCGGGCGCGGGCGGCGCGGATGGCGTCGCTCGTGGGGATCGGCTGACCGCCGCCGCCCAGGCAGCCGCCCGGGCAGGCCATGAACTCGATGAAGTGGCACTCGCTGAACTTGCCGCCGGCCTTGATGTCGTCCATGACCTTCTTGGCGTTGGCCGTGCCGTGGGCGACCGCGACCTTCACGGTGACGCCGTCGAGCCACTTCCAGTCGGGCACGAGGTGCGCCACGATCTCGGGCACCGGGCCGACCTTGGGGATGGTGATCTCGGCGTACTTGACGCCCTCGAAGCCACGCACCGGGATGATGTCGCCGTGGTCGTAGATGCTCTCGACCTTCTCGCCGGTGACCATCTCGATGACGGTGCGCAGGGCGGCTTCCATGACGCCGCCCGTGGCGCCGAAGATGACGCCCGAGCCGGTGGCCGAGCCGAAGGGGTCGTCGAAGTCGGACTTCGGCAGGTGTGGCACGTCGAGCCCGGCTTCTTTGAACATCTTGGCGAGCTCACGCGTGGTGAGTCCGTAGTCGACGTCTTTGTAGCCGGAGTCGCGCATCTCGGGCCGGTTGCACTCGAACTTCTTGGCCGAGCA
>CAZFJE010000234.1:0-5019 GCA_964519555.1 uncultured Thermoleophilia bacterium
ACGGCGATCATGGACTGGGCCTCCCGGCGCGTGCTCTCCTGGCGGCTCTCGAACACCCTCGACGCCGCCTTCTGCATCGAGGCACTCGAGGAGGCCCTCGAACGCTACGACGCGCCCGCCATCTTCAACACCGACCAAGGCTCGCAGTTCACCTGCGGGGGCTTCACGAGCGTGCTGGCGGGCCACGGCGTTCAGATCAGCATGGACGGGCGGGGTCGCTGGCTAGACAACGTCTTCATCGAACGGCTCTGGCGGAGCGTCAAGCACGAGGAGGTCTACCTGAAAGCCTACGAGAACCTGACCGAGGCCCGTCGCGAGCTGGGGGCCTACTTCGACTTCTACAACCGCCGCCGGCGGCATCAGGGGCTCGCGGACCGCACCCCTGACGGGGTCTACTGGTCTTCCATGAGAAGGCCAGCGTTCGTCAATGGCTTGCTTAGCCCTCTTCTCCTTGCTGTTCTTGACGTCTTCGGCCATCCATCTCGAGACCGCCTCACTGCCACGCTTCCATCCGCACTCTTGATGCGCCGTCTCGGTGCCGTGCACGTTGGGGCTCGGCCAGACCAGGTGCTGCAATCTACACTGCGGCTTCGTGTGGCGAAGCACTTCACTCCTCGCCACCAGCCTTGCCCATTACCGCAGTCACCTGGAGCTGGACGGTTGAGGCCGATCCTTTGGTGACGTCGTCAGAACAAGTCGTCGTTCCTCTCGTCCGTCTACGCGGAGACCATCTCGCCGTCGCGCGCCGCATTCCGCAACGGCTCATAGACCTCGCCGGTGACCCAGAGCCTCAGCAGGAGCACCGACAGCTTCCTCGCCACCGCCACGACCGCGCGCTTCTTCGCCGCCTTGCTGCCACCGGCGGCGATCGAAAGTCCCCAGCGTCTCAAGTCGGTATCCGGGCCGAACGGACCCAAAATGTAGTGCGCCGAGCCAACCAGAAGGCGGCGCAGCATGTCGTCTCCAGCCTTCGTGATTCGAAGTTGCGGGTCTGCTGCGCCGGACTGCGCCTGTCTCGGCCGCAGCCCGAGGTAGGAGCCGACGCTGCGGGCCTTCGGGAAGCGCGCTGGGTCTTCGATGGTCAGCACGTAGGCCAGCGCCGTGAGCTCTCCCACCCCCTTGAGCTGGACCAGCGCTTTGGTCTCGGGATACTTCTCCTCGCACAACCGCTCGATCTGCCGGTCGTAGGCGCGAATCTGCTCGGTGAGGTGCGCGATCGTGTCGAGCACCGGCGCAAGCGCGGGCGCGAGTTCCGCGGGCAGCTTGTCCGCGGCCGTCTTCGGGAACGTATCCGTGGAGCACTTCGAGATCCGCCCGCCGGCCGCCTTGACGCTTCCTCGCACGTGGTTGACGAGACCCGCCCGCATCTTCACCAGCGCGTCTCTGCTCCGAATGACGGCCAGGTCGGCCTGCGTGGACGCCTCCCGGTGGGCGAGCGGGGACAGCAGCGCGGGGTCGAGCCTGCCGACCCGCGCGAGGTATTCGGCATCTACCCGGTCAGACTTGGAGTCGTTTTCGTAGATGAGGCGGAGCTTGCGGGGGTTGGCCACGATCACCTCGTGGCCGATCTCGGCGAGAAGCCGGCTGACCCATGGCGAGTGCGTTCCGGCCTCGATGACCACGCGGGTCGGCGACGCAGCCAAGAATCGCGCGTGCAGCGCGGCAGGGCGGCAGACCAGACGGGACTCTTCGATTACCTCGCCGTCAGCGGAGAGCACGCACATCTGGATGTGGCGGTCGCCCAGGTCGAGCCCGATCGTCATCTTCGCCTCGCTGGTGGTAGCATCGTTCATGGTCAGCCTCCGTTTTCAGCTTGGGCCTCGAGCCCGTCTTACTGATATTGGGAACTACGGTATCCCGTGGAGGCTGGCCTTCTCATCTCATCTACACTACGCAGGCAAGCAACAGCTGCATGAGAAGCAGTGAACCACCTAAGAACCCGGTTCAGCTGTCCAGGCGAACTCGGCCACCTCTGGCAGCGCTGATATCGGGGCTGGTGTTCGCGCACAAGTAGTGCGGTTGGAGCGGCCACGTCGTACCACGGCCGACCCCGTCAACGAGGGGCAGGCTGTGAGGGCGCCTCCTGCACCGGAGCCGCCGCATTGGCAAGAGCATTGTCGATCGCCTGGCCCAGCCTTGCCCGTGCGGCGCTGTAAGCCGACGGCGAGGTCGTGTACTTGGGGAAGTTGAAGAGGTGGCCGTAACGCACCGGATAGGGGAACGAGGTGATGCCGTCGACGATCGAGCGCACGTAGCTTGCCCCCAGCAGCTTGGTGGCAAGCTGAAGGTACTCTATGTCCTCAAAGCCGTCGCGGAGGGCCTCGAGGCGCAGAGAGGAGACCGGTGCCGCCCCCTCTTGATCGAGTCCGTAGGGCGGGTAGTAGCCGGGGTAGATCAGACAGGCCTCGCCGTTGGCCGCACGCCCATCCGGGTACTCGAACGAGAGCGGATTCTGGTAGGGGTCGCGGTTGCCCTTCCCGGTCAAGGCGTCGCCCCAGCGGTTGACCCCCCAATAGAGCATGCCGTTGACGTTCCAGCGGTACATGAGCCAGCCCCATATGCGCTCATCGGCCAGCGACTTGTCGATCACGAAGCTCGGCAGTTCCTTGACCGAGGAGTCGTAGTAGGGATACCACCAGACCTGCTTGCCCTTGCCTTGCAGCGCACGCAACACCGGCACGCGGCCGAAGAAGTAGTAGTAGCGCACGCACCAGATGTCGACGTCGTCCCAGAGGAACTTGTTGGCCGGTAGCAGCGGACCCAGGCTCGTTGGCCGGGGGTCGTCTGTCAGCAGGAACGAACACCGAAAGCCCGATCTGGCGCTGGCCTTGTGCAGCGTGCGAGCCAAGGCATCGGCCTCGCGCTCGGTCGCTGTGTCGAGGGGCTCGTCGATCGGGTAGGCGATGGCCTGCTTCTGCCAGCCATTGTCTGCGTAGACGCGGCAGACGTTGGTCAGATAGTTGAGCAGGTCGGGGCTTTTCGCGTCGAACCTCCAGGGATAGTTGGGCGTCCAGTCGACCCAGGGCAGACGGGCCGTGGGCATGGCCAGCCCGCTGCTCGACAGATAGGGGTCCAGTCCATCGGCATACCGGCTCTGGTCGATGCTGCCGCTTGCCGTGGAATCGGCCGTGAGCTTCGGCATGAGGGGACAGACGCCGTGTTGCAGGAGCATGTCGTACGCCAGCGTGGTGTCGCAGCCCAGGTCGTTGAAGTTGATCCCGAACCCGGTGCGCACGCTCAGGCGCTGCCAGCCGAAGCTCCAGACCGTGAGGCTCACCGGCAGGTTCACCGCTTCGGTGCCATTTGCGACCTGCAGGGTGCCGGTGTAAGTGCCGGCAATGGTGCTATAGGGCACGTGAAAAAGGACGTACAGCGACGAGCTCTGGGCGGGCACGGTTAGCTGTTGGCCAAAGGCGCGGGGTAGCAGCGGATCCGGGTACCAACCGGGCTTCGAGCCCAGGTCGGTCGTCGGGTGCGTGATGTGCACGAAGGCCACCTGGTCGAGGACGGAGTTGCCGACCAGCAAAGGATCACTGTCGCTGGACCAGGTCACGACGGCGGTGCGCTGCGTGGCGCCGTTCAGCCCGATGATCACGCCCTGGTATTCGCCGCCGGCCGCCGCGATACTGACGGATTGAGCGGTGCCGGGCTGCGTCGTCGGAAACACGCGGTCCAGCTCGCAGGTCGTCCAGACGCTCAGCGCAGATGATGAGCCGAGAAGGGCAAGCGACTCCCCGCTGGTCGCTGGCTCTGCGCCAACAGCCGCGTCGGCCTCACCGGGGCGGAGCGCTCCCCCAAGGCCGAACACTGCAGCGCCAGCCGATGCGGTACCCACCAGTCGCAGGAACTCAGCACGCGAGAGCGGCTTCATCAGGCGATCCTCCAATCAGTGGGCCGACGCTCGCTGGTGACGAGCGTTGCAGGGCCAGCCATGGTCGCCACGCCGACCGTCTACTGCGATACGGGCTGTTCCAAATGCAGGGTCTCCTGCAGATCTGCGTGCTGGATCGTGACGGTCTTCGCCACGGCGTTGACGCCGAGGACCTCGATCTGACCCCAGTCGGTGGTGAAGACCTGGCCGATCTGCTCAGTGGCGTAGACTGCGCCGTCGACCTCGAAGCTCGCGCTAGGCACGCCGTTGTTGGCGCCGATCTCCAATACCTCGATGCTGTGGCCTGCGGTGAGGCTCAGGGGCGCCTTCTCGCCACTCGAAGCGCCGGTGCCACCGCCGCCGATCCGCAGCACGTTGACAGAGCAGGCCGTGACGTGAGTGTCCTTCTTGATCGATCGTGTCGTTGATTTGGTGGCCCCGACCTCGAAGATCTTCTTGCCATGCGCACCGGGGAGCGTGTACCCGTCTGTCAGTTTGAACTTGATCCGGTCTGTGAAAATCCCCTTGATCCTCAGAAATGGTGCGCCGGGTGGTAAGACGTCGCCAACTTTGCAGTCAGTGAAGATCTCGTTGATGTCTCGTTTGCCGAGACGCACCTTGAGGTGCACGCTGGCATCCGGCGGCACAGTGGGACTCGGGCTCGGTGACGGTGACGGCGACGGGCTCGACGTAGGGCTGGATGTCGGCGTCGGGCTGGTGGCCGGGGCCGGGGCCGCCGTCGCCTGGATGAACGGGTCGCGGCTCGTGAACTGGTCGAGATCGGGGACCTGCTGAGCAGGGTCGCTCGCCACCACATCGCTGCTGGTAGACGAGGCCGCAAGCGAGGTGTCGGTCAGGCTGGCGGCCGCTAGCTCTGCGGCGTTTGCCTTGCCGCTCTGGTGACCATGCGCGGCCACAACAGACGCCGTGGCGATCGCCACGACCACCACTACAACGAGTATGGCGTTTGACTTGCTGATCGTCATCGCTTGTACACCTGCCCGGACATCCCTGGAGTCTTAGACAAGTTGTCGGCAGATGTCGTGCGGTCTTGAGAGCCGGACGCACGCCGTAACCCAGCAGGCGCAGTGGACCCTAGCAGATGGGATGAGAAGGCCAGCCTCCCACGGGGTACCGTGAGGTCCCCA
>CAZFJE010000235.1:0-5015 GCA_964519555.1 uncultured Thermoleophilia bacterium
TTGTCCATGTTGGTCGACTTGAAGATGTCGATGGCGGCCATGAACTCGTCGCCCAGAGCGTACTTGAAGGTGGCCTTCTTGTTGCCCTTGAGCAGGTGCGCGCTGCGGCCGAGGCTGACGACCTCTTCGTGCTCGACGTGGGCGATCTCGACTGTGCCGATGCCCTCGGGCAGGAAGAACGGCTCGAGCTCGGCGAACGGCTCGATGGTGTACCAGCCCTTGTCCTTTTCCCAGACGATGGCGGGCTGGGTGCACTCTTCGATGGTCGTCCAGATGGAGAAGCCGAAGCTGATGCCCTTGGCGCCCGGGATCTCGAGGTTGGAGCCGTCGCGGATGCCGATCTCTTCGATCTCGTCGAACATGTGGTCGGCGGCGTAACGCGCGAAGTAGTCGGCCATGCCGGGCTCGACGCCGAAGCCGGCGAAGGCGACCTTGCCGATCTTGTCGAAGTCGGCGCTGAGCGGGAACTCCTTGTCGCCGAGCATGACGCCGGTCGGGCCGATCAGGCCCTCGGGGTGCGGCTCGGAGACCGTCATGGCCGTGTCGAGGTAGTGCGTCTTGGCCTTGAGGGCGGCCTGCAGGAGCTGCGGGTTGAACTCGGGCGCGACCAGGTTACAGATGATGTCGACGCCGTGCTTGGTGGCCAGGGCGGCGACTTCGTCTATGTTGCTCGCGTCGACCTTCTCGGCCGGGAACCTGTCCTCGCCGAGGCGCTTGGAGATAGCCTGTGCCTTGGCCAGGTCATAGTCGGCCATGACCATCTTCTCGAGCCAGCCCTTGTTGGGATCGCGGCGTGCTGCAATGGCGGCCATGGACTCGCCAACACCACCAGTTCCGACGATGAGAACCTTCATGCGTTACACTCCTTGTCACGCGTGCGCGGCTCGCGCTTTTGCAGCGCCGAGACCGCCCTGCTTGGGGACCACAACGCCTCCCCCGGGCGCGTGGATGCAAGCGACGCTAGTACAGGGCCCTGAAATGTCAAGCCAAGAAAATCTCCCGGTGCAGCCCGCGCGCCGTCCCCGCGGGCGGCCCAAGATGACGACCCCGAACCAGTACTCGCCGGGCCTGCCCCGCGACCACCCCATGGAGTCGCTGCCGCCCACCGCGCGCAGCATCCTCGAAGCCGCGCGCCGCGTGCTCGCCGAGCGCGGGCTCGAGGGGCTGACCATCGAGGCGGTGGCCAACGAAGCCAACGTCAGCCGCACCCTCATCCCCTACCACTTCGGCAGCCGCGCCGGTCTGGTGGCGATCCTCTTCGACTCGCTGTTCCACGACCTCGCGGTGTCGGTCTACGGCCTGGCCGGGCCGGGCGGCAGCCTGCCCACCTTTCTCGACTGGATCAAGCGCGAGGCCGACGACACGCAGTCGCAACACGACTTCTTCGAGCTCATCGTCTCAGCGCTGCGCGAACCCGAGCTGCAGCGCCGTATCGCCGGCCTGTACGACGACTACCGCGAGCTCGTCCTCGAGATGACCGGCGTGTGCGAGCCGCTCGACCCCGCCGACCCCGACGCTGCCGGCCGGGTGACCGGCGCCCAGCGTCGCGAGCTCGCCGCGGTCGGATCGGTGCTCGTCGCCATCGAAGACGGCCTCGGCCTGCAGGCGGCGCTCGACCCCGCCTTCGACGTCGAAGGGGCGCTCGCCATGGTCGAGACCATGCTCGGCGCCGCGCTCGACCGCCTCAAGTCGACCTACGAGCCCGAGGCGCCCGCCACCCGGTAGATGGTGCGCCGGCCCAGGCCCGTGACGACCTGCCGGTACCCCGCAAACGCCGTGTCGAGCGCCGCGTCGCCCGAGTCGACCAGCAAGGGCCCTCCCGCGAGCGACAGCAGCTTGGTCTCGCTGGCCACGACGATCACGTGCTCGAGACCCACCTTGCGGATCACCGCCGCGCTCAACGGCTGGTTGCCGCGCCCGAAGATGTGGCCCTGCCCGCCGATCACGGTGACCACGATGCGCGCGCCGGCGGGCGGCTGCCCGCTCGACGGCGCGGCGCCGGCCGTCCCGGCCGCCGGCGTCGCCCCCGCATCGAGCAGCTCAAGCAGCCGGCGCTCGCCCAGGTCGGCGCCCACCAGGCGGCCGGCGCGCACGGCATCGACACCGAGCAGCGTCTTGTCGAGGCCCAGCGCCCGGGCCACGGCGCGCGTCGTGGTGCCCGGCCCCAGCAGGTAGAGCGCCTGCGGGTCCATGGCGTTCACGACGTCGGCGGCGATGGCGCGCAGGTCGCCTTCGTCGCCGGCGCAGCCGCCGGCCTTGGCGCACTGCACCATGCTGCGCTCATACGGCACCGTCAGGTAGCCGAACAGCCGCGCCGAGACGCGGCCTGCGCGGAAGGCGTCTTCGTCCAAGTCCATGACCTCGGCCTCGCGCAGGCGCACGGCCGCGGGGCGGTCGTGCAGGTAGAGCGCGGCGAGCTCGCCGGCGCTGCCGGGGGTGGTCGCGTAGACGGCGGAGTGGATCTTGACGCCGGCCGGCACACCCAGGCAGGCCAGGGTGTCGCCGACGGCCCGGCAGACGTCGCGCGCCGTACCGTCGCCGCCGGCGAACAGCAGCAGATCGACCCCGCGCTCGCGCAGGGCGCGGGCCGCGGCCACGGTGTCGTCGGCGCTCGTCGCCCGGGAGCCGTCGGGCAGGGCGGCGCGGCCGGCTCCCCAACGCGCGCCGTCGGCCAGCGTGATCACCTCGGGTTCGAAGCCGCAGGCGCGGGCCTCGTCTTCGCCCATCTCGCCGGGGCAGGTGACGACGGCGATGTGCTCGCGCAGGCGCGCCAGGCGCGCGAGCGCAACGGCGGCGCGCCGCGGCGCTTCGCGGGGGGCGCCGGCCGCAAGGGCGCGGCGCACGATATCGTCGCCGTCGCTGCCCTTCAGGCCGACCGTGCCGCCGACCCCCGCCACGGGGTTGACGATCAGGCCGACGCGGCGCCGGTGCTCAAGAGACATGGCGCAACGCGGGGGGCGGGCGGCGACGCGCTAACGCGTCGCGGCGCGGTTGTAGACCCAGGCGACGGCGATCATCATGGCGGCCGCCGCCAGGCCCGCCGGCGCCAGCAGGAGCCCGGGTCGCAGGTAGTGCTGGGGCACGAGCGAGGTGCCCGCGGCGATCACCATGAGCACGGTGGCGATGGGCCACACCACGGCGAACGCGAGGTTGTCGGCGAAGTGCGCGCCGCGCATGATCCAGGCGATCGCGGCCGCGACCAGGATGGCGGCGAGCAGGCTCGTGGCGGCGAAGCCGCCGGTCAGGACGACCGCCGGTACGTGCCGGTGAGGCGTGGCGTCGGGCACCGCCGCACGGTAGGCGCACACGGCGGCCGTGGCGGCGAAGACCAGGGCGAGCACGACCTTGGCGGCGACGGCCACCGGCCCCGCCTTGAGTGGCCGCTCGACCCTATAGGTCGTGGCGCCCGAGCGGGCGGTGGCGTTCGCGGCGGCCGGGGTGCGCACGTTGCCGGCGACGCCCCCGTCGGACCGCGCGCCGGGCGCGTCGGCCACCTTGGTCACCGTTTGCCCCGGCCGCCGCGCCGCTGCCGGGCGCGCTCGCGTTCGGCAGCGCTCGCTCCGACGTCGTCGGACTGCTCGGGCGTGGTGTTGCCAGGACGCCGGTAGAGTCCCGGTGAGACGAGTCCCATGAGCACGAACGGCACCACCGCGGCGAGGACGACAAGGGCGATCTCCGTGCCCAGGCGAAACGAGCCGAGCAGCCCCACGACGATGGCCGCGGCGCCGGTCACCGACACGGCGCTGAAGAGCAGCTGCAGGCGGCGCGGGGCGAAGAGACGGTCGGCCAGGTACGAGCCGTTCAGCGCCAGCGCCAGCATGAGGCAAGCCGCGACACAGGCCAGCGCGCAAGCCACATACGACTCGACCGTCGGTTTCGGTCCGAGCTGCGCCGGTTGCTCTATCAGCACGAGGAACGCCCAGATGGTCGCGGCCACCAGGATGACCAGCAAGATCACGCGGGCGACGTTGACGAGCGCGGTACGGGTGCCGGAGACGGCGCGTGCGGCGCCCGGCCGGGGCGCGCCGGTCTGCCGCTGCCTGCCTGTCGGTCGCTGACTCATGACGGTCCATTGTGCCCCATGGAGGGCCGCAGCGACAGTCAAAGTCGCTCGCGCAGCGATCGCCGAAGCTGCGACGGGCGGCGGCGAGGGCCTGACAAGGCCCTCGCCGCCGCCCGTCGCCACACCCGTAAAGGCCGATGCCGGCCGCCCGGGGGCGCCGTATCGGTCAGTTCGCCGCGCGCCCGCTACGCATGGCGCCGTTGGGGTTCAGCGCGTCGTCGTGGGCGCTCCACGGTGTCCGGCTCCAGCGGCCGCTCTTGTCGCGGGCCCAGCGGTAGGCGGGCTTGGTCCAGGTCTCGCGCTTGACGAACGCGATCACCGCCGCCGCGACGGCGACCAGCGCGGCCAGCGCCGCCATGAGAAACACGATGAACGCGACCGCGGCCGCCGCCAGGGCCATGAGGCCGAGCAGCCCTCCCGCCGCACCGCCCACCTTTGTCTTTGTCTGCATGCCGGCACCCCCTGTGATCGACTATGACGCTCCTGTCGCCCCAGCTTACCCAGCTTGTCCGTTCTTGCGTCGGTATGCCCGCCAGGTGAAGGCCCAGCGCTCCGGGTCCTCGAAGGCCTCGAGGCCGGCCAGGCGCCCCGAGCTCGACGCGTGGGGCGCCGACTTGACCTGCGTGGGGTCGGCGTAGGCCTCGTCGCTGGCCTTCTTGACGACGGCCGCCCACTCGTCGAGGTCGGCCTTGGAGTAGGTCTCGCAGGGCTCGGGCGTGAAGGGCTCGGGCACGACCCAGGGGTGGTGGCTCATCCAGAAGCTCTGGATGCCGAAGTCGACCATGCGGTCGCGCACGTCCTCGGTGCCCACGCCGGTCTCCTCTTTGAGCGTCTCCAGGCTGTAGCGCACCTGGTCGAGCCGGCGATGGCCCTCGGCGTAGGGCCGGCTCACGCCGCGCACGCCCATGAGCAGGCGGTCGAGGTAGTTGTTGTTGAGCACGCTGATCTCGGC
>CAZFJE010000236.1:0-5010 GCA_964519555.1 uncultured Thermoleophilia bacterium
CCAGCCACACGCCGTAGCGGTCGCGCGCCAGCTTGCCGATCTTGCCGCCGTCGACCTCGGCCGGCACCTTGACGGCCGTCACCGAGTTGGCCTGCGGGTCGTCGGGGCCGAAGAGCTCGAGGCCGAGCGCCTTGACGCCCTCTTTGCAGCCGCGGCTGAGCACGGCGTGGCGCTCGAACACGTTGGCGAGGCCCTCGTCGCGGATCATCTCGATGGCCTTGTTCAGCATGACGAACAGCGAGACCGCCGGGGTGAACGACGTCTGGCCGTCTTTGGCCTTGGCGCGGGCGGAGACCCAGTCGAAGTAGAAACGCGGCGTACCACAGGCCTCGACCACCTTCCAGGCTTTCTCGCTGACCGCCGCCATGGCCAGACCGGGGGGGATCATGAGGGCTTTCTGCGAACCGGCGACGCAGACGTCGACCTGCCACTCGTCGGTCGGCAGGTCGGTCGCTCCGAGGCCCGAGATGGCGTCGACGACGAGGATGGCCGGGGTCTTGGCGACGATCTCGCCGATCGCCTTGATGTCGTTGACGACGCCCGTGGAGGTCTCTGAGAACTGCACGTAGACGGCCTTGGCCTCGGGGTGGTCGGCCAGCGCCTGAGCGATCGCCGCCGGGTCGGCCTTCGTGCCCCACTCGAAATCGAGAGCCACGACCTCGGCGCCCCACTTCGCGGCGAGCTTCACCCAGCGTTCGCCGAAGTTGCCCACCGACGCGACGATCACGGTGTCGCCGGAGTTCACGACGTTGACGACGGCGGCTTCCATGGCTCCCGTGCCGGAGGCGGCGAACACGATGATGTCGTTGCTCGTCTGATAGACGTACTTGAGGCCCTCGACCGTCTCGTTGAAGATCTCGACGAAGCGCGGGGCGCGATGGTGGACGATGGGCTCGGCGCCGGCCAGCAGTACCTCGGGGGGGACCGGCGTGGGTCCGGGTGTGATGAGAAAGCGCTTCAGCATCTCTTAAGTCCTTTCGTGGTCTCGCGCGCTCTCGCTCAGAGGCGGGCGCGAAGGCAGGCAGGCAAGAGTCGACGAACACGATCGGGCGATCGTGAGGCGCGGAAGCAGGCGGGCGCGCCGCAGCGCGAGGTGCGCGCGAAGGCGGCAGGCAGAAGTCGGCTGAGGCGGGCGGGTGCTGGCGCACCCGCCCGCCTCAGCCGTCACGACGGGCGATGAATCGGCAAGTCCATGACGGTCAGTCTATGCGACGTCGGAGTCGAGTGTCGAGCGGCGTCGTTGACACGCTCAGACATCGATGTCGAGGCCGCCCTCGCTGATCCAGCTCATCATGCCGCGCAGCTTCTTGCCGACGACCTCGATCTGGTGCTCCTTGCCCTGCCGCTGCAGCGCGTTGAACACGGGCCGGCCGGCCTGGTTTTCGAGGATCCACTCGCGGGCGAAGGCGCCGCTGCGAATGTCGGCCAGCATCTTGCGCAGGCGGTCGCGGGTGGCTTCGTCGATGACCACGGGACCGCGGGTGAGGTCGCCGTACTCGGCGGTGTCGCTGATCGAGTAGCGCATGCCGCTGATGCCCTTCTCCCAGATCAGGTCGACGATCAGCTTGAGCTCGTGGAGGCACTCGAAGTAGGCGACCTCGGGCTGATAGCCGGCCTCGGTGAGCGTGTCGAAGCCGGCCATGATGAGCTCGGTGACGCCGCCGCACAGCACGGCCTGCTCACCGAACAGGTCGGTCTCGGTCTCTTCGGAGAAGGTGGTCTCGATCACGCCGGCGCGCGTGGCGCCGATGCCCTTGGCGTAGGCGAGAGCCAGGTCTTTGGCCTGGCCGCTGGCGTCCTGGTAGACGGCGATCAGCGCGGGCACGCCTTTGCCCTCTTCGTACTGGCGGCGCACGAGGTGGCCGGGGCCCTTGGGGGCCGCCATGATGACGTCGACGTCTTTGGGCGGCACGATCTGGCTGAAGTGGATGTTGAAGCCGTGGGCGAACATGAGGACCTTGCCGGCGGTGAGCTGGGCGGCCACGTCGCTTTTGTACAGGCGCGCCTGCGTCTCGTCGGGCACCAGCATGATGATCATGTCGCCGCGCTTGGCCGCCTCGGCGGCCGTGAGGACTTCGAAGCCGGCCTTGGCGGCGCGCTCGCCGTTGGGCGTGCCGGGCAGATCGGAGACGACCACCTTGATGCCGGAGTCGCGCAGGTTCTGGGCGTGGGCATGGCCCTGGCTGCCGAAGCCGATCACGGCGACGGTCTTGCCTTTGATCAGGCTGAGGTCGGCATCTGAGTCGTAGTACATGCGGTGTCTCCTTCTTGTGACGCCCGTGCGATGGCGCGCGGGCGACTGCACTCGGAACGTTGAACTTTACTGCGTTGCGCCGCCGGCGGCAACGCAGGGGCCGGCTGCCCGGCCCAGACGCCGGCGTTCGAGCGACTACCCGCGCTCGGTCGCCGCCAGCGCCTGCAGCTTGACCATGGTCGTCCAGTTGCGACTGGTCACGGCGTCGCCGAGCAGACGCCCGACGGCCGCCGACAGCTTGCTGGCGATGACGCCGTCGGGGCACCACAGGTAGGCCACCCGCGCGCCCAGGGCCAGCGCCTCGGGCGCCCAGTCCTGCCCGGCCAGGGGCGTGAGCGCCGCCCGGGCCCGCGCGTCGGCAGGCACCGCGACCAGCAGGCGAGAGGGGTTGTCGGCGACCGCGGCCAGGGGGTTCGCGGCCACGGCGGCGTCGAGCTCGGCGGCGCTGAGCGCCACGACCCGCGCGCCGACGCCCAGGTCGGCGGCCAGCGCCCGCTCTATGCGGCCGCCGGCTGCGGTCGGCGTGACTCCAGGCGCGTCGTAGACCACGTTGCCGCTGTTCAGCAGGATGCGCACGCCGCCGTAACCGAGGCCCTCGACCAGGGCTCGCAGGTCGGCCATGACCACGCGCTTGGCGGAGCCCACGTTGACGCCGCGCAGCAGCGCCACCTGGGTGACGCTGCCGCGGCTCAACGCCTGCCTACCCCCGCCCTCGCCCCAGGGCGATGATGCCGGTGCGCGTGACTTCGAGCACGCCGATCGGCTGCAGCATCTCGAGCAGGGCCTCGAGCTTGTCGGTCGCGCCGACCGCGCGCAGCACCAGGCTGCGGCGCTCGACGTCGACGATCTTGGCCTTGAAGATCTCGGCGATCTGCAGAACGTCGGTGCGCTTCTCGCCCTCGGCGGCGACCTTGATGAGCATGAGCTCAGAAGCAACCAGGCTCTGCGGGTCGAGATCGCGGATCTTGACCACGTTGATGAGCTTGTGGAGCTGCTTGGTCACCTGGTCGATGGGGTGCTCGGCCCCGTCGATCACGATCGTCATGCGCGAGAGGTTGGGGTCTTCGCTGGCACCGACGGCGAGGCTCTGGATGTTGAAGCCGCGGCGGGCGAACAGCCCGGCCACGCGGGTGAGCACGCCGGGCTTGTTCTCGACGAGCACCGACAGCGTGTGTTTCATGACTTGGCCCCCCTCGCCTTGCGCGGCGCCTTGCCGCCGATCAGCTCGGTGATCGACTGGCCGGCGGGCACCATCGGGAACACGTTCTCTTCGGGCGAAGTCTTGAAGTCGATCACCGTGGGGCGACCGCTGTCGATGGCCTCGCGCAGCGCCGCGCCGACCTGGCCGGGCTCGGTCACGCGCAGCCCTTTGGCGCCGAAGGCCTCGGCGAGCATGACGAAGTCGGGCTGCACCGCTATGCAGGTCTGCGAGTAGCGCTTGTTCCAGAAGAGGTCCTGCCACTGGCGCACCATGCCGAGGTAGCCGTTGTTCAGGATGCAGACCACCACGGGGATGTCGTAGTTCACCGCCGTGGCGAGCTCCTGCATGGTCATCTGAAAGCCGCCGTCGCCGCTCACGTCGATGACCGTCTTGTCGGGCCGGCCGAGCTTGGCGCCCAGCGCCGCCGGCAGGCCGAAGCCCATGGTGCCCAGGCCGCCCGAACTGATCCACTGCCGCGGAAAGCGGTACTTGAAGTAGAGGGTCGACCACATCTGGTGCTGGCCGACGTCGGTCACGATGACGGCGTCGCCCGCGGTGACGCGCTCGATCTCTTCGATCACGAACTGCGGTGCCAGCAGGCCCTCTCCCGTCGGGGGCTCGTAGCGCAGCTTGAACTCGTCTTGCCAGGCCGCGATGCGGGCCAGCCAGGCGGCGGTGCGGCCCGGCGTGACCGTCGATGAGCGCAGCTCGTCGAGCAGCGCGGCCAGCACGTGGCGCGCGTCGCCCACGATGGGGATGCTGGGCTCGACGTTCTTGCCGATCTCGGCCGGATCGACGTCGATGTGGATGATCGTCCTGGCCTGCGGCGCGAAGGCCGAGAGCTTGCCGGTCACGCGGTCGTCGAAGCGCACGCCGATGCCCACGAGCACGTCGCATTCGTGCACGGCGTAGTTGGCCGGCACCGTGCCGTGCATGCCGAGCATGCCCAGCGACAGCGGCAGGCGCTCGTCGAAGGCGCCGAGGCCCATGAGGGTGGTGGTGACGGGCGCCTGCACGAGCTCGGCCACGGCGTGCAGCTCGTCGGCGGCGCCGGCGCTGATGACGCCGCCGCCCACGTAGAGCACCGGTCGCTCAGCCTCTAGAATGGCGCGGGCCGCCGCCCTGATCTGCTTGACGTGGCCTTTGACGGTGGGTTTGTAGCCCGCCAGGTTCAGGCTGTCGGGCGCCTTGTAGGTGAGCTCGCCGAGCAGCGCCGTGACGGGCACGTCGATCACCACGGGCCCAGGCCGGCCGGTCGAGGCGATGTGGAAGGCCTCGTGGATGATGCGCGGGATCTCGGCCGCATCCTGCACCAGGTAGGAGTGCTTGACGATCGGCAGGGTGATGCCGGTGACGTCGGCCTCCTGGAAGGCGTCGGTGCCGATCAGGTCGGCGCGCACCTGGCCGGTGATGGCGACCAGCGGTATGGAGTCGAGATAGGCGTTGGCGATGCCGGTGATCAGGTTGGTGGCCCCGGGACCGCTCGTGGCCAGGCACACCCCGACCTTGCCGGTGGCGCGCGCGTAGCCGTCGGCGGCGTGCACCGCGCCCTGCT
>CAZFJE010000237.1:0-5002 GCA_964519555.1 uncultured Thermoleophilia bacterium
ACCTCGAGCGGCGCGGCGAGCACGTCGTGCTCGCCGCGCCGCTCGCCACGCTGCGCCTGACGGGTCGCCGCGGTGGCCTGGGCGGCTTCGTCGACCGCCTGCGTCTTGCGGCCCGCGGCCACATCCGCCGCGGCCTGCGCTCGCCGGTGCGCGAGGTGCTCGAAGCGATGGTGCTCGGCGACCAGCAGGCGGTGCCCGACGGCCCCGTCACCGACATGCGGCGTAGCGGGCTGCTCCATATCCTCGCGGTGTCGGGCGAGAACGTCGTCCTGCTGTGCACCATGGGTTCGTTCGTGCTCACCCTGGCCGGCGTGCGTCGCGGCGTGCGCTCGCTGATCCTCATCCCCTCGGTCGTGCTCTACGTGGTGGTCACCGGGGCCACGCCCTCGATCGTGCGCGCCGGGGTCTCGGGCGTCGTCGCCCTGCTCGCCAACCTGACCTCGCGGCCCACCGACGGCTGGTTCCTGTGGCTGGTGCCGGGGGCGTTCATGCTCACGCGCAGTCCCGCGGTGGTGTTCGACGTCAGCTTTCAGCTCTCGTTCGCGGCCGTCGCCGGCCTGCTGTTGCTGGGTCGCCCGCTCACGCACGCGCTGGCCTTCGCGCCGCGCTTTCTGGGCGAACCGGCGGCGATCACGACAGCCGCCAGCCTCTCGACCGCGCCCGTCTCCATGGCGACCTTCGGCCAGGCATCGCTGGTGGCCGTGCCGGCCAACATCGTCGGCGGCTTCGTGCTCGGGCCTATCATGTTCCTCGGCATGCTCAGCGTCTTCGTGGGCTTTGCCTGGCCGGCTCTGTCGGCGCCGCTCAACGTGGTGGCCGGCCTGTTCACCGGCTTTCTGCTGACCGTCGCCGGCTGGTTCGGCCACCCCTCGTTTGCCGTCTATACCTGGCAGGGCCTCACGTTGGGCTTCCTGGTCGCCGCCTTGCTCGGGGGTGGCCTCGTGGTCGTCGCGCTGCTGGCCCACCGCGCCGGTGAGTCGCTGCGCGACTACGCACGCGTCCCGCGCCGCCGTGGCCGCATCGCCGTGGCCGCTGTCGTGCTCATCGCGGCCGCCCTGGCCATGGCGCCGGCGCGCCCGGCGGCGCCGGCGCGGCCCACGCTCACGGTGCTCAGCGTGGGCGAGGGCGCCGCCGCGCTGCTGCAGGAGCCCGGCGGGCCCACCGTGCTGATCGACGCCGGACCGACGCCGCTGGCCGCCTGTCTGCGCCGCCACGGCGTGCGGCACATCAACCTGCTCGTGCTCTCGCACGGCCACGCCGACCACACCGCCGGCCTCTCCGACGTGCTCGGCCAGATCCCCATCGACCAGGCCCTGGTGCCACAGCCGGTGGTGGCGTCGGCCGCTCTGAATCGCGTCGTCGCCGAGCTGCGCGCGGCGCGCGTGCCGGTTCACGCCTGCACGGCGCGCCTGTCGCTGACCATCGGCGGTGGCCGCCTGGCCGTGGTGCCGACGGGCACACCGGGCGGCGCCGACAACCAGGACGAGAACGACTGTGCGCTCGTGGTCGTGGTCACGCTCGACGGCGAGAGCGTGCTGCTGCCCGGCGACGCCGAAGCCGAGGCGCTCGAGCCGCTCGACCTGGGCCCCCTCGCGATCGTCGAGCTGCCTCACCACGGCTCGAGCGGCGGACTCGACGATCGGCTGCTGGCCGAGTATCGGCCGCGCCTGGCGGTCGTCTCGGTCGGACCCAACAAGTTCGGCCACCCGACGGCGTCGTCCCTTGCGCTCATGGCCGGGCACGGCGTGCCGCTGCTGCGTACCGATTTCAGCGGCGATATCACCCTGACCGCCGGCCCGACGGGGCTGCTCGTGGCGGCGGCGCACCCCGGGCGCGCGCTGGCGGCGGCGCGTTCACCGTGAAGAGGGCAGGGGTTGGTCGTGCGCTACAGCTCGCGGCGCGCGAAGGACCAGACCGCCCCGGGCCGTCGCGCCGGCGGTGGTGCTATCCTATCAAGGCTCCCATGGACGAACTTCCCGACCTCAAGCCCGCCTATCTGATCTGCGGCACCGACCAGCCCAAGGTGCGTCGCAGCGCCGCGCGTCTGCGCAAACGCGTCTTCGACCAGACGGCCAGCGAACTGAACGTCACGCTGTTCGACGCCCACGTTCGCACGGTCGCCGACGTGCTGCAGGCGGCCGATACGGCGACCTTCACGCTCGGCACCCGCCTGCTGCTGGTGACCAGCGCCGACGCCTGGAAGGCTGCCGACCGCGACCGCGTCGCCGGGTACCTGGCCGACCCCGTGCCCGGCGTCTGCATCGCGCTGGTGGGGGAGACCTTCCGCAAGACCGAGCGCCTCACCAAGCTGCTCGAAAAGAGCGGTCAGGTGCTGCGCTACGACCTGCCCAAGCGGCAGTCCGACGTGGCCGAGTGGGTGCGAGGGCGCGCTCGCGCGCGCGGCGCGCACCTGGGCTTGCACGAGGCCCGCCACCTGGTGTCCCAGGTCGGCGCCGACCCCGACCTGCTCGAGAACGAAGTCGCCAAGCTGGCCGCCTACGCGCTGGGCCGCTCGATCACCTGCGACGACATCGACCGGGTGTGCTCACCCACGCTCGACGCTCGCATCTACGAGCTCACCGACGCCGTCGGCAAACGCGACGCGCCGGCGGCCTTTCGGGTGCTCGAGGGGCTGTTGGCGTCGGGCGGCAAGAGCTCGGGCGAGATCGCGCGATCGACGCTGTTCAGCCTGGTGCGCTACATCGGCCAGCTCTCGAGCGTGATGGACCTGCCCCACGAGATGCCCTCGGCCGAAGTCGCCGCCACGCTGGGCATCAAACCCTACACGGCGCAGAAGCTGCTAGAGCAGCGCTCGCGCTTTGAGCGGCGCACCATCGAGCGCGCCCTGGCGGCGCTGGCCGACGCCCAAGCGGCGATGGTGGGCGGCAGCGAGCTCGACGCCGAGTTCAGCCTGGAGCTGGCTCTGGGGCGGGTGCTGGCGAAGCGCTAGCGACGGCCGGGGCGCGGCGTGGCACGCAAAGCGCTGGCGGCGACCGAAAGCGGTGCAAACGCGAAGCGCCCGCGACAGACCGGCGCGCGGCGTGACAAAAGAGGGCCCGCGGGCGTGCCTGCGGGCCGGAGGGAGTGCGCAGGGGCCGCCGTCAGGCGGTGTGGCCGGCGACCATGCGCGCGACGCGGCTCTGTTTGCGGGCCGCGTTGTTGGCATGGATGACGCCTTTGGCGGCAGCCTTGTCGATGCTCGAGGCGAGCTCCGTGGCGACTGCTGCCGTGGCCGCTTTGTCGTCGGCGGCGAGGCTGGCTTCGAGCTTGTGGAACAGAGTGCGTATGCTCGACTTGACCTGCCGGTTACGCAGCCGCTGCTGGGCGGCCAGGCGCATGCGCTTCTTCTGCTGCTTGATCTGGGGCACGTCGATCCTTCGTGGTCGAGGCTTTTCAGCTGCTCGCTTCATGCGAGCCGAGCGTGTGATGCTAGCACAGCCGCCGCGAGCCGGGCAAGTTCGGCGGTCTGGTACACTAAATCGCTGTTTTGCCCGCCGGGCGGCGCCTTCATGCCTGCCGCGTGACGGCGCCCGCAACCTCGCGCGGGACGCGCGACCGAAAGGCACCGCCGTCCTTCCGACGAACTGGTAAAGCGTCACGAGGTCGTCATGGCGTACGGCCGGCGCTTCGCGACGCCTGGCGGGCGCGCCCAGCGCGCCGCGGCGCGTATCGACAACAGAGCGAAAAGTGCAGGCTGCGTGACTGAACGACAGAAGAAGCTCGCCTGGGCGGCGGTGGTCGTAGCCTTGGCGACCGGTATCTCACGGGTGGTCGGGGTCGCTCGCGAGGTCCTCACGGCGAACGCCTTCGGCGTGAGCGTGCAGCTCAACACCTTCGCGTCGGTTGCCGTGATCCCCAACCTCATCCGCCAGCTTGTCGCCGACGCCGCTGTGAGTGCCGCCTTCGTGCCGGTCTTCACCGGCCTCTTCGCCAAGGGCGAGCGCGAACGCGCCTACCAGCTGGCCTCGTCGCTGCTCAGCTTCATGGTGGTGGTCGTGGGCGCGGTCACCCTGGTGCTCATGCTGGGCGCGCCGCTGCTCGTGAAGATCTTCTTCCCGCAGTTCGCCGGCCAGCCCTACATCAGCCACCTCGCCGTCGAGATGCTGCGCATCCTGCTGCCCACGGTGCTGCTGTTCAGCATCTCGGGCGTGGTGATCGGCGTGCTCTACTCCTACGAGCGCTTCACCATGCCGGCGGTCGTGTCGATCGTCTGGAACCTCGTCATCATCGCCTTCATCGTGATCTTCTCGGCGCCCGGCAAGCTCGGCATCTACGCTCTCGTCTGGGGCACCTTCTTCGGCACCGTCGCCCAGCTTCTGCTGCTCATCCCGTCGCTACGGCGCGTCGACCTCAAGTGGCGCGTCAGCTTTGCCTGGCGCGACCCCCTGCTGCGTCGCGTGCTGCTACTCATGGTGCCGGTGACGATCACCCTCGGCATCCTCAACTTCAACGCTCTCATCGACTTCTTCTTCGCCCAGTTCGTGAGCGACCACGCCGCGGCTCAGATCAACTACGCCTTCCGCCTTTACCAGCTCCCGCAGGGGATGTTCGCCATCACCATCGGCACCGTGCTGTTCCCGACCCTGTCACGCTACGCCGCCGACAACGACATGACGAGCTTCCGCGATACCCTGTCGATGGGCGTGCGGCAGATCTTCTTCGTCTCGCTGCCGTTCGTGGCCTGGTTCGTGGTGGTGCCGCACTCGATCGTGCAGCTCATCTACCAGCACGGCCATTTCTTGCCCGCCGACACCGCGACGGTGGCGCCCATCCTGGCCTTCTTCACGCTCGGCATGGCCTTCGCCAACGTGAACGTCATGTTCAACCGCGGCTTTCAGAGTCTGCAGCGCCCCTGGCTGCCGCTCTACGTGGGCATCGTCAACCTCGTCTTGAACGCGCTCCTCGACTGGGTGCTCTACAAGCCGCTCGGCGCGCGCGGCATCGTGCTGTCGACCTCGATCGTGTCGGCCTTCAACTTCGTCGCGCTGCTCGTGCTGATGCG
>CAZFJE010000238.1:0-4998 GCA_964519555.1 uncultured Thermoleophilia bacterium
CTGCTTGGCCTTGGTCCTTCCACCCCCTTTGGCTGCGAGGGCCGTCTCAGGTCGTATCGTCATCGCTCCCTCCTTTGTCGTCTTTGCTCACCAGCACTAGCGCGGCTCGTCGTCCTGTGGATCGCCAGTTTGAGGCGCGACGGTTTGAGCCTCATCGGTCGGGGCTTGGCCATCCAATAAGGGTGCGAGCTCCTTGCGCAAGGTCTCTCCCATCGCCTCGGCCAAGTCACCCAAGAAGAACGCAATATCCTGGAGGCTGTCGCGCATCTTCCCGACGTCGTCGCCGGTGGCTTGCATCCGAGCCTGCGTGAAGACCGTGAGGCTCTCGCGGATGATCTTCGAGTCAGCGTCGTTCCACTGCCCTGCGGACTGCTCTATGGCATCGCGAAGTTCTTCCCGTAGCTGATGGGTCGCGCCTGGCGGGCCGTACACGGCTCGCAGGTACTCCCCCAGGTCAAAGGCGTAGCTTGTCTCGGGATCACCTGCGACGACCCGGTAGTCTCGATGCATAACTAGACCTGGCAAGAAGAAGAACTGCACGGGCAGTTCAAAGGCCGCAGAGAAAGCGACGAGGTCGTCCGCGCTGAACTGCCGGATGCGATCGAAGCGATGAGCCGACCGCTCCGCCGCCGAGTAGGTGGCCTTGGACCACTCTTCCCCAAGGAAAGGCGCCAGATGGCTGGCCGCCTCTTCTTGTGTCCACCCCTTCGATGCTCGCGCCCGGCGTAGATTCCCCGCCACCAGCTGATTGGCCGAGAAGCTAATCAAGCGATCGTTGGCTGTCTGATCCTCGTCGCTCACGTCCGTCCTCTCCTTCTGTGGGTGCCTGAAGCTACCACCCTGTTGCCCAGTAGTCAACACTATGGGTGATTACCAACTGCATCGTTGACACTCCGGACGCGGGCCAGTAGTCTACGCTCATGGCGATAGTCACCACTTCGGCAGACCACCCTCCATGGCGTGCAGCGCGAGAGGCGCGGGGCCTGAGCCTGCGTCAGACTGCTAGGCTCGCGGACATCGACCCCGCACAGTTGTCGCGCGTCGAGCGCGGCCAGTCGCGCCTGTCAGTGGCCTCCATGCTCCGACTTGCTCACGTTCTTCGTCTGCGGGGACTTGTGCGACAGCTGGATCGCTTTGCACAGGGTCAGAAGGCGCCGATGAGTCCGTCACCGAAGCACTCCAGTGGACGGACGACCGGCGCTTCGACGGATGTCGTCGAGAGTGGCCGTGACGGCCTCGACTGACACCAAGGTGATCGCGGCCTCCAGCCCGGCGCCCGTCGGTGATCTGCCATGCGACGTCGGCTCCCTTCAGGAGCACTGGCGCGAGCTGCCGGCGACCCTGCCCCTCTGGCCGCAAACGGGACAACTGCTCGGCCTGAGCAGGGCGGCTACATTCAGGGCGGCTGCTCGTGGCGACTTTCCCGTCGTGACGCTCGGTCGTCGAAAGTTGGCCCTCACCGTGCCCCTTCTCAAGCTGCTCGGGCTCGACCTCGTCGAGCGTCCGTAGAGCCGGCCAGCACTGTGTTGAACAGCGCCACGGTGGCCGGTGATAACGGTCAACCTCCTCTCGGCGACCCGTGGGTGTGCCATGGCCTGCGCGGTAACTGACAGCGACAGGCCCATAGTCCGGCCACCTGACATTTCCGCCGGACAAGTGGAAAGCCTGCCCCTCTCACCCGGGATCGCCGGAAACCAGGGCACATTATTCGAGGCGTCGGCGACCGAGCCCAAGAGGCCGACGCGGCCGTACTTTGCGCTCGCACGCTACCCGACCGGCAAGTACGCGAACGCGCTGGGCCTGGCATTCACGCGCAGCGTGTTCGACATCGTTGCGAACACGACGGTGGGAGAGGCCGCCGTCGGCCGGCTCGGCTTCGGCGACGGGCAGATCCTCTTCGCGCCGCCGCCCGACGCCGCCCGTCTGGCAGCCCTCTTTCCTGGCATCGATGCGCCCACGGCGAGGCATCTCGCCGCCAAGGTCGCGACCGCCGGCAGGACGAAGGGCGCACTCGTCACCTATGCAGCGATCGACTTCGCGGCTCGCTACGACGGTATGACCTTCAGCCGCTTCGATCTGCGCGAGCACTTCGGGTGCAAGCGGCCAGGCGGGAAGATCACAGCACAGGGCGAGGCTGCGGTGAAGGCCTACTACGACGCTTTCGACCGCGAGCTGCTCGTTTGGCTGCTGCTCGGCGAAACCGCCCGATACTACGGTTCTGTGTCCCCAGACGGCAGCGGCGGAACCGACATCTTCGCGACCTACTCCCTCGGTCATATTCGTCTCGACAGGGACGGCCTGCTGGACCGCGTGCGATGCAACGCCGTCGGCCTATCGGAGTGGCAACGCGACCATCCCGACCAGCTTCAGTCTCTGGGTTTCGTGCGCGATCTGCTCGCCCTGCCCGACACCACGGCCGGCAAGTGGGCGACGGCGATGGCGATGTTCCTGATCCCGCATTGGCGCATGAAGGTCAGCACGAAAGACTGCGTTTACGAGACAAGGGCAGGCCGTCACGTGCTTACGTTCAGGCCGCTCCTGACGACCGCCGACCTCTTCTCGGGTAAGTACGGCCGCACACCGGATCCTCCGACGATGGAGCAGATCCTCTGCCGGGGCGCTGAATGGAAGACGCCCGACGGCTCCATAGAGAGCTGCGAAGGGAACCGGCACCCGGGCCGAGCCGTCGGCTACTTCGCGGATGCAATCGCCCTTCTCAAGGGCGGCCCCAAGGAAGGCGGCGAGCACAGGTACGCGAAGATCGTCAGTAGCTGGACGTCCCTTCCGACGCGCTACGCCAAGCAGCACGGACGCGAGCCTTGGCCTGTCCTGAACCCCGATGGCACAACGGCGCAGCGCGCCATCCGCGGGGTTGACTGGCGCACGGCCTTCTACGGCGAGCGAAAGCACAACATCCGCCCCGGCGGTGCCTACCTCGACGAGTGCATGGAGCACTACGCCGCCAAGCATCCGAAACTCGGCCGAGGAAGCAAGTGGCGCCCTTAACGCCAAGGTGCGCGCAAGATGCGTGCAGGGAAAAGTGCTGCGCACCCTGGCGTTAACTGTGCGCACCCTGGCGTTAACTGTGCGCACCTTGGCGTTAACTGAGCCTGAATCGGCCCTAGATAGAGATAGAGACCTGGGGGGCTTGGCACCCTCTCCGGGTGCCGCCCCCTCCTCGGTAATGTGACCGGCATCCACACGACCTAGGAGGACCCCATGGACAACACCACACCACCCGATGCCGACGGCACATCCGCCGCTGGTGAGCCCACGGATTGGGACACTCAATGGGCCGAACTCATGGCCGAACGTCGGCGCCGTCAAGCCCGCCAGAACTCGGCGCCAACCGGCGAGGGCGGCAGTGAAACCGACGAGGCGCCGCCGATCACCGATGAACCCTTCGCGCCACCGAAGGACCTGCCGCGCCTGCTGCCGCTGGGCGACCTGCTAGGCGACCTGCTCGACGAAGCCGAAGCCGACCACGCCGCCAAGCTAAGCGGCGACCTGCGCGGCCCGGTGACCGGCTTCCCGGAGCTGGACCGCGACCTCGGCGGCCGTTTCATGCCCGGCTACCACGTCCTGCACGGTAACACCGGGAGCGGCAAGACAGGACTCGCCCTCCAAATCGCGGCGCAGTGCGGCTTTCCGGCCCTGTTCGTCACCTGCGAGATGTCGGCGATCGAGCTGTTCAGACGCGTGATCTCCCGCACCGCCAGCACCTTCCTGCACGACCTCAAGAACGGCACCTTCACCCGTGACGCCGTCGCCGAGAAGGCCTGCACCGCCGTGAAGGCCTGTCCGCAGCTCGCTCTGCTCGACGCGACTCGCACGCACGTGACGGCCGACGAGATCCGCGCCGCGGCCGAGGTCTGGCGGAAGCGGCACCAAGCCAAGCACATCCTGCTCTGCCTCGACTCCGTGCACGCCTGGGCGCGAACCTCGCCGATCTTCCACGAGGATGGCGAGTACGGCGGCCTCGGCGAGGCGATTGGCGACCTGCAGCGCCTCTCCGCCGAGCTGGCGGCACCCATCCTCGTGCTCGCCGAGCGCAACCGCGCGAGCGCCGCCGGTGGTGGCGTAAACGCCTCTGCTGGCAGTCGCGCGATCGAGTACGGCGCTGAAACCGTCTTGAGCCTCAACCGCGAGACGCTCAAGGACAAGAACGGCAAGAACACAAACCGCCCGAAGGGCTTCGACGCCGCCGGCGAGGTCGGTGCTCACATCAGCATCGAGAAGAACAGGCATGGTGCTGGCGGTCGCCACGAGATGAAGTTCTGCGGCCGCCTGCAGAAGTTCAGCGAGGCGTGAACCGTGCCGAGGTGCCGTTACGTGGAAGGTATCGGTAGCCAGACGCCGTGAGCGAGACCATCGATCTGAGCCTGCGCGACCTGGAACACTACGGTCGGATCCGGGGAGCCGGCCGCAACCGCCAGGCTCTCTGCCCGCTCTGCGGCGACGACCATCCTCGTGACCAGGGACACGCCAGCCTGAGTTTCAACAGCGAGACGGGCGCCTGGCACTGTTTTCGGTGCATGGCATCCGGCAAGCTCGACGAGTTCAGGGACCACCACGATCACGATGTCGATGAGTGCGCTCGCACAAGACGACGACGCAGATCCCGAGCACCCAAAAGCGCGTCGCCGCCTCCGCGGCCGCCCTCCCCCGCTGAGCTTGCCGAGCAGGCGGCCAAGCGCGACACGCTACGCCGCCTGTGGTCGGCCGCCGTGTCGATCGACAAGCCCACTGCGGCGGCCGGCGCCGACTACCTTTGGTCGCGCCGGATCCCGTTACTGACGACTGTCGACGCTCGCGTGCGTTATGCCCGCGACTGGTACGGCCGCCCAGCCGTCGTGTTCCCGGTGCAGGACGCAGACGGCCGCCTCGTGGCCGCCGAGGCGCGCTACATCGACAAGGGCGTGCCGAAGAGCCGCAGCGCGGGTCGTAAGGCCGCCGGTGTCTTCGTCGCTTCACCTAGCGCTCTGGATGCCGATGGCG
>CAZFJE010000239.1:0-4934 GCA_964519555.1 uncultured Thermoleophilia bacterium
AAACCTTTAAGTCCAGGTCCCGTGAGACCGGAAAGGGGTGCACAATGACGCACCATGCAGACCGCGACGCCGCCCACTACGAGGCGGTGTTTTTTTATGCCTGACGCCGGAGATCGGGTCGTGATGACGGGCGACCAGCTGGCCCGCACCGTCACTCGCATGGCCCACGAGATCCTCGAGAAGAACGCGGGCGACGAGCGCCTGGCCATCGTGGGCATCCACACCAGAGGCACCTTCCTGGCGCGCCGTCTGCACGCCATCCTGCACGACATCGCGGGGCGCGACACGCCAAGCGGCGACCTCGACATCTCCTTCTACCGCGACGACGTCGCCGCCCGCGGCGCCTACGGCGTCGTGCCGGCGACGCCCAACCCGATCGTCAAGAGCACCGACCTCGCCTTCGAGGTCGACGGCGCCACGGTCGTGCTGGTCGACGACGTCCTTTACACGGGCCGCACGATCAGGGCGGCCATCGACGCCCTCTTCGACTACGGCCGGCCGGCGCGCGTGCAGCTCGCCGTGCTCGTCGACCGCGGCCACCGCGAGCTGCCCATCAGGCCGGACTACATCGGCAAGAACCTGCCAACCGCCCGGCGCGAGCGCATCGAGGTGCTGCTCTCCGAGTCCGACGGCAGAGACGAGGTCGTGCTCGTCAGCCCGGCCCAGGAGGTCTGAGATGGCCAAGCGAGACCTGTTGTCGATCGACGATCTCACGCGGGCCGACGCCGAGCTCATCCTCGAGACGGCCGAAAGCTTCCTGCCCGTGTTGCAGCGCGACATCAAGAAGGTGCCGACCCTGCGCGGGCGCACCATCATCAACATGTTCTACGAGTCCTCGACGCGCACCCTGACGAGCTTCGAGCTCGCCGCCAAACGGCTCTCGGCCGACACCATGAACGTGCGCGCCTCGGGCTCTGCGGTCGACAAGGGCGAGTCGCTCAAAGACACCATCCTCACGCTGTCTGCCTACCAGCCAGACATCATCGTCATGCGTCACCCGCAGATCGGCGCCTGCCGCCTGGCCAGCCGCTACACGCCGGCGAGCGTGATCAACGCCGGCGACGGCAAGTTCCAGCACCCCTCGCAGTGCCTGCTCGACCTGTTCACCATGCGCCAGGCGCTGGGCCGCGAGCTCGACGGCATGAAGGCCTGGATCGTCGGCGACGTCCTGCACAGCCGCGTGGCGCGCAGCGACATCGCCGGCTTTCAGCTGCTGGGCATGGACGTCACCGTCGCCGGACCGCCGGCGCTCATGCCGCGCGACATCGAGAGCCTGGGAGTGAAGGTCGAGTACTCGCTCGACCGGATGGGCGAAGCCGACGTCGTCTACCTGCTGCCCATGCAGATGGAACGCATGGCCGAGGGCGCCAACTTCATCCCCTCGCTGCGTGAGTACTCGTCGCTCTACGGCATGACCCTCGAGCGGCTGCGGCCGGGCCAGAAGGTCATGCACCCCGGGCCCATCAACCGCGGCGTCGAGATCAGTCCGGCGGTCGCCGACCACCCCGACACGCTCATCCTCGAGCAGGTCGAGAGCGGCCTCGCCGTGCGCATGGCCATCCTCTACCGCACCATCGCCGGCTACGGCGAACGCACGACCGACGAAAGGGGCGCGGCATGACGGTGCGCACGTGGAGCAAGGCAGGCCCCGGCGCCGAGGTCCTCGTGCGCGGCGCCCGGGCCGTCGACCCGCTGGCCGGCCTCGACCAGGTGATCGACGTGCTGGTGCGCAAGGGGCGCATAGCGGCCGTCGGCGAGGGCCTCGAGGCGCCCGCCCGCGTGCGCGTCGTCGACGGCGAAGGCAAGCTGCTGCTGCCCGGATTCGTCGACCTGCACACGCACCTGCGCACGCCGGGCCGCGAAGACGAAGAAGACCTGGCCACGGCCTCGGCGGCCGCGGCGGCGGGCGGCTACGTCGCCGTGTTCGGCATGGCCAACACCGAACCCGTGACTGACTCGGCGGCGGTGCTCGAAGGGCTCGCCCGCCAGGCGAGCGCCGCCGCTACCGTGCCGACCGGCTTCTTCGCCGCCATGAGCGTCGGCCTGGCCGGCAAGCGGCTCACCGAGATGCACGAGCTCGCCGGCGCCGGCGCCGTGGGTTTCAGCGACGACGGTAAGCCGGTCGCCAGCGCCCAGCTCCTGCGCCGCGCGCTGCAGTACGCGAAGGTGACCGACCGCTTCGTCGCGGTGCACGCCCAGGACGACTCGCTGCAGGGCTCAGGGGTCATGCACGAAGGCGCGGTCTCAGCCAAGCTCGGCCTGGGTGGCATCCCGGCGATCGCCGAGAGCGCCGACGTGGCTCGCGCCCTCGAAGTGGCGCGCTACGAGCACGGCCGCCTGCACCTCTGCCACCTGAGCACAGCGCTTGCCCTCGAGCATCTGGCGCGGGCCCGCGACCTTGGGCTGCCGGTGACCGCCGAGGCGACCCCGCACCATCTCACGCTCACCGACGACTGCGTCACGAGCCTCGACTCGAACCTCAAGATGAACCCGCCTCTGCGCGTCGACTCCGACCGCCGGGCGCTCGTCGAGGCGCTGCGGAGTGGGCTCATCGACTGCGTCGCCACCGATCACGCGCCGCACGCCCAGCAGGAGAAGGAGGTGCCCTTCGAGGCCGCGCCGTTCGGCACGACCGGCCTCGAGACCGCCTTCGCCGCCCTGTACAGCGCCCTGGTGCGCAGCGGTGAGCTGCCGCTCGAGGTGCTGGTCACGCGCATGAGCCAGGCGCCGGCCCTGATCGCCGGCCTGGCGGTGCCGACCATCGCCGTCGGACAGCAAGCCGACCTCTGCCTGATCGACGTCGAGACGCCCTGGCTGGTCGAAGCTGCCGGGTTGCACTCCAAGTCGACCAACTCGGCCTGGCTGGGCCAGACGCTGCAGGGCCGCGCGGTCCTCACGATCGCCGGCGGACGCCTCGCCCTCGGCGAGAGTGACTAGTTCCGCGCTGCTCGTCCTCGAGGACGGCGCCGCCTACCACGGCGAAGCCGTGGTGGGCGGCGGCACGGTGGGTGGCGAGATAGTCTTCAACACCTCGATGACAGGCTACCAGGAGATCGCCACCGACCCGTCGTACTGCGGGCAGATCATCACCTATACGTTCCCGCTGAACGGCGACTACGGGGCCGACCCCTCGCGCGACGAATCCGGGAAGGCCCATGCCCGGGCGATCATCGCCCGCGAGCTCGTGAACTACTCGTTCAATCGCGCCTCGACGACGAGCTGGCTCGACTGGCTGAACAGCCACGAGGTGCTCGCCGTGAGCGGCATCGACACGCGCGCCCTGACCCGGCACATCCGCAGCCGGGGCGCCCTGCGCGCGGTGGTCTCGACCGACGACTTGGACGTGGCCTCGCTGCGCCGGCGCGCCCAGAAACTGCCGCGCATGTCGGGCCTCGACCTGGCCTCGGTGGTGACCTGCGCGGCGCCCTCGGAGACTCAGGCGAGCGGCGCCCCGGCCGACGGCGGCGGGGCGCTCAACGTGGTGGCCCTCGACTTCGGCATCAAGCGCTCGATCGTCGCCCGCCTGGCGGCGGCCGGCTGCCGCGTGACCGTGGTACCGGCCGGCACCTCGGCCCGCGACGTGCTCAAGCTGAACCCCGACGGCGTCGTTCTGTCGAACGGCCCCGGCGATCCGGCGGCGGTCACCTACGCCGTCAAGACGGTCCAGAAGCTGCTCGGCAAGACCCCGGTGTTCGGCATCTGTCTGGGGCACCAGCTCCTCGCCCTGGCCCTCGGCTTCACGACCTACAAGCTCAAGTTCGGCCACCGCGGGGCCAACCACCCGGTGAAAGACCTGACCACCGGCCAGATCGAGATCACCACGCAGAACCACGGCTTTGCCGTGCGCGAGGGGGCCGCGTCGGCTCCCGCCGGCGCGCCGCAGGTCACCCACGTCAACTTGAACGACGGCACCGTCGAGGGCCTGGCGGCGCCGGCTCAGTTCGCCTTCTCGGTGCAGTACCACCCAGAAGCGACGCCCGGGCCGCACGACTCGCTGCACCTCTTCGAACGCTTCGCCGCCGACATGCGGCGCTTCGCCGCGCAGCGCGAGTCCGTCGCCGCGAAGGTGAGCTGACCGTGCCGCGCCGCGACGACCTCCACAAGATCCTCATCATCGGCTCGGGGCCGATCGTCGTCGGTCAGGCCTGCGAGTTCGACTACTCGGGCACGCAGGCGTGCAAGGTGCTCATCGAAGAGGGCTACGAGGTGGTGCTGGTCAACTCAAACCCGGCGACCATCATGACCGACCCCGGCTTCGCCACGCGCACCTACATCGAGCCGCTCGACCTGCCCACGCTCACCCGCATCATCGAGATCGAGCGGCCCGACGCCCTGCTGCCGACCCTCGGCGGCCAGACCGCCCTGAACCTGGCGATCGAGCTCAAAGAGAGCGGCATCCTCGACCTCTGGGAGGTCGAGATGATCGGCGCCGACGCCGACGCCATCCGCCGCGCCGAGGATCGCTCCGAGTTTCGCAGCGCCATGGAGGAGATCGGCCTGCGCGTGCCGCGCAGCGTGATCGCCACCACCCCCGCCGACGTTGAGCGCGCCGCGAGCGACCTTGGGCTGCCGCTCGTGGTGCGCCCCGCCTTCACCATGGGCGGCGCCGGCGGTGGCATCGCCCACGACCTCGCCGGCCTGCGTCGGGTGGCCGAGAACGGCCTGCGCCTGAGTCCCATCCATCAGGTCATGCTCGAGGAGTCGGTGGCCGGGTGGCACGAGTTCGAGCTCGAAGTCATGCGTGACCGCGCCGACAACGTGGTGATCATCTGCTCCATCGAGAACGTCGACCCCATGGGCGTGCACACCGGCGACAGCGTCACGGTGGCGCCGGCCCTCACGCTGACCGACGGCCAGTACCAGGAGCTGCGCGACGCGGCCAAGGCGATCATCCGCAAGATCGGCGTCGACACCGGCGGCTCCAACGTGCAGTT
>CAZFJE010000240.1:0-4898 GCA_964519555.1 uncultured Thermoleophilia bacterium
CCTGCGCGGTAGTGGAGCCGGACCATCATATCCGGCCGCCGGGTAGTGGGGTGTCCAAAAACGCCATACGAGAAGGCTCTCGCACACAGGGTCACCGTCACCCCCGCGGGGCAGAACGGGCCGAAGTCTGCAGCGACTTGGCCAAATCTCCGCGGTCAGGCCGGGCGACGGGCGGAGGAGAGGGACC
This sequence comes from uncultured Thermoleophilia bacterium, assembly GCA_964519555.1. Lineage (GTDB taxonomy): Bacteria > Actinomycetota > Thermoleophilia > UBA2241 > UBA2241 > Bog-752. The sequence goes on from CAZFJE010000240.1 coordinate 188, forward strand.
ACCGCTCAAACGGCGATCTTCTTCGGCCCTCCTCGGTGCCTCAGAAAGCGCTCCCCCGCCCGCCGACGCGCTGCCGGCAAACCAGGCGCCCAACGCTCATAACCCCGCGATGTCTGGGTACAAGAGGGGCGCTCGCCGCCAAAGGAGCGCCGCGGGCACGTCGTACCTGGGGCAATGAGGGGGTACCGGTGTCACTTGCAAGAGTCACTAGCAACAGCGCAGTCGCGAGCACGCAGACCCACGCGCCGTGGCCGCAGAGTTCCGAGACGCTCACCACGATCTCCGCGGTGCGGCGCTTCTTCTACCGCAACACGCGGCCGATCTACTCGATCGGTCCCACCGACTTCAACCTCGCCGGCATGGACGAGTGGATCGCCAACTTTCGCCACATCTGTCAGATCGATTGCTACGACGGGCGCCACCCCAACGTCTTCGTGCCGCGTTCGACCGAGCACGACGAGTTTCGTAGCATCCCCGACGTCAACAACTATCTGCTGCGCCACAAGCAGGTCGTCGAGCACATCGCGGCGCGCGGCGACGACGCCGTCGCCGTGTTCCTCATGTTCGACGAGACCACCGAAGAGATCTGTCGCGAGCTCGGCCTTTCGGTGTGGTTCCCGGCGGCCGAGCTGCGCGATCGCTGCGACAGCAAGGTCGAGACTGTGCGCCTGGGCAATCGGGCCGGCGTGCCCAGCGTGCCCAACGTGCTCGCCCGGGTCAGGAACTACCCCGAGTTGCGCCAACTTGCGGCCACCGCCGGCCTGGGCAAGCACCTGGTCGTGCAGACGCCGTTCGGCGACTCCGGCCACACCACGTTCTTCATCTCGAACCGCACCGACTGGCGGCGCCACGCCGCGGCCATCACTGCCGAGTCCGAGGTGAAGATCATGAAGCGCATCGACCCGCTGGGGGCCACGCTTGAAGCCTGCGCCACCCGTTGCGGCACGGTCGTCGGGCCGCTGCTTACCGAGATCGTCGGCCACGGTGAGCTCACTCCCTACCGGGGCGGCTGGGCCGGCAACGAGGTCTTCACCGGCGCCTTCAGCGACGCGGCGCGCGCCAAGGCGCGCGAGTACGCCGAACGCCTCGGGGCGCAGTTGCTGGCTGAAGGCTACCGCGGTTACTTCGACCTCGACTTTCTGATCGACCGCCGCGACGGCGAGCTCTACCTGGGCGAGCTCAACCCGCGCATCTGCGGGGCCAGCCCGCTCACCAACCACGCTGCCCTCGCTCACGCCGACGTGCCCCTCTTTCTGTTCCACCTGCTTGAGTTCTCGGGCGTCGAGTTCGACCTGGACATCGCCGAGTTGAACGCACGCTGGGCCGACCCCCGCTTCATCGACAGCTGGAGCGCCGTGGTGCTCAAGAGCACCTCGACCGACGTCGACCAGGTGAGCGCCGCCCCGCAGTCGGGCCTGTGGCGGCTACACGACGGCGGCGTGTCGTACGAGCGCTTCGACTATCGCCGCGCGGCGGTCGAAGACGAACGGCAGGGGCTCTACCTGCGCATCACCGGTCCTGGCGACTGGCGCTACGAGGGCGCCGACCTGGGCATCCTGATCACACGCGGTCGGCTCATGACCGACGACTTCGAGCTGACCGACCGCGCCCACGACTGGGTCGCCGGCCTGAACGCGCACTATCGGTCCGAGTCGCCCACCGCGAGTGCCGGCGCGGCCGCGACAGGCGCCCACCTCTTCAAGCTGCAGTAGGGCGATGGCGCCCGACCGACCCTCCACGTCCGACCTAGGAACCGCGACGTCCGATCCGGGACCCACGCCAGCCGAGCTCGGACCCACGCCCGGCGCCGACCAGTTCGCCACGCTCGAGAACTGGGAGCGCGCGCCCTGGAACCGCTGGTCGTTCCAGCACGTGCGCCAGATCATTCCCTCGGCGCGCATCAGCCGCGGGCGCGGCCCGGTGCGCGAGTTGCCGGCCGCTCCCGCCGACCTCGACGGCCTGACCTTCGAGACCTCGCAGGGCGCCGCGACGCTCACCGGGCTGCTGGCGCGTCTCTACGTCGACGGCTTCCTCGTGCTGCACCGCGGACGGATCGTCACCGAGCAGTACTTCAACGGCATGGAACGCGACACGCCACACCTGTTGCAGTCGATTTCGAAGTCGATCACCGGCGGCGTCGTGGGCGCGCTGGTGGGCAAGGGCCGGCTCGACCCGGGGCGTCCGGTCACCGACTACGTCCCCGAGCTTGCCGGCACGTCGTTCGAGGGTGCTACGGTGCGCCACCTCCTCGACATGTCCGCCGGCACGCGCTTTTCAGAGGAGTACGACGATCCCGATTCCGATGTGAGCCTCTACGAGGGAGCCGTCGGCTGGCGGCCGGTCGGTTGCGACGAAGACGAGCTCGACCTGCTAGCTTACGTCGTGGGGCTGCCCAACCACCGCGAGCACGGCGGGCTGTTCGAGTATCGCTCCATCCTCACCGACGTGCTGGGGATCGTGGTCGAGCGCGTCAGCGGGCTGCGCTTTGCCCAAGCCATGAGCGAGCTCCTCTGGTCCCAGCTCGGCGCCGGCTACGACGCGGAGATCACGGTCGATCGCCACGGCTTTGCCCTGACCGACGGCGGCATCTCGATGACGCTGCGCGACCTGGCCCGGTTCGGCCAGCTCTACCTGCAGAGCGGCTGTTGGGAGGGCCACCAGGTGGTGCCGGCTTCGTGGGTCAATGACACGCGCTACGCCGACGACGAGTGCCGGCGGGCTTTTGCCGCCTCGAACGACGCGCGGCGTCTCGGCTTTTGCGATCCCGCCGAGGCCGTCTGCTACACGAAGGCGCACTACCGCAACTGCTGGTGGGTCGTCGACCCTCAGCTCGGCGTGCTGCTCGGGTCGGGCATCTACGGCCAGAGCCTGTATGTGAACATGTTCGCCAACGCGGTGGTCGCCATCGTCTCCTCACAGCCCAAGCCGTTCGACGGCGACGGCGCGGGCGACGTGCTCCAGGCCTGCGCGGCCATCTCGTCGGCTCTCGCGATACTGCCGTAGGGCGGCAGGACGGCCGCACGGGCGGGTCAGCCGCCCGGGTTCCGCCTTCCCAGGCCTCCGGACCGGCGCTGCTCGCAGCCTGCACGCTTGAGTCGAGCCCGGCGGCGAGCTCGCGGATGGCGGCGCTCGCGCCGTGGCGCAGAGGGCGGCAGTGAAGATTCGAATCTGCAGATGTTCGCAGGTGGCAGGCTCACTGTAGTCGCCGCCAAGAAGTGGAGCTGACGCCTAGAATCAAGGCACGTCGGCACCGTCGAGGCCGGTTTCGCTACCGACAACGCCGGCTACGTGCCGCTGGTAGGAGTCGGAGAGCTGCAGCGAACCGTCGCCGCAGGCGTAGCTTAAGAGGAGTGGGGGGCCTGCAGCGCGGCCGCTGGCCGCTACCCGCGGAGAAACTCGCGCAGACGCTGCGGGTCTCGGCTGCTTTGCAGCGCGACAAGCGCCTTGGTCTCGATCGCTTCGATGCGATCGGCGGTAAGTCCGAACTTGCGACAGACCTCGTCGAGCGACGCCGCAGGATCGCCCTTCAGGCCGAAACGCATCTCGATCACCTCGCGTTCGCGAGAGCCGAGGGCGCTCAACACCTCGTGGAGCTCCTGCGCCTGGAGGATCTCGCTCAAGGCCCTCTCCGACCGTCCGACTTGCTCGCCTTCCATGACTCGGCCAGGCTGGGAGCCCTTGTCCGCCCGGTCGGCGACGGCCTGACTGATCGCCTGGCGGATCCAGCGGCTGGCGTGGATCGAGAAGTCGACGTCTCTGCGGTAGTCGAACTCCTCAGTCGCGCGAATAAGACCCAGGCTGCCTTCCTGCACCAAGTCGCGTAGCGGCAGGCCGCGACCCGTGTAGCGTTTGGCGATAGCCACGACTAGGCGCAGGTTGGCCTCGATGAGCCGGCGCTTGGCCGCCATGTCGCGGGCCGCGATGTCCTTGGCGAGGGCGACCTCTTCTTCGGCACTGAGGGCCGCCACGGGGACGGTCATCCCCAGGTGCAGACCTAGTGTGGCGCTCTGCGCGGCGTTTGGGGAGTGGTCGAGAGGCGCCGCCTCGTAACCGTCTTGCTCCTCCGGTCCGAGGAGAGCGATGCTCGCTTCGTCGAGATGGTCTTGCCGCGCCTCTGCGACCTGCGCGCTTGAAGGCCAGCTCGGATTGCGCCCGTCGTCAAGTGGCGGGCTCGCTGCGGCGACAGCCAACCCCGCGGCCTCGGGAGCCGCGAGCGGATCGATCTCAGTCAAGGTCCTGCTCCTCGCACAAACGGACGGTACTCGCCGGCCGGATGGGGTGCGGCTGCCTCAGACGAGTCCTGAGGCAGTGCAGTCAGCCGTTTTCCAGCCTTCTCTTGCTGAATTCTACTCGGCGAATGAAAGGCTCGCTCCCCGGCTCTCTAAGGAGAGTCCACAGCGTCGTCGCTGGCCAACGTGACGACTCGCCGGGGCGGTGGGGACTCGTCACGTACAGCGGCATCGATCATGGCGCGGGTTTGACAGTCGGCGCCGACCTGCGCTTGACTGTACTCTCCACGAGCGACCCGGAAAGACACAGACGGCGTGTGCCAAGCAACTAATAATTCTCAGGCATCATCCTCAGAGGTTCGTATCAGCGCTGTGCACACCGCAGCCGCCCCGAGTTCGCTTGTCGCGTCTATCGCTCTTCCGACCTATCGGATCCCGGCCAAGGTGAAGCCGAAGCGGGCTGCCCTCTAAGGCTGCCCGCG
>CAZFJE010000241.1:0-4875 GCA_964519555.1 uncultured Thermoleophilia bacterium
GGCGAGCTGCACGAGCTCGGTCTCGATGCCCTGGGCCTCGAGCTCGGCCAGGACGTGGCGTAGCAGGATGGCGGTGTTGCCGTCTCGGCGGGGGCTCGAGTTGAACGCGACGACCTTCATGGGCGCTCCTTGCTGCGATGACGACGGTATAACGGGAGCCTAGTGGCCCCGAGGTGGCGATGCGACCGGAACGCTCGATCCGCTGGCGGTCTACTCGCCGCTCAGAAAGCGGCGCAGGCGCACGAGCGCCAGGGTGTCCTGGGCGCAGTAGGCGAGCAAGCCGCGGGCGAGTTCGTCGGCGCGCTCGGGTGACGTGTCGTGGTGCACGGCTTCGGCGAAAGCGAGCTGCGCTGCGGTGCCGTCGTGGACTTCGCCTAAGTCGGCGTAGTCGAGCTCGGGCGCCACGGTGGGCAGCACGTCTTTGATCGACCACGAGCCCCTCATGGCGGGGTGGTACCAGGCGGCGCGGGTGACGGGCAGCAGGTCGACCAGGCGATCGCCGATCGCGGCGAGCGGTCGCCGCAGGTCGGGGAAGCGCGCGGCCAGGCCAGCCAGCACGGCCTGCTCAAAGCCACTGTAGACGAAGACCGGGCCTTCCGCGCCAAGGGCGGCGATCAGCGTGTCGGCGCAGGAGCGCATGGGCGCGTCGCCGCTCGTGTCGAGGAACTCGCGATGCTCGAGCTCGCCCGGGGCCCGTTCGATGTGACAGGACCACTGGAAGGGAAGCTGCTCCCAGGGCCGCGTGCCGGCCCAGACCGGCACCGCCGCCTGCATCGTCTCGAAGTCGAGGTAGAAACGGGGGAAGGGCAGCGCCGCCAGGTGAGCGGCGGCCGGCGCGTCGTAGTGAGCCCGGCCGGTGCGCGTGGCCTGCCAGACGCGCCGCTGGAGCGTGCTGAAGGCGAGCGCGTCGGGCACAGTGTCGGGCACCAGGCACAGGTCGTCGTAGCCGGCCGAGAGCAACGCTGCGGCCTGCTCGCGACCGTGCGGCAAGAGCGAGACCGGATAGTCGGGCCGACCGTCGGCGCAGAGCTCGATGAACGGGCACGAGTAGGGTTCGGTGCAGCCGCCCCAGGGACCCTGTTCGGGCTGTTCGCCGTCGACGGTCGCCCGGCAGCCCTCGATCCAGTCGGGCACCTGGGCCACCAGCTCGTCGACCTGCGCGGTGACGTCGGTCTCGCGCAGCAGGCCGAGGTAGTCGCCGTCGCCGCCGTAGACGAAGTCGCGGTCGATGCACGACAGGGCGACGCGTTCGAGGGGTACGCCGGCGCCGCGCACGACCCAGGTCTGCACGGCGATGTCGTCGATGTGGTGCTGTCTGACCTGGGTGGACGACTTGACCTCGATCATGCGGGCCACGCCGGCCTGGCGCAGCAGCAGGTCGGCGCGCACCAGCACGCCGCCGTGGCTGAAAGTCGCTTCGAAGAGGGTGAGATCGCCGCGGCGCGAGAGCTGGCGCGCCGTCTCGCGCAGCGCCTGGCCCAGGGTGGGCGGATCGACGAGGATGCCGCCCGGCTGCAGGTCGCGGGCCACGGCCCCGACCTGATGGCCCATGGCGAAGCTCTGCTGCGTGGAGGGCGCCCAGACGATCAGTTCGGGGCGCGCGATCTCGAGCCACAGGCGCTTGGGACACTGACGCCAGGCCATGATGCGCGACTTCGAGAGGCGAACGGGACTCACCGGTCGATTGTACAGGCGCGCTCCGACAGAAGAAGCGGAGCGTGCTGCTGCGGCGCCGAGTCGCGCCGGCGTCCACGCCGGCGCGCGGCGGCGCGGTGTCGCCCACGCCGGCGCGGGCCGGCCTTTAGAGCTGCTTGACCAGGTACTCGAAGGCGGCGAGCGCCGCCCGCGCGCCCTCGCCGGCGGCGACCACGATCTGCTTGTCGTGGTTGTCGGTGACGTCGCCGGCGGCGAACACGCCGCGCACGCCGGTGGCGCCGTTCTTGTCGACCTCGATCTCGCCGACCACGTTGGTCTCGAGCAGGTCGAGGGCGTACTCGCTGTTGGGGTAGAGGCCGACCTCGATGAACACGCCGTCGACGTCGAGCCGCCTGGTCTCCCCGGAGCGCACGTCGCGCAGCGTCACCGCCTCGACCTTGTCGTCGCCGTGGATCTCAACCACTTCGTGGTAGCGCAGCGACTCGACGTGCTTGGCGGCCGAGACCTTGTCCTGCAGGATGGCGTCGCCGATCCAGTCACCGATCGACATGAGGTAGACCTTGGCGGCCACGCCGTCCATCTCGATGGCCGCCTCGAGGCCCGAATTGCCGGCGCCGACCACGGCGATCGTGAGCCCCTTGAACAGCGGCCCGTCGCAGGTCGAGCAGTAGACCACGCCGCGGCCGGTCAGCCTGGCCTCGCCGGGTATGTGAAGGCGCCGTTTCTGCACACCGGTGGCCATGATCACAGTCGAGGCACGCACGCTGCGACCGCTTTCGAGGTCGATCACCTTGCAGCGGCCGTCGACGCTCAAGGCGGTGACGCGCTCGCCGATCAGCTCGGTGATCTCGTACTTGGCAGCCTGCTCGTGGTAGCGGTCGGCCAGGTCGGGTCCCGTGACCGAGTCGAAGCCCGGGTAGTTGGCGACCTCGCGGGTCAGGCCCACCTGACCGCCGACGTCCATGGCGATGACGATCGTCGAGAGGTTCTTGCGGGCGGCGTACATGGCGGCGGTGAGCCCGGCGGGGCCGGCGCCGATCACGGCGACGTCGTAGATGTCGCGCAGCGGCGCCTCTGCGCCGCGCCCCAGCCGCCGGTCGAGCTCGCCGGTCGCGTTCAGGCGGGCGAGATCGTCGTAGCCCCCGACCGCTTCGCCGTCGAGAAAGATCTGCGGCACGCTGCGCATGCCCGAGCGCTCGATCATCTCGGCCTGGCGCGGCTCGTCGGAGGTCACGTCGATCTCGTCGTACTCGACGTTCTTGGAGTGCAGCAACGCCTTCGCCTTCAGGCAGTACGGGCACCACTGTTTGGTGTAGACCTCGATCTGAGCCATGTGTCCTTCCCCTCGGCAGGCGTCGGGGCGACGCCCGGCAAAGCCTGATCGACCCTTGCGTACGAGTCATTGCCAAAGCACGGTCGCCCGAAACGGCGCACCCGCGGCGCCGCCAGAGTGACCGGACACTTCACAGCGGCCGGTCTTGGGCCATAGCATGCGCCGCATGGACTCGCCTGACCCGCCGCAGCACGCCGACCTGCCGCCGCACTCGCAAGCCGACCTGCCGTCGCACGCCGACCTGCCGCTGCGGGCTGCGGACGCGACGAGCCTCTCGCCCGAGCGCGTCCGCGAGCTCGCCGAGAAGCAGCGCACCTTCGACGCCACACGACTGTTCGCCGAGAAGGAGCGGATCGCGGCGCGCGGGCGCATCCGCCAGTTCATGTTCGGCAGCCTCGACGGCCTGCTTGTGCCGCTGGGCGTGGTCTCGGGCGTGGCCGGCGGCACGTCGGACAGCAAGATCGTGGTGATCGCCGGCGTGGCCGAAGCCTTTGCGGGCGCCCTCTCGATGGGTGCCGGCGAGTACCTGTCGGGCAAGTCCGAAGCCCAGGTGCAACGCGCGGCGATCAAGGACGAAGAAGAGGAGATCGCCGCCATCCCCGACATCGAGCGGTTCGAGATCGAGCTGCTCTTCGAACGCGAGGGGCTGTCGCACGACGACGCCGCGCTGGTCGCCGAGAAGGTCACCACGAGCCACCGCTCCTGGGCCAACACGATGGTCGAAAAGGAGCTCGGCCTGTCGGCCGAGCCCGAGGGCAGCGCCTTCAAGGACTCGCTGTCGATGGGCGCCTCATACCTGCTGGCGTCGCTCGTTCCACTCGGTCCGTATCTCTTCCTGCCCGTGCGGCCGGCGTTCGTCGTGTCGGTCGCCCTCACGATCGTCGCACTGTTCGTGATCGGCCTGATCAAGGGCCGCCTCGCCACCATGAGCCTCTGGCGCAGCACGCTCGAGGTCGTCGTGATCGGCGCGGCCTCGGCCGCGGGCGGCTATCTGCTGGGCACGCTCGTCCCGCACCTGATCGGCAGGTAAGCGCCCCGCATCCGTGCTACGGTGAGCGCACGGCAGACTCGACCGGTACCTGTGCTCGACCCGCGCCCGACAGGAGGCAGCTGTGCAGCCCGACCTTTCGTTCCTCTCCGAACAGCTCGACCTGACAATCCCTCCGACCGGCCTCTACGACGCGCCCGACCCGGCGGCCTTCGCGCCGCTCGTCGCGCCCAAGCCCGCCGCCAAGCGCGGCGAGTGCGTCTTTTCGCACTTCCGCGACTGGCAGGCCGGCAAGACCGTCCACTTGACCAGCGACAACTTCGGCTGTGGCGGCGCCGGCGGCGCGCTGTGCGGCGTGCAGCGCGACGACCCTGAATTCATCCATTTCCTCGCCATCGACGAGGGGCTCAAGGCCTCCGAGGACCTCATGCGCCGCTGGATGGGCGCGCGCGTCAACTTCGCCGCCGCGCACGGCCACGTGCTGATCGGCCCCCTGAAGCCCGACCTCTACGAGCATCTGAAGACCGTCACCTTCTGGGTGAAGCCCGACCAGCTCGCCGCGCTGGTGCTCGCCGCCCAGTACCGCAACGCCCCAGGCGACCCGCCCGCCACGATCGCCGGCTTCTCGTCGGGCTGCGGCCAGCTCGCCGCCTTCCCCGACCTCGACGTGCCCCAGGCCCAGATCGGGTCGACCGACCTCGCCATGCGTCAGTGGCTGCCGGCCGACGTCATGGCGTACACCGTCACCAGGCCGCTGTTCGAGCAGTTCGCGTTGTTCGGCAACGACAGCTTCCTGACCAAGCAGTTCCTGTCGCGCTTGAAGAAGACACGCGGCGGGACGCTCTAGAGAGAGGCGCGCGACCGCGCCGAGCACTGGAATGCGGTCGGGAGCGACGCG
>CAZFJE010000242.1:0-4834 GCA_964519555.1 uncultured Thermoleophilia bacterium
CTCTACCAGCCCGTGGCCGGCGACCTGCGCTTCATCGTCACGACGATCAAGATCAATGCCACACTCGAGCGCATCGGCGACCTCGCCGCCAACATCGCCGAGGTCGCGCGCCAGCTCTCTCACATGGAGCCGCCGGTCGTGGCCTTCGACATCGCCGGCATGGCGGCCAAGGCGCAGAGCATGGTCTCGAGCTCACTCGACGCCCTGGTGCGCTCCGACGGCGAGCTGGCCCGGGCCGTGCTGTTCGCCGACGACGAGGTCGACGACTTAGACAGCGCGCTCACCGCGACGCTCAACGCCACCGCCCGCGAACACCCCGAGTGGCTCGACCCGCTCATCCAGCTCCTGCAGATCTCGCGCTTCATCGAGCGCGTGGCCGATCACGCCACGAGCATCGCCGAGGACGTGATCTACATGGCCGAGGGCGAGATCCCGCGCCACTCGGTGAAGCGAGCGGTCGCCGAGGCCATGGGCCTGCGCGGCCCGGCGATGCCGCCGCAGGGAGGCCGCTGAGCTAGCTCGCCGTGATGACGAGGGTGGGGCTGGCGCCCGCCACCAGCTTGCTCGACTTCGCCACCAGCACCCGCAGGTCGGTGGTGCCGGCCGGGGGCGTCCAGGAGACCTTGTAGGCGCCGTTGCTGTCGAGGGCGACCTGCACGGCGTTGCTCCAGGCGGTCGCGCTCGGCGCCTTGCTCTGCAGCCACACGGTCTTGGCGGCCGTCGCCGGCGTGACCTTGCCGGTGAAGTCGACCTTGGCGCCGGCGGTGACCGTGGTGCTCGCCGTCGTCAGCGTGACGGCCGGCTCGACCTGGATGGTGACGTGGGTGGAGAGCGCGGTGTGCCCCATGGGGACTGTGAGCGTGGAGAAGTAGTACTGCGTAGAGGCGGTGGGAGTCACCTTGGCCGACAGGCTGGTGGAGGCCACGGTGTACCCGCCGAGGGTGGCCGAGGCGGCCGTTGCCGTGGCCGTGCGCGTCGACCAGGCGCCGCCGGCCGAGAGCTGGTGGAGCGTCGCGACCTGGCCCGTGCCGAGCGCCGGGAAGCGCTGGCCGGTGATCGTGGCGGCCGTGCCGAACACGATGGTGCGCGTGGCCGTGGGGGCGATCGAGAGCGAGGTGAAGTAGGCCCAGGCGTCGCGCAGGGCCAAGTCGGAGCGCAGCTGGTAGCCGTTGATGGTCGCCGTGCCCTTGTCGCCGATCAGCAGGGCTTTGACCACGCGTGGCGAGGAACCGCGCTTGAGCACGTAGACGGCGCGCAGCGGCCCCTTGGTGAAGCCCAGCTCCGCGGCGATCGACGCGGGTGTGCGTCGGATGGGGTTGTCGGGCCAGCTGTGGTAGGGCGAGGTCGTGTCGTAGGGGTCGGGCACGCCTTTGAGATAGGGCACGGGCGCGGCGGCGGGCCACACGTTCTCGATGTTCTCGGTGTGACCGCCTGAGGTGGAGAAGAAGTAGGCCACGATGGGCGCGCCGCCGTACATGGGCACGACGCCACTGGTGGCGGCCACGGCGGTGTTGGTGGAGGCCGCCTCGGCGTCGGCGCCGCCGTACATCTGGCTGGCGGTGGTGCAGTACACGTCGAAGCTGTCGGAGCTGCCGAGCGAGCGATAGGCGTAGGAGCGCGCGGCCACGGCCTGAGCCTTGAGGGCCTCGATCGGCCACGACGCCGGCGACTCGCGCGGCACGACGCCGCGCAGGTACGACTCGAGAGGCAGGCTGTTGACGATCTCGAGACCGGCGCTCAGATGCACGACACGCAGGCGGCCGCGGTAGTGGCCCACGACGCCGTTGTCGTTGGCGGTGAGCGACTTGAGCCTGGAGGTGATCGGCACGAACGTGATCGGCGCCGTCGGGCTGGCGAGGGTCTTGCCGGCCACGCGCAGGTGGTACCGGCCGCTCGACCAGGTCACCGTGGCCGTCTTGGCGGCGGCGATGATCTTGGTCGTCGAGCCCCAGGTGGCCTTGTACCTGGCGGCGTCGGTGACGACGGCCGACGAAAGGCCGTCGCGCAACAGCACGCGGATCGTGACGTTGCCCACGGTGCCTTTGGTCACGCCGGTGTAGTAGTGGGCGATGATGTTCCAGTAGGTCCAGCCGTGCAGGGCATAGCCGTCGGCGCCGTACTGGCTCATGCCGATGCCGTGACCCCAGCCCCGGCCCTCGATCGTCATGGTGGTCGAGGTGGCGGCCCGCGCGGCGGGCGCGACGGTGAGCGCGGCTGCGGAAAACACGCCGCAGGCCGCAAGCGCGGCGAGGGCGGCCAGCGCGCCGCGCTGGAGCGGCGTCGGCCGCCGTCGGGCACGGGTCGAGGGGGCTGTCGGGTGGGTGTGGGTCATCGGCTCTGTCGTCGCAGGTGACGTGAGGGACCTCCCTGATGCTACGACCGCGTGGCCGTTCGGGCAACCGACGTCCTCGGAAGCCGGTCCTTTTAGGGGTGGCGCCTGCCGGCCGCGTCCTTTCTCTTTGGCTGTCGGCAGCCGCTTCCCTTCTGATGACGCTGTGGCTGCGACAGAACCTAACAGGAGTGTCTTCAATTCTGGCAACACTGTCGGCCGAGGGGTTAACGGACGCTGCGGCGAATCCTGTAAGGTCTCAAGGCCCTCGGAGTTCGGCCGACACTAGGAAGACATGGTCACTTGCCCGACACGAACCGATGGTAGGCCGCTCCGCGTCACGAGGAGGCGCCTCGCGATGAGCGCGCTTCTGACGGCGCTCTGCGCCGCGGCAGGCGCGCTCCTCTTCGCCCCCGCCGCCTTCGCCAAGGCCTACCCCGACGTGCCCAAAGCTTATTGGGACCGCGCCGACATCGCCTGGGTCACCAACCAGGGTCCCGCCACCGCGCGGGCGCTCGACGACTTCGGCGCCCACTTCAAGCCCGGCCAGGCGGTCACCCGCGAGCAGTTCGCCCGGGCGCTCGTCGTGATCGGCGGCCTGCAGGGCGTGTCGAGCGCGCCCATCGCCGTCGCCGACGTGCCGGCGTCCGACCCCTACTCTCCCTACGTGCAGATCGCCCTGCATCTCAAGCTGCTCTCGCAGTCCAAGAAGGGCTTTCGCCCGACCGCGCCCATGCTCTCGTGGCAGGTCGACGGCGCCGTGGTGCGCCTGCTGCGCCAGCTCAATCCCAACGCCGACTGGGGCATGCTGGCCGCGCTCAACCCATCCAAGTGGGAGCCCAACCCGAACTGGAAGACCGGCGCCCCGTCCTACCTGCCCACCGAGATCGCGGCCCGCTCCATGGGGCTGCGGTTCAACCATCCCAGCAAGAGCGATGCCCTCGAGGTCTCGCCGCGCGAGGCCATCGATCGCGCCGAGACGGCGGCGATCCTCTATCAGGCGCGGCATCTGTCGCCGTGGGCCATCTCCGGTCTCAGCGTGTACGACAACGTGACGTTCCCCACTCTGACCGCGCGCCAGAAGCAGATCGTGACCTTCGCCCTCAAATACATCGGTTATCCCTACGTCTGGGGTGGCGAGTATCCCACTAAGGATTCTCCGTACGGCGCCCAGGCCCACGGCGGCTTCGACTGCTCGGGCTTCGACTGGTGGGTCATGAAGATGCACTTCGGCTACACGATCAACGAGCGTGTCGCGGCCGACATGGCGGCCGCCGCCAAGCCGCGCATACCACAGGCCAAGCTCGTCACCGGCGACCTCATGTTCTTCGGGCCCAACGGTCCCAAGTCGACCGCCGCCTCGGTGTACCACGCGGCGCTTTACCTGGGTAACGGCTGGTTCATCCAGTCGACCGGCTCGTCCGACGGGGTCAGTCTGGCGTCGATCATCACCGACTCCTACTGGAAGGCCGCCTTCGCCTGGGGCCGCCGGGTGCTCAAGAAGGGCGAGTTCACGCCGGTGCCCACAGCCGCCGGCCCGCTCGCCGCGGTGGCGCCCGCGGCCACGCCCACCCCGGCCACGACCGTGAGCGCCACGCCCGCCACTACGCCGATGCCCGCCACCACGGCTGTGCCGGCTACCCCGTTGCCGTGAAAAAGGCCGCGGTGCTCGCCCTGTTCGTCGTGGCCCTGAGCGCCGCGGTGCTGGTCGCCGCCGAGCGTGCTCGCTCGCTCGATATCGTCGACGCCAGGCCCCCGTCCGGGGCTGTCTCGCTGCCGGCCGTCGTGCGTTCGAGCCACGTCATGGTCACGGCCGCGCTCACCGTCCGCGGCGGCGGTGTGATCGAACTGCGTCTCAGCAACGACGACGCCGCCTGGAGCGACTGGCAGGGCTTCCCCAGCCCCGCGCCGGGCGGTCTGCTGCACGTGCCCTGGCGCCTGACGCGGGGTACCGGCGCCAAGACGGTGGTTGTCGAAGCCCGCGACGCCGCCGGACGTGTCGCCGCCTTCCAGGCCTCCACCATGCTTGAGCCCTCGGCGGCGACCCGCTAGGACGTCGCTGCGCGGTGGCTGCGGTGGCCGCGATGGCGACGTAAGCCGGCGCCGCCGGTCAGCTCGAAAGTCCCCGATACTGGCGCTCGTAGTACCGCCGCCACTCGCCCGACTTGATCTTCTGCCACCAGTCGCGGTGCTCCGCATACCACGCCACGGTGCGCGCCAGGCCCTCTGCGAAGTCGACCTGCGGCTGCCAGCCCAGGGCGCGCATCTTGGCGCAGTCGAGCGCGTAGCGGCGGTCGTGACCCGGGCGGTCGGCGACGTAGCGCACCAGCTCCTCGCCCAGGCCGAGCTCGGTCAGGATGCCCCGCGTGAGGTCGAGGTTGGCCACCTCGTTGCCGCCTCCCACGTTGTAGATCTCACCGTCGACGCCGTCGCGCAGCACAAGGTCGAGCGCGCGGCAGTTGTCGTCGACGTAGATCCAGTCGCGCACGTTGCGGCCGTCGCCGT
>CAZFJE010000243.1:0-4805 GCA_964519555.1 uncultured Thermoleophilia bacterium
GGGCGATGACGGTCCCCTTCCCGGCGCCCGACGGCCCCGAGACGACGAAGACCGAGGGAATGCTCTAGCTCCCGAAAAAGCCGAGCAGCTCGGAACGCTGGCGATCGGAGAGACCGCCGACGGTCTTGCTGGGGCTCACCCGGCACTGTTCCATGATGCGCGCCGACTTGACGCGGCCGCACTTGGGAGCCGCCATGAGGACGTCGATCACCTTGGCGGTCAGCAGGAACTCAGGCGGCTCGCGCAGCACCGAGCCGATGGTGACCGCGCCGCGCTTGAGGTCGACCTTGAGCCGGGCGCGCTGGCTACGCACCAGGTTGGCCCGCTGCAGCGCGTCCATGCGCTGGTCGAGCGAACGCTCGGGGGCGATGTTCAGTTGTTTGGCGGGAGTCTGCATGGCGGTGCCAAGTATAGGGAACGGCCGCGGCCTGTTCAAGCGCGTCAGGTCGTCGGAAATGACGACACTTGCGGCGCAATCGCGCTGGTCTGTCGAAAACACGGGCGCCGCGGGCCCGGGCGCCGCCCAGAGCCGCGGGCGCCGTCTACAGGTCGCCCAAAGCCCGGCCGCGCAGCGCGGCCAGGTCGTCGAGCCCGCGCTCGCGCATCTCGACGGAAAGCTCGGCGACGATCCGCCGCGCCGCCTCAGGGCCGGTGAAGTTCGCCGCTCCCACCGCCACCGCGGTGGCGCCACAGGCCACGAACTCGAGCACGTCGCGGCCGCTCGCGATGCCGCCCATGCCGACGATCGGCACCTCGAGCGTCGCGGCGACCTCCCAGACCATGCGCAGGGCGATCGGCTTGATGGCCGGCCCACTGAGGCCGCCGGTGCGGTTGCCGAGGAACGGCCTGAGACTCCGCGGGTCGAGCACCAGCGCGCGCACCGTGTTGACGAGCGAGACGGCATCGGCGCCGGCCTCGGCTGCCGCCCGCGCCACGGCGACGACGTCGGTCACGTTGGGGCTGAGCTTGACGATCACCAGGCGCTTGGTCAGCCGCCGCGCGGCCGCCGTGAGCCGGGAGGTCTCGGCCGGCTCGGTGCCGATCGCGAGTCCCCCCCTCCCCACGTTCGGGCACGACACGTTGAGCTCGTAGCCGACGACGCGAGCCGCGCGTGCACCCCCCGCCGCGAGGCGCTCTTCGACGCGTCGCAGCACCTCGAGATAGTCCTGAGGCCGACTGCCGCCGATGTTGACCACGATGGGCACCGGCACGTCGGCCAGCAGCTCGAAGTCGGCAAGCCAGGCGTCGATGCCCGGGTTCTGCAGGCCGACGGCGTTGATCATGCCCGCCGCCGTCTCGGTGAGCCGCGGCGGCGCGTTGCCGGCGCGCGGCTCGAGCGTCACGGTCTTGGGCACGTAGGCGGCGAACGGGAAGGGCGTGAGGATCTCGGGGCCGTAGCGGCGCGCCGTCTCGAGCGCGTCGAAGGTGCCCGAGGCGTTCAGCACCGGGTGGGCGAGGCGCACGCCGGCAAGCGTGACGGCAAGGTCGGGGCCGGGCGCCGCGTCGGACCTGGGTGCGGTGTCAGTGCCGGGCGCAGCGTCGTGGAGGCTCATGGCGACTCCCCCGGCAGTGGCTCGCCGGGCGCCGCGGAGTCGAGGCGCAGCAGCTCGAAGGGGAACACCGGCCCTTCGACGCAGACGCGCAGGTAGCCCTCGCGGGTAGGTACGACGCAGCCGTGGCAGGCGCCGCTGCCGCAGGCCATGTGCGCTTCGAGCGAGGCCCAGCCCGTCAGGCCGGCCCGCTCCGCCCAGGCCTGGGTCGCGGCGAGCATCGGGGCCGGGCCGCAGGCGAGCACGCTCGCCTGCGGCCCGGCCCCGGACTCGCGCGCCGCGTCGAGCGCGCTGCCGCGGCGGCCGACGCTGCCGTCGTCTGTGGCCACCCAGAGGTCGTCGATGGCGAAGGCGCCGACGAGACGGGCCTGCGCACGGTCGCGAAAGCCGAAGGCGGCCGTGACCGTCGCACCGCGGGCACGCAGCGCGTCGGCCACGAACTGCAGCGGGGCGACGCCGATGCCGCCGCCCACGAGCAACGCGGCGCTCACGTCGTCGAGCGGGAAGCCGTTGCCCAGCGGGCCGGCCAGTTCGAGGACGTCGGCGATGCCGGTCTCGGCCAGCTGTCTGCTGCCCTCACCACGCGGCTCGACCAGCAGGCGCACGCGCTCACCGTCGACCGAGTGCAGCGACAACGGTCTCCGCAGACGAAAGCGCGACCCCGGCAAGGCGACCATCACGAACTGTCCGGGCCTGGCCACGGCCGCGATGGCGGGCGCGAGCAGGGTGAGCAGGCTGTAGGGCCCGAACGAGCGACACTCGACCACGCGGTAGCGTCCGCTCGTCGCCGTAGCGCAGCCTTGTGCGCCGGGTGTGGGCATCGTCGGGTGGGCCATCGCTTCTCCCCTCTCCCCTTCTAGTCCCGCTCGCTGTCGTGCAGGTCCTGCAGGCAGTGGACCGTCACGCGCGGCCGCCGGGCCGCCTCCATTGCGGAGACCGCCGCCGACGCGCCGGCCAGCGTGGTGATGCAGGGCACGCCCTTCTCGAGAGCCGCCCGGCGGATCTCGTAGCCGTCGCTGCGCGAGCCTCGTCCGTAGGGCGTGTTGACCACGAAGTCGACGCGGCCCTCTTCGATCAGGTCGACGATGTGCGGCGTCCCCTCGGTGACCTTGTTGACGTCGATCGTGGGCACGCCGAGGCTCTGCAGGGCGCGCGCAGTGCCCTTGGTGGCGAGCAGGGTGAAGCCCAGGCCGTGCAGGTGCTGGCCCAGGATGGTGGCCGCCGACTTGTCGGTGTCGCAGACCGAGATGAAGATCGTGCCTTCGGACGGCAGCGGCGCGCCGGCCGCGATCTGCGCCTTGGCGAAGGCCTGCGGGAAGGTGTCGGCCACGGCCATGACCTCGCCGGTGGCCTTCATCTCGGGCCCCAGCCGATAGTCGGCCCCGGGGAAACGGTTGAAGGGCATGACGGCCCCCTTGACGCTCACGTGGCGCGGCACCCGGCGAGGCGACGGGTCGAGCTCGGCAAGCGTCGCTCCGAGGATGATGCGCGTGGCGAGCTTGGCGAGCTGCACGCCTGTGGCCTTGCTCACGAAGGGCACCGTGCGCGACGCCCGCGGATTGACCTCGAGCACGTAGAGCTCGTAGTTGCGGTAGGCGTACTGCACGTTCATGAGGCCCTTCACGCCGAGCGCCCGGGCGAGCGCCCGGGTCTGGCGGCGCACCTGCTCGAGCGTGCCTTCGCCGAGCGAGATCGAGGGCAGCACGCACGACGAGTCGCCGGAGTGAATGCCGGCCTCTTCGATGTGCTGCATGATGCCGCCGATGGAGACCTCGTCGCCGTCGGAGAGGGCGTCGACGTCGACCTCGATGGCGTCTTCTAAGAACTTGTCGATGAGGATCGGGTGGTCGGGGCTCGCGTGCACCGCCGTGTCGACGTAGCGCGAGAGCTCGGCGGTCGAGTAGACGATCTCCATGGCGCGCCCGCCGAGCACGTACGAGGGCCGCACGAGGCACGGGTAGCCGATGCGCTCGCCGATGGCGAGGGCCTCGTCGCGGGCGCGCGCCACGCCGTAGGTCGGACAGTTGATGCCAAGCTCGTCGAGCAGTTCGCCGAAGCGACCGCGGTCTTCGGCCAAGTCGATCGCGTCCTGGCTCGTGCCCAGGATGGGGATGCCGGCCGCCTCGAGCTCACGCGCGATGCGCAGCGGCGTCTGGCCGCCGAACTGCACGATCACGCCCTTGGGCCGTTCGTTCGCGCAGATGTTGGCCACATCTTCGAAGGTCAGCGGCTCGAAGTAGAGCCGGTCGGAGATGTCGTAGTCGGTCGAGACGGTCTCGGGGTTGCAGTTCACCATGACGGCGTCGTACCCGTTGGCGCGCACCGTCATGGCGGCGTGCACGCAACAGTAGTCGAACTCGATGCCCTGGCCTATGCGGTTGGGCCCGCTGCCCAGAATGACGATGCGTTCGCGCTCGCCGGGCAGCGCCTCGTTCTCGTCTTCGTAGGTCGAGTAGAAGTAGGGCGTCTCGGCCTCGAACTCGGCGGCGCAGGTGTCAACGGCCTTGTAGACGGGCACGATGCCGTGCTCGAGCCGCGCGGCACGCACCTCGCGTTCGCCCGTGCCGCAGAGCTCGCCCAGGCGACGATCGGAGAACCCGTAGCGTTTGAAGCGCCGCAGGGGGCCGGCTGTGAGCGTGGTCGCGCTGCTGCGCGCCTCGGCTTCGAGCTCGACGATGTCGCCGAGCTCGGCTAAGAAGAAGTGCGGCACGGAGGTGAGGTCGTGCAGCTCGTCGAGCGTGAAACCCTGCCGGAAGGCGTGCAGGATGAGCTCGTAGCGCTCGCAGGTGGGCACCGACAGCGCTTCGGTGAGCGCCTTGCGCTCGAGCGGCAGCACGGGCGCCGAGTCGAGCTCGCGCGAGCGCAGCGCCTTGAGGAAGGCCTCTTTGAAGGTGCGCCCGATGGCCATGGCCTCGCCCACGCTCTTCATGTGCGTGGTGAGCTCGGTGTCGGCCATGGGGAACTTCTCAAAGGTCCAGCGCGGCATCTTGACGACGATGTAGTCGAGGGTAGGCTCGAAGCTCGCCGGCGTCTTGCGGGTGATGTCGTTGGGGATCTCGTCGAGGGTGTAGCCCACGGCCAGCTTGGCGGCGATCTTGGCGACCGGAAAGCCGGTCGCCTTGGAGGCGAGCGCCGAGCTGCGCGAGACCCGCGGGTTCATCTCGATGACTACGAACTCGCCTGAGTCGGGGTCCACGGCAAACTGCACGTTGGAGCCGCCGGTGTCGACGCCGATCTTGCGGATGATCGCCTTGG
>CAZFJE010000244.1:0-4798 GCA_964519555.1 uncultured Thermoleophilia bacterium
CGACGGCGTGGCACAGGCCGCGAAAAGGTTCGGCAAGGGCGCCGAGGCGTATGCGGTGCATGCGGGAGGTCAGGAGCTCCCCGCTCACGACCCCCGCTGCTACCCCAGCCTCGCGCTGACCTATCGCCTCGACCCCACGCCGGGGCGCCACTCGCGCGGCGGCAGCTCGTGGATCGCCGGCCTCGGTCTGTCGGAGATGCCTCCCGACAAGTACAACTACGCTCACATCGGGCAGTCGCATCAGGTCGCTACCTCGATGTGCCACGTGATGGCCTCGGTCGGCACCTGCCTGTTCGCCTACACCTCGACACCGACCGCCTTCATCCCGGAGTTCCTCACCGCGATCACCGGCGATCCCCACGATTTCGATTCGTGTCTGCGCATCGGCGACCGGATCACCACCATGCGTCACCTCTTCAACCTGCGCGAGGGCATCAACCCGCTCGACATCGAGTTCAACCGGCGCGTACTCGACCGCTTCCCGACGCCGGGGCCGTTGCCCGACGTCGACATCGACGAGGAGTCGATGATCGACGACTACTACAGGTGGATGGACTGGGACCGGCGGACCAGCATGCCCAGCCGGCAGCGGCTCGCCGAGTTGGGGCTGGCCGGACTGGTCGACCGGTACGGCGGATCGTGAGCGAGCCGCGTGAGCGGCGATGAGCGGTAGCTCAGCCCGCAATCGGGGGAGCGCTTCCTGGCGCATCGTCATCGCCCGTATGGCGCTGTAGAAACCGTTTGCCTTTGGTTGTTGGTTATGCTGGACTTGGGTCGTATCGCTAGGCGAGGGGAGGCTTTCAGTGGTTTCAAAAGGCATAGGTGACGGGCTCGCGGCCGGCCTCGACTTCGAGTCGTTCCTCGCCGCCTTGCGGGTCATCCCGGTGGTCGAGATCGCGCGGGTCGACGACGCCGTGCCGCTGGCGCGTGCCCTGGTCGACGCAGGGCTGCCGTGCGCCGAGATCACGTTTCGCACCGCCTCGGCCGCGCAGGCGATCGAGGCGATCGCCACGTTTGTGCCCGATATCCGTGTGGGCGCCGGCACCGTCGTGACCGTAGCGCAGGCCGAGGCCGCGCTGGCGGCCGGCGCCGGCTTCTTGGTGGCGCCCGGCTTCGACCCCGCGGTGGTCGACTTCGCGCTCGAGCACGACGTGCCGATCGTGCCCGGCGTCTGCACCCCGACCGAGGTCGGCATGGCGCTCGCCCGGGGGCTGTCGGTGCTCAAGCTGTTCCCCGCCGAGGCGGCGGGCGGCGTGGCCTACCTCAAGGCACTGGCCGCACCGTTCGGTGGTGTGCGCTTCGTGCCCACCGGCGGCATCGGTCCCGACAATCTCGCCTCCTACCTGGCCGTCAAGCAGGTCATCGCCTGCGGCGGGAGCTGGATGGTCAAGAAGACGCTCATCGCGGCCGGCGAGTTCGACACCATCCGCACGCTCGCCGCACAGGCGCGCGAGATCGCCTGTGCCGCGCCGCCCATCGTGGCATAGGGAGGGGGGACGACCATGGACACGCTCGAATCTCGCGACTCCGCCCAGTGCCGCTGGGACCTCGTGGCCCTCGGTGAGGTCATGCTGCGCCTCGACCCCGGCGAAGGTCGCATCGCCACGACTCGGTCCTTCGAGGTCTGTGAAGGCGGCGGCGAATACAACGTGGCGCGCGGCCTGCGGCGCTGTTTCGGCCTGCGTACCGCGCTCGTCAGCGCGCTCGCCGACAACCCGGTCGGCCACCTGATCGAAGAGCTCATCCTGCGGGGCGGCGTCGACCAGAGTCACCTGCGCCGGGTACCATACGATGGTGTCGGTCGCGCCGCGCGCAACGGCCTCAACTTCACCGAGCGCGGGTTCGGCGTGCGGGGTGCGGTGGGCTGCTCCGACCGCGGTCACACGGCCGTCTCGCAGCTGCGCCCGGGCGAGATCGACTGGGACGAGATCTTCGGCGCGGAGGGCGCACGCTGGTTCCACTGCGGCGGCATCTTCGCGGCGCTCGGCGAGCACACCGCCGATGTGGCCACCGAAGCGATGAGCGCCGCACGGCGTCACGGCACGATCGTCTCCTACGACCTCAACTACCGGCCGTCCCTGTGGCGGGCGATCGGCGGCCAGGAGCGCGCCCGCGAGGTCAACCGCGCGGTCGCGCCGCTCGTCGACGTGATGCTCGGCAACGAAGAAGATTTCAGCGCGGCCCTGGGGTTCGAGGTCGCCGGCGTCGACCGCAACCTCTCGGCGCTCGATCCCGAGCGCTTCGGCGCCATGATGGAACAGGTGGTCGCCGCCTACCCCAACATCCGCGTGGTGGCCACCACGCTGCGGGCAGTGCTGTCGGCCAGCCGCAACGACTGGAGCGCGGTCTGCTGGGCCGACGGCGTGCTCTACCGATCGGTGGCGCGCCCCGGCCTCGAGATCCTCGACCGGGTGGGCGGGGGCGACTCGTTCGCCTCGGGCCTCATCTACGGCCTGCTCACGGGTTTCGACCTGCAGAAGGCACTCGAGTACGGCGCCGCTCACGGGGCGCTTGCCATGACCACGCCCGGCGACACGTCGATGGCGACCCTCGCCGAAGTCGAAGCGCTGGTGCGCGGCGGCTCGGCCAGGGTGCAGCGATGACGGCGACGCCATGACGGCTCCCCGCGACGAGGTGCCCACCAAGCGTCAGCGCGGCGCTTCCATCCGCGACGTCGCACGCCTTGCCGGAGTCTCCGCCGGCACCGCCTCGCGTGTGCTCTCGGGCTCGTCGTACCCAGTGAGCGACCACGCCCGGCGGCGCGTCGAAGAAGCCGCTCACGCCCTCAACTACGTCACGAACTCAGCCGCTCGTGCCCTCGTCACCGGGCGCAGCGAGATCGTCGGAGCGATCGTACACGACATCACCGACCCCTTCTTCAGCGCGGTCGTGCGCGGCCTGCAGGATGCTGCGGTCGCCGACGGCCTCGTCGTACTCGTCGGCAACGACGATCGCGACGCCGGCAAGCTCGAGGGCTACCTCACCATGCTGCTCAGCCAGAAGCCGACCGGCGTGGTGTTGATCGGCGGCCAGCTGCGCGACCCGGCCGCGACCTTGCCGGTGGCCCTCGCCGTGCAACGCATGAGCGAGCAGGGCGTGCCGGTCGTGGCCGTGGGCCGCTACGAGCTCGACATCCCGCACGTGACGGTCGACGACGTGGCAGCCGCGGAATGCGCCGTCAGCCATCTCACAGGGCTCGGTCACCGCCGCATCGCCTTCCTCGGCGGTCCCCTGAACTCGACCACGGTGCAGGACCGCTACAGCGGGTACGGCGCCGCCCTCATGCGCATCGGCGAACCGCTCGACGAGCGGCTCGTCGTACAGACGCCGCTGACGCTCGAAGGGGGCGCGCAGGCGATCACGCGCCTCGTGGCCGCGGGCGCGCCGTTCACGGCCGTCTTCTGCGCGACCGACGAGGTCGCTTTCGGGGCGATGCCGGCGCTGCGCGAGCTCGGCCTCCGCGTGCCGACCGACGTCAGTGTGGCGGGCTTCAACGACGTGGTGATGTCGGCGCACAGCGATCCCCCGCTCACGACCATTCATGTGCCGGCGAGAGACCTTGGCCTCGCCGCGTGGCACCTTCTGGTGTCCGATCGGCCACGAGCAGCCAGGGGTATCGGCGAGTATCTGCCGTTCAAGCTGGTAAAGCGTTCCTCGACGGCGCCCCCGAGCCACGGTCCGTCGGTCGGTCATGCCGCGATCGGCGAGGGTGATGGAGCGTCTCGACCGTCGGCCGTAGCCGCCGACTCCGCCGACACCGGACACGAAGATGGCAAGTGACCATGGGCGACGAAGCCGATGGCAGAGGGTCGCCGCGAGCGGCATCGACTGGTGGGCAACGAAAGTGAGGGGAAGATGATCGAGTTCGATCTGAGCGGTCGGGCCGGGGTGGTCACCGGCGCCGGCAAAGGCATCGGCGAGGCGGTGGCTCTCGAGCTCGCCGGTCTCGGCGCGAAGCTCGTCTGCTGCGCCCGCACGCAAGCCGATCTCGACCGCGTGGTCGCGAAGATCACGGCGGCGGGCGGCACTGCGATCGGCTTTGCCGGCGACGTGCGGCGCTTCGACGACATGGAGCGGCTCGCCAAGACCTGTGTCGAAACCTACGGCAAGATCGACTTCGCCGTGCCCAACGCCGGCATCGACATCGAAGGCAACATGTGCGACGCCGACCCGGCCGACTGGCAGCGCATGATCGACACCAACGTGCTGGGCACGGCATACATCATCCGCGCCACGCTGCCGTTCATGAGGGCCCAGAACGACGGCCACATCGTCGTCATGGCGTCGATCTCGGGGCGTGTCACCTACGTCGGCGAGCCCATGTACATCGCCAGCAAGTGGGCGATCGCCGGCATGGCCGGCGCGCTGCGCAAAGAGGCCCTGGCTTACGGCGTGCGAGTCACCCAGATCGAACCCGGCCTGGTCGACACCCCCATGATCCACAGCCTGCCCGAGGGCAAGGCCGACCTCGACAAGATCCAGGCGCTCTCGCCCGAGCACATCGCCTACGCGGTCGCCTACGCGCTCGTCCAGCCGCGGGTGGTCAACACCACGCAGATCCAGATCCTGCCGCTCGACCAGGACTACTCCTCGTAAGCAACCGGGTGGCTTGACAGCCCACTAAGAAATCGTTTTATATCCGTATAAATCGTTTTACGTGAGGGTCCACCAGACGCCGCGCCTCACGGTCCGGCAGAGGATCGCTCGAAAGGATGGGTCGCAGATACGATGACCAGTGCGCGTACCGAAGAGCTCGTCAAGTACGACCGCGAGCACATCCTGCACGCCCAGATCCCGC
>CAZFJE010000245.1:0-4769 GCA_964519555.1 uncultured Thermoleophilia bacterium
GTTGTGTGTCGACATCTCGGGGCGTAAAAGCCGGGCTCAGCGGAGAGATGCCGCTGCGCCCGGCTTATGGCCGACATCGATGACTCCGATGACGCACAACACAAGGCAAGCCAGCCCCACGACCCCGCCGAGCATCGTGAGCAGATCGAGGACCGGACCGTGCCGTGCGATCGGAGCGCTCATGAGCGCGGCGGCGACCAACAGCATCGCCAGAGCCGCCGTGCCTCGCACCCTCTGGCGCCCGACGAGCAGCATCGCCAGCGGGATGATCACCCACACATAGGTCCAGATCCAGGCGATCGGCGAGAACAGCAGCATCACCAGCGCGGTCAGCATGAGGACCCTCACGTCGGGCGCCTCACCGTGTCGGGCGATGGAGTCGGTGCGAGCCATGCGGCGGCGGCCCAGCGCGTAGAGCCCGACAAGGAGGCCCGCAAAGGCCAGTACGCCCGCGATCCGCGCGCCCCAGGGAACGTTGAACAGCAGACGCATGGCCGACTGGTTGACGTAGCCCGTCATGCTCCGCGATCTGACAAACAGCACGTGTGCCGCCTCGTCGTAGAAGTGCGCCGGGACCCAGATCAGCGAGAGGGCGACCAGCACCGCCGTAGCGCTCAGCGTCTTTGCCAGGAAGCGCCAGTCGCGGTAGTAGGAGCCGAGGGCAGCCACGACCAGCAGCGGCGTGAGCTTGGTGACCACCGCCAGCGCGAGCAGGATCGCCGCGGGCCACGATCGATAGCGGCCGTAGAGCAGAAAGCCACTGGTCGCAAGCCCGGCCACGATCATGTCGATGTTGCCCTCTCTGATGTGGTAGAGCAGCGGAAAAGACACCACCCCCAGTAGAAGGATCGCCGCCGTCACCTCGAGCCTGCGTCCCCGCTCGAGTGCGACCGCCACGACCGCGGCGGCCGCCAGAACAGCGAAGTTCAAGTACAACCAGTCGTAGCGCAGCTTGCGATACGGCAGGTGGGCAAGCCAGCGGTAGGCAGGCAGAAGGGTCGGCAGGTAGATGAAGCGGACCGTGGTCTGCCCTTTGAAGCGGATCGGCGCCCTGCCTGTGATCTTCACGGTAGGCGGCTGGTACTGATTGCCGTAGGGATCGATTCCAAGGGCCCAGTTGTTCCCGGCCGCGTAGTAGACCTTCAGGTCCCAGTTGAACCCGTGAGTGCGCGTCTCGTAGTTGAAGTATCTGTGTTCGGCGGGCAGCCAGAAGCTCCACACCAGCAAGGCGACGGCAGCGAACGCGAGGACCGACAGGGCGACATGCAGGGATCCTCGTCGGCTCGACGCCTCGCCTCCGACGGCCTCTTGGCTGGCGGGGCTTGGACTCACGGCCCCGAGGGCGGTGTGGGCACCTGCTCGGCGACAAGCTGCACGTGGTCGCCGTTGTCGTTTGTGAACTGCCGCAGGTCCTGGTGGAGTTGCGGCGGGAAGCCCCGGACCGCCCCCAGTACGGTCTGGCCGGCGGTCACCGCGTCGCCGATCGCTACTTGCGGGTCCGCGATGTGGGTGATCGTCAGCACGATGCCCGAATCGGCGGCGAGCTGGATGTCGACCTCGGTGTCTGGATAGCGGCCCAGCAGCTGGTAGTCGGTGACCGCGACCACCTGACCGTCGACGGGGGCATAGACAGTAGCTCCCGGTACCGCGCCCACGTCGAGGCCGGCCGTCGCTGGCGAGGCGTCCTGACCGTCGCCGCCCATGGTGTAGTAGCGCATGCCGCCGCTGGCGAAGATGTCAGCGAGAGCCCCGCTGACCCCCGTGGGGTCGCCTTGCCGACCGACCGGCACCAAGGCAAGGCTGTTCGTCTGACCGACCGGATGAAAGGCGACCGCCGTCGTCGCGTTCAGGTCGACCGGCAGTAACAGGCTGATGTCGTCGAGTCGGGCGACGACGACGCGTTGGCTGACAGCCCCGGCTTGGTCGAACTGCGATACGACATTGGGGGCTGGGACGAGGGCCGGTGCGGTCGACGGCCAAGCGTACGCCACCCAGATCGCACCGAGGATGATTGGCACGACCACTGAGATGGCCACGACACGCCGGCGCCTGACCTGACGTCGGCGTGTTCTCTTGGCCTGTCGTCGCTCGTACCCCAAGCTCTGCATTAATCCAGAGTACGTGGGTCGCGCGTCTCGGACAAGCCTGCACCTCTGCCCATGCCAGAATTGCAGGTGGCCGTCCATGCCTCCCGTGCAGGTTAGCGGCAGCCTCACGCGCCGGGCGCCGGGGCCAGCGCGGGTATGTGACAGGTGACGACGGGAAGGAGTTTGACCGCCGACCGACGGTCTCCTAGCTTGCAGGAAGAGAGACGACGAACAGTCCCGTCGATCCTGGCACCACACTGACCTCGCCTTGGACTGCTTCGGCGAGCCGGCGTGCCAACGAAAGCCCGAGGCCAGCCCCGGTGGTGCCGTCCGAAGCCACTGTGGCCGCAGTGCCTCGATAGCCCGGTCGAAAGATCGCTTCGGCTTCGGCTGCGGTCACGCCGGGACCGTCGTCTGCAATCTCGATTGCGACCGTCGAGCCGGTCTGTGAAAGGGCCAACGAGACCGTGGTGTGCCCGTATCCGCAGGCATTTTGCAGCACTGGCTGGAGAATGTGAGCGGCTACGTCAGGTTCCAAGCCCAACCAGAGATTCTCCTCCTGGTGCTGGATCATCACGGTCAGGTTACGCTCTGCGGCAAGGCTCGAACAGGCCTCGATTGCTTGCGCCACCACGGTCTGAGCGTTCGCGCGACCGCGAAAGGTGCCACTCTCGTGTTGTGCGGCCAGGACCAGCGTATCGATCGTCCGAGAGAGGTACTGAGCATCGCTGAGAAGTTCGGCGAGTGCTTCTCGATACTCATTCAGGCTGCGCTTGCGTCGCAGCGCCAGTTCGATCTCGGTGGTGATGCGAGCAAGCGGTGTACGTAGCTCGTGCGCGAGCTCTGCGGAGAAGCGCTGCTCGCGTCGCAGGCTCGCCGCGATTCGGTCTAGCAGTCTGTCGAGAGTCGTCGCCAGCTGACTGATTTCGTCGTAGGGTTTGCCGTCCGCGAAACAAATGCCCGGTTGATGTTCGCTCCAGCCATCCGCCGCCGCGGTCATCTCGGCGACAGGCTTCAGAGCGGCACATAGTGTCCGGCGTGCGACAATGGCAACAACCGCCAGCAGCAACCCGGCCCAGGCGATCGAGGCAAGAAGGGCAAGATTGCGGGTCGTCTCAAAGGGCCTCATGGAGATGGCGACGACCACGACACCCGCTCGGTTGTCGGCGGCGTGCGCCTTGGCCTTGCGTGCAAGATGCTGTCTCACGACGATCTGAGACAGCTGTCTCTCCAGGATGATGGGCGTCAGGTAAAGCCGGGCGTGCAGGCGCGGCAGCTCGCGAACCACCCGGTGCCCTGCGTCATCTGCAAACTGCTGCGCCGCACGCTCCACGGCAGCTCCGACGCGTGGCTTTTCGAGCGTCCGGCCTTCCGCAAAGACCCAGGCTTGACCCGCCAGTGGCACGCGGGCTGGCAGCTGTGTCTCGATAAGGCGTCCGCGTGAAAACTCCAGGGCAGCAAGTTCGGCGTCGGCTCGTGCGTAGGCCTGGTTGTCGGCGCTAGCCGATAGTCGGTTCCACAGGATCAAGTTGAAGACAACGGTTGTGAGAAGGAGCGCCCCCGCAACCGATGCGACGACGGTCAGCAGGAGCCGACTGCGCAGGCTGCGGGGTCGCCTCATTGGATCGAATAGCCGATGCCGTAGACAGTCTTGACTACCGGTCCGCCGGACAGCGTCGCGAGCTTTCGGCGAAGACGCGCGATGAAGGCATCGAGCGTGTTGTCGGAGACGATCGCTCCGTCGGGCCAGCCCGCCGCAACAAGGGAGCGCCGTCGCACCACGCCACCTGGCGTCGAAGCCAGGCAGGCAAGCAGGCGAAACTCCGTCGGCGACAGCGGCACGACGGTGAGAAGTGGTCGGGCGAATTCGGACAGCCCGATAGGTGATACTGCTCCGCGGCAGCAGACCGAGGAGGAACAGCACCGATGTCACGACGACCACGCCGCAACCACTCGCCGGCCTTCAAGGCCAAGGTCGCCCTCGAGGCGATCAAGGGCGAGCAGCCCGTCATCGAGATCGCCGAACGCTTCGACGTCCACCCCAACGTGATCACCAAGTGGAAGCGCCAGCTCCTGGAAGGCGCCCCCGAGGTGTTCGGGGCCAGCGAGGGCGACGCCAAGGACACACCCGACGTCGCCAAGCTGCACGCCAAGATCGGCGAGCTGACCATGGAGAATGATTTTTTGTCCGGGGCGCTCGGGCGCGTAGACGGCCCGAGCGCAAAGCGATGATCGATCGGGCGCATCGCCTGCCGGTCAGCCGCCAGGCGCGCCTGCTCGGCCTCGCCCGCTCGAGCGCCTACTACCGGCCTGCGGCCACCGACGAGCGCGACCTCGCCCTGATGGCGGCCATCGATGAGGTCCACACCGAGCTGCCCTTCTATGGCATCAGAAGGATCCGCGGCGAGCTTCTCGATCGCGGCTTCGTGGTCGGACGCGACCACGTGGCCACGCTGATGCGCCGCATGGGGATCACGGCCATCGCCCCCAAGCGCAGGCTCTCGGGGCCCGCCCCCGGCCACAAGATCTACCCCTATCTGCTGCGCGGCCTGGAGATAAGCGAGGCGGGACATGTCTGGTGTGCCGACATCACCTACCTGCCGATGCGAAGAGGCTTCTGCTACCTCACGGCGATCATGGACTGGGCCTCCCGGCGCGTGCTCTCCTGGCGGCTCTCGAACA
>CAZFJE010000246.1:0-4700 GCA_964519555.1 uncultured Thermoleophilia bacterium
CGTCGATGCCGCCGTCGACCAGCACGACGTCGATCTGGTCGAGCGGGCAGATGACGACCGCCCCCACGAGGTCGAACTTGGAGGAGTCGGCCAGCACCACGACTTCGCCGCGCGTACGCCGTATCATGGCGAGCTCGATGCTCGCCGCCGCGATGCTCGAGGTGGTGAGCCCGGCCCTGGCGTCGAGGAAGTCGGCGCCCAGGAACGCCTTGTCGGCGTTGAAGTGCTGGATCATGTCGAGCGACCAGGTGCCCTCGACCGCGTCGAGGGCGGGGCGATAGAGGCCGCCGAGCAGCACGAGCTCGAGGCGCAGGCCGCGCGCCTCGCTGGCGGCGGCCAGGCTCGGAGTGACGACCCGCGCTTCGAGCTGCGGGTCGACGTGGCGCAGGATGTGCACGACCGTCGTGCCCGAGCCGAGGAACACGGTATCGCGCGGTTCGATCATGGCGGCGGCGGCGCGCGCGATGCGGTCCTTCTCGGCGGCGTGCGTGATGGCGTTGTCTTCGTAGCCGGGGAGGTCGGAGGGCTGGTGGCGGCGCACGGCGCCGCCGTGAGTGCGGGCCAGGACGCCTTCCTGTTCGAGCAGCACGAGGTCGCGGCGGATGGTGATCTCGGAGACGCCGAGGTCTTCGCTCAGCGCATTGACCCGCACGGAGGGCTGCGCGCGAAGGGCAGCGACGATGCGCGCGCGCCTTTCGGCCGGCAGCATCTCCCGAATGTCCGAAGCGGACAAGCGACCCCTCCCCCGAGAACCTCAACGATCAGGATTGGGCATGACCGTTCAAAGGTGATCAGATTGTAAGATCGGTTTCGCGGTTGTCAAGGGATTTCGGGAGTGGAATGAAAGAAAATACAGACGAGGGGCGGCGCCGCCGCGCCGCCCCTCGTCTGTGAGCGTGAATAACGGGCCGCAGCGGCGCCGTCAGACGGCGGCCAGCCAGGCCTTGTAGTCGGGGTCGGCGATAACCTCTTCGGCACGGGCGACGCGCCAGCGTCCCCATTCCATGTAGTCGAAGTCGATCTGCGAGACGGTGTGCTGGATCATGGCCCACACGCCCCACCAGACGCCGGACAGCGCCTTGTAGAGCATGAGCCGGGCGAAGTACCGCTCGTCCATCGCGCCGCAGTAGGTCTCGATGATGAGGCGCTCTTCGTCGCGCGTGAAGGGGTGCTCCATGACGAAGTCGCCGAGGTCGAAGTACGGGTCGGTCATGCCGCCGTACTCCCAGTCGATGATCCACATCTTGCCGTCGGCGTCGACGATGAAGTTCTCGGAGAGCAGGTCGTTGTGGCAGGCGGCCAGCGGCACCGGATGGCGCGCCGTCGCGGCCTCCACGTCGTCCATGGCCTTGAGCGTCGTCTGTATCCAGTCCGGCCAGGGCGTCTTCAGGTCCTTGGCGATCTGCCTGTACTTGCGGATCATGTCGAAGAGGCGGATCTCGTTGCCGAAGGTCGCATTCTGGTGGAAGACCTTGACGGTGTCGATCACCTGCTTGAGCCGGTCGGGATGGCCCACGATCGAGTCCTGGTGCATGACCTCGCCGTCGACGAACTCGATGGTCATGGCCTTCTCGGGCTCGATGATGTGGACGACCGGCGGCGCGACGCCGACGCGGGCGGCCTCGATCATGCACTCGCGCTCGTTGTCGCGGTCGATGAACATGTCGGTGCCCACGCCCGGCACGCGCAGCACGTACTTGCCGCCGCCGGGGTTGCCCCAGCCGCCGTTCACCCAAACGATGTAGTTGTGGTTGGTGATGCCGCCGCCGAGCTCTTCCCAGCGGATGTCCTTGTCTTTCCAGTCGGCGATGCGCGCGATGGCGTCGTCGGGGGTCAACCCATGTCCCATGGCATCTTCTTTCGGTCGGAGAGTGAAACAGGGGGCGAAACAACGGCGGGCGGCGCTTGCGCGCCGCCCGCCCGAGTCTTGCCGGATGAGTGCTGCGATTACCTCAGATCTCGAGCTCGAGCTCGCGCTCGATCGCCGCGAGTTCCTCGGCCGTGCCCTGGACCTTCGGGCCCTTGAACCACTTGCGGGCCGAGACGGCGTACCAGAGGCCGGCGCCGCCGACCACGATGGCCAGTACGACCGGCGTGTAGTTGAACCAGGCGTTGAAGCTGGCCGCGCCCTTCCAGCTGAACTGCGGCAGGCACAGGATGATGCAGATGAAGACCACCCAGACGATCGCGATCCAGCCGATGATCGGACCCCAGGTCTTGTTGAGCTGCCAGGGGCCGGGCACGAACGCTTTCGGGTTGATGCGGCGCAGGAACACCGGGATCAGGTAGGCGATGTAGAGGCCGATGACCGCGATCGAGGTCACGGCGAAGTAGGCGACCGGGCTGAACAGGTACGGTGCGGAGAGGATGAAGGCGCCGACCGCGCCGAACCAGGCGGTACGCACGGGCACGCGGCGCTTCTTGTTGACGTGGTGCCAGTAGTTCGAGAAGGGCACCGCGCCGTCGCGTGAGAAGGCGTAGATCATGCGCGAGTTGGCGGTCACCGACGACATGCCGCAGTAGAACTGCGCGCCGATGACGATCAGGATGAGCAGCTCGGCGGCGACCTTGCCGGCCGAGTACTCGAAGATGGTCGCCCACACGGTGTAGATCACGGCGAGATCGCCGTACCCGGAGTATTTCGTGCCGCCGATCACGACGGGGAAGACGTGCGGGATCGCCAGGCTGACGCCGGCCAGCAGGATGAAGCCGGCGATCAGCGAGATGAGGATCGAGTTGACGATGCCCTTCGGGGCGGCGATGCGTGCGTTGATCGTCTCTTCAGAGACGTGCGCGGAGGCATCGTAGCCGGTGTAGGTGTACTGCGCGTTCAGCAGGCCGACCAGGAAGATGTAGAAAGGCAGCGAGAAGCCCGACAGGCCCGCGAACGCATGCCAGCCCGTGCTGCCGAACAGGAAGCCCAGGGTCTGGTGGGAGTGCGAGTGCGGCGCCCAGAACAGCACGATGACGATCACGGCGACGCCGATCAAGTGCCAGTAGACCGAGACGTTGTTGAGCAGCGAGACCAGGCGGATGCTGAAGGTGTTGAGCAGACCCTGGATCGCGAGAATGACGGCCAGGATCGCGATGACGTGCCCGGGAGACGTCCAGTACGGCTTGTTCGTGAAGATGGCGAGGAAGGCCGACACGGAGTAGGCGCAACCGAACGAGATGCCGGCGGTGACTGCGACCTGGCCTACAAGGTTGAACCAGCCGGTGAACCACGACCAGATCGGGGCGCTGTTGCCGGGCGCGAGCTTGGCCGCCCAGTAGTACAGACCGCCGGCCGTGGGGTACGCCGAGCAGATCTCGGCCATCGAGGCGCCTGCCAGCAGGACGAGTCCGCCGACCAGCAGCCAGCCCCAGAGCATGGTGGGCGGACCGCCGTGCTCGAGGCCGAACGAGAACAGGGTCAGGCAGCCCGAGAGGATCGAGATGATGGTGAAGGAGATGGCGAAGTTCGAGAAGCGGCTCATGGAGCGGTTGAGCTCCTGGGCGTAGCCCATCTGGTGGAGCCGCTCCTCGTCGGTGAGCTCACGTTCGGGCACAGGCGGCGCTGCCGCTCCAGCGCCTCCCCCCGCGGCGGTCGTCGAAGCGTGCAAGTCGTCAGCCATGGCTGCCCCCGTAGTCCAAGATGGCCTAACCGATGTGTTGCTGTGTATCTATGCTGTTCGCTGCGGAGTCTGTCAACACGACGCGACGCGTGCAGAGCCTCGCCAAGGCCGCGCCGGACGCCCCTTCAAGCGGCCCTTTGCGGCGAGAATACACTGCTTGGCGGTCGCATGAAGAATACTACACGCGTCGTCCCCATTGTTGCCGATTCCTACGGCGGAGTGGCCACGAGGATGGCGGGACGTGCGACCCGAGTCCGGCGTTGGCGCGCGCGTCGGAGCAGACCGGGTCCATCCTGTGACCCCCGCCCCACGACGACGAGCGGGCGGGGCGCCTGTCGGTGCCCCGCCCGCTCGTGACGGTTCGTGTGCTTGTGCGTCGCTGCCCGCCGGCCCGGCCTCGCGGCCTCGCGGCCGGGCCGCCGGGCCGCCGGCGCGGCCTTGCCTGCTTACCTGCCGAGCAGGGCGTCGATCTTCTTGACGCCGTCGGAGGCGTCTTCGGCGTAGGCGTCGGCGCCGATCTGGTCGGCCCAGCGCTGCGTACAGGGGGCGCCGCCCACCACGGTCTTGAAGGGCAGGTTCTGGTCTTTGATCATCTTGATGACGCGGCGCTGCTCTTCCATGGTGGTGGTCAGCAGGGCGCTCATGCCGATGATGTCGGCGTTCAGCTCTTTGGCCTTTGCGATGAAGGTCTCGGCCGGGGTGTCGCGGCCGCAGTCGGTGACCTCGTAGCCGTGGGCCTTCAGGTAGGCGATGACGATCGCCTTGCCGATGTCGTGCACGTCGCCCTGCACGGTGCCGACGATCACGACGCCCTTCTTCTCGGCCTGGCCGCCTTCCAGGGCTGCGTTACAGACCTTGGTGGCTGCGTCCATGGCCTGCGCGGCCAGCATGAGCTCGGGCAGGAAGACCTCGCCGCCTTCGAAGGAGTCGCCGACCTGGGAGATGCCGACGACAAAGCCCTGGTTGATGATGTCGCCGGGGGCGATGCCGGCGGCCAGGGCGCGGGTGGCCACGTCGTGGGCGGCCGCTGCGTCGTAGTTGACGATCGAATCGATTGCCTCTTGGATGAGCTCGTCTCGGTTGGCC
>CAZFJE010000247.1:0-4619 GCA_964519555.1 uncultured Thermoleophilia bacterium
CCGGCGATCTTCGACATGAGCAAGCTCGACTGGCTGAACCACCAGTGGATCATGGCCTCGGGCGACGCCGAGCACGAGCGCCTCGTCGCCGAGCGCCTGCCGGTCGGCACCCCCGCGCCCGCCGTGGCCGCCATCGCCGCCGCCGTCAAGTCGTCGCTCGAGCGCTACGGCGACGTGCCCCAGGCCGCCGCCCCGCTGCTCGAGCGCCCCGCGCTCGACTCAGCGACACGGCAGGCCGTCGCCGCCGCGGCCGAGCCGCTCGCCCTGTTTGCCGACCTGCGCCGCGCCGCGACGGCGCTGTACCTGACGCTCGAGCAGGCGCGCGAGCTGCTCGGCGAGTACCGTCGCCTGGGCAAGGAACGCTCGCTCACCGCGCGCGAGCTGCTCATGCCGCTGCGCCTGGCGCTGACCGGCCGCGAGCACGGCCCCGACCTTGCCTTCGTGCTCGGTGCCATCGCGGCCGACGAGGCCCTCGAGCGCCTTTCCCTTGCCGTGAACGCCGCGCCGCCGGCCGCGGACACACCTGCCGACGAGACCGCGCCGCCCTGCGGCGCGCTGCCCGGCACGACCGAAGGAGACCAACGGTGATCAGGCTCTTCAACTCTCTCACGCAGCGCAAAGAGGAGCTTGTTCCGCGCGACGCAGGCAAGATCGGCATCTACGCGTGCGGCCCCACGGTCTACAACCTGGTGCACATCGGCAACGCCCGTCCCTACGTGGTCTTCGCCGTGCTGCGCGCCTGGCTGACCGCGCGCGGCTTCGACGTCACGCTGGTCGAGAACATCACCGACGTCAACGACAAGATCAACGCCAAGGCCGACGCCGAGGGCCGCTCGCCGAGCGCGGTGGCGGCCGAGTTCACGCAGGCCTACCTCGACGACACCGACCGCCTCGGCGTGCCGCGCCCCGACGTCGAGCCGCGGGCCAGCGAGACCATCCCCGAGATCGTCGACCTCGTCTGCCAGCTCGTGGCCGGCGGTCACGCCTACGAGTCGCAGGGCAGCGTCTACTTTCGCGTGCGTAGCTTCCCCGGGTACGGCAAGCTCTCCAACCAGCGCATCGACGAGCTCGAAGAGGCGAGCCGCACCGAGCCCGAGCCCGGCAAAGAAGACCCGCTCGACTTCGCTGTCTGGAAGGCGGCCAAGCCCGGCGAGAGCGAGCACCTTTGGGAGAGCCCCTGGGGCACGGGCCGGCCGGGCTGGCACATCGAGTGCTCGGCCATGGGCCTGCGCTACCTGGGCGCCGGCTTCGACATCCACGGCGGCGGCCGCGACCTGATCTTCCCCCACCACGAGAACGAGATCGCCCAGGCCGAGGCGGCCGGCATGCCCTTCGCCCGCATCTGGATGCACAACGGCATGATCCGTTCGGGCGGCGAGAAGATGGCCAAGTCGGTCGGCAACATCTTCCTGCTGCGCGAGGTGCTCGACCGCTACCCGGCGCCGGTGGTGCTCACGTACTTCCTGACCACGCACTACCGCAGTCCGCTCGAGTTCTCGCTCGACAAGCTCGACGAGGCCAAGGCCGCCTACGGGCGCCTGGTCGAAGCGGTGCGCACGGCCCACTTCCGGGCCGACAACCCAGGCCACGGCGCGCTTCACGACGCAGCCGAGCTGCGTGCCGTGCTCGACCGCACGCGCGGCGCCTTCGCCGAGCAGATGGACGACGACCTGAACACGGCGGCGGCCCTGGGCGAGCTCTTCAGCCTGGGCCGCGAGCTCTTCCGCTACGTGGGCGCTGCCGACGCCGCCAGCCACTCGGCCGACACGGCCGCCCTCGAAGACGCCGAAGACCTGCTCGTGCAGTGCCTCGACGACCTCTGCATCGCGCTGCCCGACGCCGGTCCGGTGGTCGCCGCCGGGTCCGACGCCGGCACGGGCGACGCGGCGGCGGCCACGCGCCGCTCCGACGGCGAGGTCTGCCCGACCGACGTCGTGCCGCTACCGGCGGCCGCGCGCCTGGCCGACGAGGGCCGCTGGGCCGACATCGCCGACTTGGTCGACGAGCGCCTCACGTGCGGCGACGCCAGTTACGCCTGCCTGCTGCGCGACCATCTGCGCGCCGAAAAAGACTACGCGAGCGCCGACGGCCTGCGCGCGCGCATCGAGGCGGCCGGCTTCGAGGTGCGCGACACTCCCGCCGGCACCCAAGTGGTGCGCAAGGGCTGATGAGCATCGCCCCGCCTGACAGGAGCGTGGCGGGGGCGGCGGCCTGCGGCCGCCGCCCCCGCCGATGACCGTGGACTGGCTCTACGGCCGGCAGGTCGTGCGCCTGGCCTGCGCGGGCGGCGCGAAGCGCCGCCCGCGCAGGCTCGTGGCGACCTCTGAAGCCCTCGCCTGGCTGACGGCCCACAAGGTCGACACCGGAGCCCTGCGAGTCGAGAGCTCCGAGGCCCAGGACATCGCCCAGCTCACCGGCAGCCGCGAGCATCAGGGGGTCGCCTGTCTGGTGGGCGACTACCCCTACGCGCCGCCCGGCGAGCTGCCCGCTCGCGACCTGCTCGTCGTGCTCGACGAGGTCACCGACCCGCGCAACCTGGGCGCCATCGCGCGCAGCGCCCTGGCGGCCGGCGCCGGCGGCCTGGTGCTGCCGCGTCACCGCACGGCCGCGGTCACTCCGGCGGCGGTCAAGGCTTCGGCGGGCGCCACCGAGCACCTCGACATCGCCCACGTGACCAACGTCGTCGCCTTTCTCTCCGAGTGCAAGCAGGCCGGGCACTGGGTCTACGGGGCGGCCGGCGACGAGCCGCGCCCCTTCGGCGCCCTCGACCTCACGGGCAAGGTGGCGCTCGTCTTCGGCGCCGAGGGCCGCGGCCTGCGGCCGCTGGTGCGCCGCGCCTGCGACGAGCTCGGCGCCATCCCCATGCAGGGTCCGGTCGGCAGCCTGAACGTCAGTGTGGCGGCGGCGCTGTTCCTCTACGAGGCGTACCGCCAGCGCACGCCCGGGCCGGGTGCGGGTGGGGGAGCCTAGGCGCATGGCGTCGAAGGACCACGATTCGTACATCGTCGACGGCTACAACGTGCTGCACGCCTTCTTTGCCGATCTACGCCAGGAGGAGCTCGAAGACCGGCGGCGTTGGCTGGCGGAGCAGCTCGCCGGCTTCGCCGCGCTACGCGACGCCCGGGTGGTGCTGGTCTTCGACGCGCACACCCAGCCCCGCGGCACCTGCGAGCCGCTCGCCGGCACGCGCGTCGAGATCTGCTACGCGGGCGGTTCGCGATCGGCCGACGAGGTGATCGCGCGCCGCATAGCCACCGAGCCCGC
The DNA here is from genome assembly GCA_964519555.1 of uncultured Thermoleophilia bacterium. GTDB lineage: Bacteria > Actinomycetota > Thermoleophilia > UBA2241 > UBA2241 > Bog-752. The sequence continues at coordinate 3,265 of CAZFJE010000247.1, forward strand.
CGACGCCGCCATCGTGGTCGTGTCGGCCGACTACGAGGTGCAGCGCACGGCGACCAGAGCCGGCGTGCGGCGCATGACGCCGCGCGAGCTGGGCGCCGCCATGGGGGTCGACCACAAACTAGTTGCAAACGACGAGAACACAAGTAGAATGACGACAACGCTTGAGGATAAAGTAGACCTTGAGACTTGGCGAAAGCTGGAGCGCCTGAGACGCGAAGGCGGTTAACCGCTCGGCTCAGGCTCAGCCTGGGGGGCAGACGGCGATGACACAGCGGCGGACAGCCGACAGCGGCCGAGCAGCAGGTCGCCTGTCTAACCCTCAAGTCCACTCCGAGAGTTCCGACTTCGCCCTCGTCAGCTCCTACCGCCGCGGCAACCAGGGCGCCCTGAACGCTCTCATGCTGCGCTACCACCAGTTCGTGCGCCTCAAGGCCAGTTCGTACTTTCTCGCCGGCGGCGACTCCGAAGACCTCATTCAAGAGGGCATGGTGGGTCTCTACAAGGCGGTGCGCGACTACCGCGACGACCGCCAGGCGTCGTTTCGCAGCTTCGCCGAACTGTGCATCACCCGGCAGATCATCACGGCCATCAAGACGGCCACGCGCCAGAAGCACGTGCCCCTGAACGGCTACCTGTCGTTCAGCCACACACCCGGCGACTCGGCCGACGACAACGACTGCAGCCTGGCCGACATCCTGCCGGGCTCGTCGGTCAACGATCCCGTCAATCAGGTGATCTCGGCCGAAGAGGTCGCGAGCCTCAAGCACTGCCTCACCCGCATGCTCTCGACCCTCGAGAGCCGCGTACTGGGCCTCTACCTGCAGGGCTTGTCGTACGAAAAGATCGCCCGGCGGCTCGAGTGCGACTGCAAGACGGTCGACAACGCGCTGCAGCGCATCAAGCGCAAGGTCGACCTGCACCTCGAGGGGCGCAAGGTCCTGCAGTAGGGCTCCCGGACTCCGCGGCAGGCCGCTCGGGCGACCGCGGGCGGGGCAAAAGGCGCGCGGCGCGGGCGGCGCTTGTACGGGTCGTTACGCCTCTCTAGAACGTCATCAGGCTGACGTCGTGGCCCTTGGCCTGCACGAGCAGCTTGAAATCGTGCGGGTTGGTCGAGACCTGGGCGGCGTCGTGCAGCGTGATCAGACCCTCCTCGTACAGACCCAGCAAAGCCTGGTCGAAGGTCATCATGCCGTAGAACTCGCCCTCTTTGATGGCCTGGCCGATCTGCGAGGTCTGGTCGGGGTCGAGCACGAAGTCACGGATGCGGCTGGTCATGACCATGACCTCGATGGCCGGCACCCGGCCCTGGCCGTCGGCGCGCGGCAGCAGGCGCTGCGAGATGATGCCGCGCAGCG
>CAZFJE010000248.1:0-4547 GCA_964519555.1 uncultured Thermoleophilia bacterium
GTCTCTTCGATCTTGCGCTTGAGGTCGTCGGAACGACCCATGGCCTGCTCGCGACCGGCGCTGACCGCATCGGTGAGCCGCTCGCGCTGCTCGTTCCAGTCGGTGCCGGTGAAAAGCTGGTTGCGCACCTCTTTGCCGGTCTTGGGGGCAAGCAGCACGGCGATGCCGGCGCCGAGCGCCGCACCGAACACGAATCCCGCTAGCTTCACGGCGACCACCTCGCTTGTTGACCGTTTCGGCGTCTTGGCTTTTCAGACGTCCATTCTACCTTGCGCCGCGCAAAAAACAGCGACGACCAGCGTGCTTACAGCAGGCGCGTACCGTTGATCACGAGCGCGAACTCGCAGCCCAAAAAGGCAGCGGCCCGGCGACACATGAGCATGCGCGACAGGAAGATCTCGAAGTACTCCATGACGTGCGACACGCTGGTGTCGATGTCGAGCGACAGGGTGATGGTGCGCGCCGCGGCGTCGACCGTGACGGCGGCGTTCTGCGACGCCAGGTTGACGCGGTCGTGAATGTCGAAGGTGTGCGGGTCGGGGTTGCGCACGCGGTCGCGGTTCACGTCGGACTTGTCGCCCAGAATGAGGGCGGCGGAGATGTCGGAGATGGCTTCGCCGTACTGCTCTTCGTGGTTGCCGATGGCCGCCATGACCTCGACGTACTCCTCGACCGGCATGCCCATCTGGCTGAGCAGGTCGCGGGCGATCAGCGCCGCGGCGATGCCGTGGTCGAGCCGGGTGATGGCGTTGCCCACGTCGTGCAGGTAGCCGGCGATGGCGGCCAGCTCGGCGTTGCGCGCGGGGCGCTGCAGGTCGAGCAGGATCTTGCGCGCCGTGGTGGCCACGATCGTGGCGTGACGCTCGGCGTGCTCGGTGTAGCCCAGCACCTCGAGGTTGTGGTCGGCTTTGCGCACGAAGACGGCGACCTCGGGATCGCGGCGCACGTCGTCTAAGGTGATGAGAGCTGTGGTGGGCTCGGTCTTGGGTTCGGTCATGTGCGTGTTCTTGCTCCTTTGCGGTGGCCCCGCGGGACCTAGGGCCGGATGGAAAACCCGGCCAGTGTCGTATCGACAGGCACGGGCTCACACGTGAGCTGTTCGACCTCGGCGCCCGACGGGCCCTGCCGGCACCAGTCGAGCATGGCGTCGACCGCCGCGGCGTCGCCCTGCAGATGGCCCTCGACGGCGCCGTCGCCGCGGTTGCGCACCCAGCCCTGCAGGCCAAGGTGCACGGCGGCCTGGCGGGCCGAGTAGCGAAAGCCTACGCCCTGCACGCGCCCGGTGGCGCGAAAGCGCACGGCCATCATTCGTCGAAGCCGCCGGCGCCCACCAGAGGCACGAACCGGCAGGGGATGCTTTCGACCTCGCGCAGGCCTTCGGCCGAGCGCGTGATGACGGTGAGCACCTGCTCGCGTCCGGCGGGGCCGATCGGCACCACCAGACGGCCGCCCACGGCGAGCTGCTCGAGAAGCAGCGGCGGCGCCTGCGGCGCCGCCGCCGTCACCACGATGCGGTCGAAGGGCGCATGCTCGGGCAGCCCCAGACTGCCGTCGCCCAGCACACCGGACACGTTGTGATAGCCGAGCTTGGCGAGCACCAGGCGAGCGCGCTCTTCGAGCTCGGCGCGGCGCTCGATGGTCAGGACCTCGCCGGCGAGCTCGGCCAGCACCGCCGTCTGATAGCCCGAGCCGCTGCCCACCTCGAGCACGCGGCTGCGCACGTTGAGCTGGGCGAGCACGGTCATGAGGGCCACGATGAAGGGCTGCGAGATCGTCTGCCCATAGCCGATCGCCAGGGCGCCATCGTCGTAGGCGTGCTCGACCAGGCCCGCGGGCACGAAGAGGTGACGAGGCACGGTGCGCAGGGCCGAGAGCACGTCGGCGTCGTGGATGCCGCGGGCCTCGATCTGGTCGGCGACCATGGCGTGGCGGCGCTCGGTGTGGGCGTGTTCGGCGGTGGCGTGCGGACCGCTCGCGACCATGTCAGCGGCTCAGTACCCGCAGGCCCTTGTACTTGGCTACCCGGCGGCGGCGCAGCCGCAGGTCGAACCAGGTCGTCCAGACGGCGACCGCGTAGCCGATCGGCGGCAGCGTGGCCGACAGCACCGCGGCGCCGAAGGCGGTGAGGTCTTCGACCAGGCTGAGCAGCGGCATGGTCATGGTGCTGGCCGTGGAGCGCGGGCGCCAGAGGCGCTTGGCGTTGATGCCCAGCAGGGCGAGGCCGGCGCCCCCCACGATGCCCACCACGAAGCCGATCGTGCCGTGCGACACGGCGGCCCCGCCGGCGATCGCTCCGGCGGCTATGCGCCAGGGCACCGAGAGGCGCGCGTAAAGACGGTCGAACGACGGTACCTTGTCGACCGCGATCTCGATGATGGAGAGCAGCACCAGCACGGCGATGGCCACCGAGCTCTCGAGCCAACCGAAGCCGGCCGCCACGTGGAACCCCCAGCCCTGGCGCGACAGCACGCCCATGATGAGCAGCGTCATCGACGCCCGCACGCCGGCGGAGATAGACAGACCGCAGAGGCGGCCGACGGCCCAGATCCAACTCGTCACGATGCTTCCCTCACAGCCTGGTTGTACCCGCCCGTCGTGGATAGGTCGCGGGCCGACGCGCAAGACCGGCGCGCAGAAGCCCACGGGCGAGGCTCATCGACGCGAACGATAGCAAGGAACGTGAGGTCGCGAAAGCTCGAGACTACGCGCTTTTGGGCAAACGGTATCGATGGCGTGCCGCGCGGCGCGTGAGCGCCCCGGCGAGCGGCGCGTCAACGGTGTGCCGCGCGACGGCGCAGGGCAGACAGACACGTTCCAAACGAGGAGTCGAGCGACATGAGCGATGACAACGGCGGTCGCGGCCAGCGCATGGGCGGCTGGCTCGGCGACTACGAAGACCTGGTGGGCCACGGCGCCGACGACGCCGCGCGCCGCGGCGAACCGCCCCTGCAGGTGCGCAAGCTGTGGAACCCGGTGACCTACCGCTGCGCCTTCTGCGGCGAGAGCTTCGTGAGCAAGACGATGATCCGCCGTCACCTCGAGCGCCACGCCGCGCAGAACGAGGAGCACGTCGGGGCCGAAGAGCACGCCGCCTAGCGAGCTTTGGCGCGCGCAGCGTCGGCGCGCGACGGCCCGCTAGCGCTCCTGGCGCGCGTAGGTCTTGCGGCCTTCTTCGTAGAGGTCGGCCCCGTGGCAGTCGTTGACGACGATCGCCGGAAAGTCGTCGAAGGTGAGTCGCGCGATGGCTTCGGGACCGAGCTCGGGGTAGGCGATCACTTCGTTGCCCACGATGCGCCTCGCCAGCAGCGCGCCGGCGCCGCCGGTGGCGGCGAAGTAGACGGCGGGCGCCGCGGCCATGGCCAGCTTGACCTCGGGCGTGCGCAGCCCCTTGCCGATCATGCCCTTGAGCCCGTGACTCATGAGCGTGGGCGCGTAGGCGTCCATGCGGCCGCTGGTCGTGGGGCCGGCCGAGCCTATGACGGCGCCGGGCTTGGTCGGCGAGGGACCCATGTAGTACACGACCGCGCCCTGCAGCTCGAACGGCAGCGGTTCGCCGGCCTCGAGCAGGGCCACGAGCCGCTTGTGCGCGGCGTCGCGCGCCTGGTAGACGACGCCGCTGATGGCGACCTCATCGCCGGCGTGCAGGCTGCGCACGACGTCGTCGGTGAGGGGCGTGACGATCTTTCTGGCGGCCATCTCGCCTCCTAAAGGACGATGCGCTTGTGGCGCTGCGCGTGGCATTGCACGTTCACGGCGACCGGCATGCTGGCGATGTGGCTGGGCATCTCTTCGATGAACACGGCCAGACAGGTCTGCGTGCCGCCTAGGCCTTGCGGGCCGATGCCCAGCGCGTTGACCCGGTCGAGCAGCTCGACTTCCATGCCGGCGATGCGCTCGTCGGGGTGTGACGAGCCGATCTCGCGCAACAGCGCCTTTTTGGCGAGCACGGTGACCATGTCGATGGTGCCGCCTATGCCCACGCCGAGCACGATCGGCGGGCACGGGTTCGAGCCGGCTCGCGAGACCGTGTCGACCACCGCCGCCACGACGCCCGGCCAGCCCTGGGAGGGCTTGAGCATGGCCAGCGACGACATGTTCTCGGCGCCGCCGCCCTTGGCCATCATGGTGATCTCGACCTCGTCGCCCGGCACGATGGTGGTATGCACGATGGCCGGCGTGTTGTCGGTGGTGTTGGCGCGGGCGTGGGCGGGCTGGGCGACGATCGATTTGCGCAGGTAGCCGTCGGCGTAGCCGCGGCGCACGCCCTCGTTCACGGCATCGTCGAACGAGCCGCCGACCAGGTGCACGTCCTGGCCCAAGTTGACGAAGAACACGGCAAATCCGGTGTCCTGACAGATCGGCACGCGGCCGTCGCGAGCGATGTCGGCGTTCTCGACGAGCTGCTCGAAGATCGCCTTGCCGGCCGGCGACTCCTCGGCCTGAGCGCCGGCCCGCAGCGCACCGTAGACGTCGGCCGGCAGGTCGAAGTTGGCCGTCATGCACAGCTCGCGGACCGCCGCCGTGACGTCGGCGACGTCGAGCTCTCT
>CAZFJE010000249.1:0-3083 GCA_964519555.1 uncultured Thermoleophilia bacterium
ACAGCTGCATGGCGCCGCGCAGCATGCCGAAGTCGACGGCGCGCACCTCGGAGAACAGCTCTGAGTAGGTGGGGTAGCCGAGCTCGCCGACGAGCTCGTGGAGGCGCCGCCAGCGGCGGTCGTAGAGCGGGTTCAGGACGGTGGCGGTGAGCTCGAGGCGGGCGTCGTGGATGCGCCGCCGGCGGTCGCGGTCGGGCTCGTTGGCCTGCACAACGCTCGAGTAGCGCAGCCCGATCTCTTCGCCGTCGACGGTGATCTTGGCAAGCGATTCGGTGTTGGCGATCTCGTCGGAGAGCTCCTTGGTCTCGTTGCCGAGGAAACCCTCGATGCCGAGGTTGAGCAGGAACGACAGGCAGCGGCGCTCGTCGTCGCCGGTGGCGGCGTCGTAGACGGTGCGCAGCGTACGCACCGAGTCGAGCGTGAAGAGCTCGGGGAAGCCGTCGTAGACGGCGGTGAAGTCGCAGTCGGCCTTGAGGCCGGCGAAGTGCCGGTAGGCCTCGAGGTCGAGCGCGCCGGTGAACTCTTCGGCGCGGCGGCGATACTCAGCGAGATCGAACGAAGCCACGTGGTCTCCTTGCCCGTTCCCTGGTTCTGCCCGTGGCGGCACTAGGCGCACCACGAGCTCATGCTTGCCTGAGCGACGACGACGGAGTCTATCGTCGGCACTAGGCGCGCCACGAAGTTGCGCCCGCCTGAGCGACGACAACGCAGTCTATCGTCGGCACTCTACCAGACCGCAGGTACGAAATCGTCAGGAGAGAAGGCTCCAGAGGTGGACAATCGCACCCCGGCTCGGTGGCCATCCTGAGCCCGAGGCGATCCCGTGGCCCGCCGTGCGGTACACTGGCCGCCATGCCTCCGAAGCCCGGCGACACGCTCGACCTCGCCATCGATACCCTCGCCTACGGCGGCCAGGGCATCGGCCGCGTCGACGGCTTCGTCGTGTTCGTGCGCGGCCTCCTGCCCGGCGACGTCGCCCGAGTCGAAGTGACGCGCCGCCGGTCGGGCTACGCCGAGGCGCGTCTCGTCGAGCTCGTCACCCCGTCGCCGCGTCGCGTGCCGCTGCGCTGCGACCACCCCGCCGACGTGGGCGGCTGCGAGTGGCAGACCTTCGACTACGACTCGCAGCTCGAGTTCAAGCACAGGCAGGTCGTCGAGGCGCTCGCTCATATCGGCGGCCTCGACCACGTCGAGGTCGCCCCCATCCGCGGCATGGCCGACCCCTGGCGTTACCGCAACAAGATGGAGTACTCGTTCGGCCGCGACGGCGCCGAGATAGTGCTCGGCATGCACCGCCGCGGTTCGTGGCGCGACATCGTCGACGTGCCCGACTGCCACCTCGCCCCCATCGAGATCTCACGGGCGCGCACGGCGGTCCTGAACGCCGCCCGCGAACTGGGCCTGCCCGCCTACTCGCAGATCGACCACACCGGCCTGCTGCGCCACCTCGTGGTGCGCCGCGGCCTGGCGAGCGGCGAGCTGCTGCTCAACCTGTTCATCACGCAGCGCTTCCCCCAGGAACAGGAGTTCGCCGAGCTGGTCGCCGCCGAGCAGCCCTACACGTCGTTCGCCGTCACGGTCAACGCGACGCAGTCCGACGCCGCGGTCGGAGTGGGCCCTTTCATGATCGTGGGACCGCCCTACTTCCACGAAGAGCTCGCCGGCGTGCGCCTGCGCGTGCCGGCTCTGTCGTTCCTGCAGACCAACTCCGAGATGTGCGGCGTGCTCTACGAGACCGCCCTGCGCGCCGCACGGCCGCAGGCCGGGCGGCGCGCCTACGACCTGTACTGCGGCATCGGCGGGCTCAGCCTGCTGCTCGCCCGCGAGTCGGCGGTCGTGCACGGCTTCGAGCTGCAGGCCGACGCCATCGCGGCGGCCACCGAGAACGCCGAGCTCACCGGTGCCGACAACCTCGAGTTCGTGGCCGGCGACGTGCGCCTGCTGCTGCTCGACCCGCCGAGCGGCCGCGACCCCGAGGTCGCCAAGCTCGTCGCCGACGACGGCAAGACCCACCAGTCGCTGCGCACGCCGGCCACCCACCCCTTCGAGCGCCCCGCGGTGGTGCTCACCGACCCGCCGCGCGCCGGCATGGCCAAGAAGGCCGTCGAGCGCATGGCTCTGCTCGGCGCCGAACGCATCGTCTATGTGTCGTGCAACCCCACGACCCTCGCCGCCAACGCCGCGCAGCTCGCCACGATCGGCTACCGGCTGGAGACGGTCACCCCGGTCGACATGTTCCCCCACACCCACCACATCGAGGCGGTAGCGACCTTCGTCAGGGTGTAGGCGGGCCACCCGCCGAGGGCGGGGTCCAGCGCCGGGCGATCAGGTCGGCGTTCGCCACCAGAAAGCCCAGCGAGAGCAGAGGCAGCGCCGGCAGGGCGCGCGAGTAGAGCGCGATCGTCACGGTAGCGACGAACGAGGCCACCATGGCCACCAGCGTGAGCCGCACGCGCAGCCCAAACCCCACCGCGGCCGCCAGATACAGGGTGAAGAAGAGCACGTCGGTCGTGCCCAGTCCCGAGTAGACGTCACGCACGGCGTAGCCCATCGTCGGGAAGGCGACCACGAAGTAGGTCACGGTCTGTGGCGCCTTGGTGAGCAGCAGGTGCGTGGGCCCCTGGGGCAAAAAGACGCTGGCCGCGTCGAACACGCCCGCCGCCAGCGCCAGCGCGACGATCACCCGCAGGTCGTCGGTGAGCTCGGTGAGGGTCGTTCCCAGCCAGTAGCCCACGCCGGCGCCGAAGGCGATCTTGCCCAGGTCGGACAGAGCCACCACGTCGAGCGCCGTGCCCAGCACGGCGCAGGCAAGACCCACCCCCGCCACCACGAGCATCGTCCTGGTCGACAGCCGCGCGGTGACCGCGGCGCCCACCATGACCCCCAGCAGGGCCACTCCAAGTGCCATCGAGACGATGACGTCGGCGCGAATGGCGAACGCGGGCAGGCGACCGCTCACGATGATGAAGGCGACAAAGACGAGAGCGGCGGCCGCGAGCACGGCGACTCTGGAGCGGCTCACGACATCAGTCCGACGATCGACTTCGTCATCGTCGCTCAGTCATGCGTAGCTTCGCTGCGCG
>CAZFJE010000249.1:3183-4545 GCA_964519555.1 uncultured Thermoleophilia bacterium
CCGGTGAACTCGCCCATGCCGGTGAGCGCCGTCCCCAGGCCGGGCAGCACGTGGGCGTCGCTGCCCGCGGCGGCCGGCACGCGGTGGCGCTCGGAGAAGCGTACGGCCTTCTCGTTGAAGCCCGGGTAGGCGATCCGCGAGTTGAAGACCTCGATCACGTCGATGTCGGTCAGGTTGGCTTTGAGCAGCGTACTGCCGGGCACGGAGTGCAGCCGGTCGAACGGGTGCGGCACGTACACGACGCCGCCCTGGCGTTTGATCTCGGCGATGGTCTGGGCGAAGCTCATGCCGGGCGCGATGCGTTCTTTCAGGAAGAGGCCGATGACCTCGCCCTCGCAGGTCTTGACCTCTTCGCCCACGATGACGCGCACGCCGTAGCGCTCGGCGAGGGCCTGCGCCTCGAGGGCGCCGGCGATCTCGTTGTGATCGGTGACGGCCAGCACGTCGAGGCCTACCTCGGCCGCGCGCTCAAGGACCTCTTCGACCGCCATGGCGCAGTCCTTGGAGTAGCCCGTGTGCACGTGAAAGTCGGCGAACAGCTCGGGCTCGAGGTGGCGTCGCGGCACCGAACGGCGGCGCAGGCGCCCGCCGATGACGTCGCTGTAGAGCTGCATGACCTCGTCTGCGACGATGTTCCAGCTGTAGCGGCGCACGCTCTCGAGACCGCGCGTGGCGCAGGCGTCGCGCAGCGCCGTGTCGCGCAGCAGGCGCTCGAGCCCGGCGCCCAGGGCGCGGGCGTTGCGGGGCGGTACCAGCAGCCCCTCGACGCCGTCGCGCACGACGTCGCGATAGCCCTCGATGTCTGAGGCCAGCACGGCGGTGTCGGTGGCCATGGCTTCGAGCAGCACGATACCGAACGACTCGTTGCCGAGCGACGGCGCGCAGAAGACGTCGGCGTCCTGGTAGAGCTCGGGCAGCTCGTCGTGGGCGATGCGCCCGCGAAACCGTACGCGGTCGGCGAATCGCTCGGGCACCAGGCGGCCGAACTTGTCGGCGTGCAGGTCGCTGCCGCAGACGTCGAGCTCGAAAGGCGGCAGGTCGTCGCTCGCGTAGCGCAGCGCGCGCAGCAGCACACCCAGGCCCTTGCGCCGCGAGTCGCCGCCCACGTAGAGCACGCGCAGCGGTCCGGGACGACGCGCCGAGGGCGCCTGGAAACGGCTCAGGTCGATGCCGTTGGGCACCACGCGAAACTGGCCGGCGAAGTACCGCGCCGCCGTGTCGCGAGCCGCCTGCGAGACCGCGATCACGCCGTCGAACACCGGGAAGATGCGCTTGAGGATGGGCTTGCCCAGCCAGTACCAGAAGAAGCGCTCGGAGTTGGCGTGGAAGGTGGCGACGATGGGGCACTCGGCGTGGTTCATG
>CAZFJE010000250.1:0-4491 GCA_964519555.1 uncultured Thermoleophilia bacterium
GAGAAGCCGCGCTTTGTCGGACAGCGCTTCACCGTGGCGTACTGAGGCGGCAACGAGTCGGGCATCGCACCGACGCAAGGATGCAGGCTCCGCTGTGCGCGGCGTGATTACGTTCCAAATTGCTCGTGTGAAGAATATGTCGCATCCTCCGAATGGAAGCAAAGCGAGCGGCGACGGACACCGGCAGAGGCATACCATCGGCGACCTCGCGTCCTCATCGGACAAGCGAATCTGGCGAACCCCACCGGCAAGGTTTCGGAGGCCCATGATCGTGTCATTTGCACTTGCAAGCGGTGCCTGCAAGAAGTGGGCCTAGGGGCGTCCAACTCCAAATCTAAGCGCGGATTACGCGTCGTCCGAACGGCAGGGAAGCGACTGCCTCTCTGCTGTTCCAGACGGCGGTAGAACCCGCGAACTCTGCACTGCACAACACTGCGGGACCTGTCATGTCCGCCTTTCTCCTGCCCGTCTGCCTGAGCGCCGACGAGTAGCCGACCGACGATCGCACCGGTTTGGTTGCCCGCTGCGAGTCGGCCGGTGCTTTGGGAGCCATCCCTGACGTTGCTGTGCCCCCCGCCAGAGCGAAGCTGGTCTTGCTCGTACAGACGCGCGTCAAGGGGTTCAGCATGCAAGGTCACATCAGGAAACGGGGCAACGCAAGCTACGAGTACATCGTCGATGTCGGCACCGCGGCGGCGCAGCGCTGCCAGGACTGCGGGCGACGCTTCTGGGTCGAACGTAGGCCCAGGCAAGCCTGCCCACGGTGCGGCGGCCCGCTAGTCGAGTCCGAGGAGCGTCGCCGCACCACCAAGGCGGGCTTTGCCACCCGCAAGGAGTGCGCCCAGGCGATGAACCGCCTGCTGGTCTCGGTCGCCGAGCAGAGCTTCATTGCAACGACCAGGCTGACGGTCCGGGAGTACCTCCAGCAGGAGTGGCTGCCGGCCGCTATGGCGACCGTGCGACCCTCGACTTACAACTCCTACGTGCAGCATGTGGACTGCCACGTCGTGCCCTTCATCGGCACGGTGCAGCTGCAGAAGGTAAGCGGCGCCACGCTGAACGGCCTCTACGCAAAGCTCGCCGTCTCTGGGCGCAAGAACGGTAAGCGGGGCCTCTCCCCGATGACCGTGCATCACGTGCACAGCTGCCTGCACCGTGCGCTGCGTGACGCGGTGAGGTGGGGTCGCCTGGTGCGTAACCCCGCCGATGCCGCCGACCCGCCGCGCCTGCGCGGCAGCGCCCATGAGATGCGGACCTGGGGCGCGCAGCAGCTGCAGGTCTTCCTGGGGTCGACCAAAGATGAGCGCCTCGGCGGTCTCTGGCATTTGCTGGCCTTGACCGGCATGAGGCGAGGCGAAGGCCTGGGGCTGCGCTGGGAGGACGTCGACCTGCAGACAGCACGCCTCGCAGTGCGCCGTGCCCTGATCCCCACGGGCGGCGAGGTCGTGGTCAGTGAACCCAAGACGGCCAAGGGCCGGCGGGTCATCGCCTTAGATGCCAGCACGGTCGAGGTCCTTAAGGCGCAGGCGGCCCGCCAGCTTGCCGAGCAGTCGGGGGCAGGCTGGTCCGACTCCGGCTACGTCTTCACAATCGCAAGCGGCGAGCCGCTCGACCCCGAGGATGTCACGCGTTACTTCCGTCAGGCGGTGAAGCGCGCGATGATGCCGCAGATCCGGCTGCATGACCTGCGCCACACCCACGCCACGCTTGCCCTGCAGGCCGGCGTCCATCCCAAGGTCGTCTCGGAGCGCCTGGGACACGCCACCGTGGCGATCACCCTGGACACCTACTCGCACGCCATCCCGGCGATGCAGGAAGAGGCTGCGGCACTGATCGCCGAGCTCGTGTTTGCCGACGGCAGGCTAAGCGACGCTGACGGTGCCCTCAGCGCTGGCCGATCACAAACGTGACCTGCCGGACACGGGCGCGTCTCGAGCTGCGGCCACAAAGACCACTATCAGCAAGCCCTTGGCTTGTCCAAAGCCTGTCCACAGCAGCCGCTGTTAGACCACCGCTGACCGCGTACGGTCGTTTCCGGCAAAGGAGGTCCGCCATGCAGAGCGAGCAACCGTTTCGCGCCCAGATCCTGCGCCCCCAAGAGCGCGTCCTGGTCTTGGCCCTGGAGGGCACGCTCGACATCAGCTCGGCCGCCCGCTTCAAGCAACTCTTCCTTGAGAGCATCGGACAGGGAGCCCAACGGGTGATCGTCGATCTGACGAAGATGACCTCGCTTGATTCGAGCGGTCTGGGCGTCCTGGTAAGTGGCGCCAAGCGAGCCGCCAAGGGTTCACTTTGCCTGGTCTGCCCGGATGAGGCCGTCACTGCCATCTTCGCCATGGTAGGTATCGATCGCATCGTCGCGGTGTTTGCCTCGCTGCAGGCTGCCCTGGCAAGTGCTGCCGAGGCGACCGCCTGATCTGCGGCGAGACGAGGACACGACGCGAAGCCACCGGGGCCACTAGTATGAACACAACCACAAAGGACAGGAGAACACCGGTGAGTGAGACCGCACCGTCATGGCCCACCTCTTCAGGACGAGGGCGGTCGTTTGCCTCCCTAGGACCGCTCGAGGTCGAGCTATTACCCATGGTCTGGGAACGTGAGCCTGACGGCGTGACCGTGCGCGACCTCTACGAGGAACTGCGCACCAAACGCACCATCGCCTACACCACGGTCATGACGGTGCTTGGCAACCTGGCAACAAAGGGACTGCTCGAGCGCGACAGCTCGCAGGCTGCCTACCGCTACCGCGCCGCCATCCCCGCCGCACAGGTCGGTGCCGCGGTGTTAGACAGCGTCGTTTCTGTCCTTTACAGAGGCCGCGCGGCCATCGCCGTTGCCGATCTGCTCGGCTCGGGTGCGCTTGATGAGGCGCAGCTTGCCCAGTTGCGCAGCCACGCGCAGACGCTGCTTGGAGAGTGACGCCCAGCTCGTAGGCGACGCCGCCAGTCTTGCCATCTGCTTCTTGGGCCTGCCGGATGATCGGCGCCCGAGGTCGTCTCGAGCGTTCCCCGATGTGCCAAGGCGGCCGGCGCCTGTGCCCACCGCCCTCAGAACTGCGCGGCGTCGCCAGTGACGATCACCACACGCTCCTCGGTCTCGCTTAAGGGATGGTGGTAGAGGCCGAGGCGCAAGGCGTGGTGATGCATGGCGCGCAGGTAGATATCCAGGCTGCCGCGGTCATCGCCTGTCGGTGCCACCGGGCCGACCCAAGCGCGCTGCAGACCTTCACGCGTCAGGGCCGTGACGTCGATGGCTGAGCGACCGTCGGCGCAGTAGCGCGCCACGCTGCTCTTGGAAGAGTCCACCAGCGCGGCGATCTGGCGGTAGGAGAGGCCGGCAGCACGCAGGCGTAGGCACCAGAGGCGCAGCTCACTCTCGCCCTCAGGCGGCTGCGCCTCGAGCTCTCTGGCGAGCGCGGCAGGTGGCGCTACCACGTAGCGGCGTCGCGGCTGGCGTCGGGTGCGCTTGGGCAACGCCCGCAGCTCCCTCATCGCCGGGCCGGCGACTTCGGCGAGGTAAGCCAGGGTGTCGTCTGCGCCCGAGCGCCGGTAGACGAGGCCATAGCAGCTGCGGCAGGCAAAGAACTCGGCGCCCAAGGGGGCGTACAACGTGCGCACCCGAGCGCCGCAGCGAGGGCAGGAGAGGTAGCTGCGTTTTCCCGGTGAGCAGTCGAGCTCCACCTCATGCTCGAAGGAGAGGTTCGCGCCTTGGTGCGCGTAGCGGTAGGTCAGACGGAGCTCGCCCGTGTCGCCTCCCCGACGGCTGATCACATAAGTGAGGCGTCCCCGGGTCTCGCCGCCCTGCATTGAGCGCCACAGGACCTCGCCACGGGGCTGGGTGAGCCAGCGCCCACGGTCGCAGAGCTCGCCCACCTCGAGGGTGCGGCACTCATCGACACCGAGCCCCGTGCGCCGCCGGCCGCTGCCGAGACCGCCCACCCGCTCACCTTCCCCCGCTCGCCTGTCCCCGTCCTGGCGGGACCAAGGGCGCCGCCGCTCGCCCGACACACAGATCACAAAACTGCCTCAGAACAGGTCCCAACTGCGACCCAACCGACGCATTGGGGGCTCCCAACCGTGCACTTAGGGCTCCCAATGACGCGTTTTGCGTCCCTTTACGTCACCGCTGGGACAGCTTCTGTGTCCCTGTGCGCACATAACCGCAGCACCGAGATCAGCTTTTGCCTGCTCAACAGCTTACGCCCTGAGGCGGACATGAGCGAGGCGCTCTGCGCAGGTCAAAAAGAATCGTTGTTCTCGGCGAATCGTGACGTATGCGTGGCTGCACACTGTGCACGTGGACTCTGTCGCGACCCTCGTGGACCGTCATGAGCCGTCACTGGCCGTCATGTCCGCAGTTGTCGGCGCCGACGGCACTTGAGAACGCATGAGAGCAGGAAGGAACTTCCCGGGATCGCCCTGTGCAGCTAGAACCTGGCGCCCCCGGCTGGAATCGAACCAGCGATTCGAGACCGCTCATCCGGCGCTG
>CAZFJE010000251.1:0-4453 GCA_964519555.1 uncultured Thermoleophilia bacterium
CTGCTTGGCCTTGGTCCTTCCACCCCCTTTGGCTGCGAGGGCCGTCTCAGGTCGTGCCGTCATCGCTCCCTCCTCTGTCGTTTTGCGGCTCGTCGAGGCCGACGCCCCTGGCCCCCCTGCGAGTGTGACCCAGGAGGCCCGCCGCTCGGCATTTCATGACGAGTTTCGCCGCCTGATCGCGGGTCAGGTTCAAGGCATCGACAACGGCCTGCGTGGGCGGCAGGTCGTTCATGTAGGCCTTCCTGTAGATCGCGGCGACCTGCTTGAGTTCGTCGAGCGAGTACTTGGCGACACGCCCGTCGCGGCGCCGCTCGGGTGCCCAGTCCTCGTCTCCCGCATAGACGCGGTCCATCAGCCACTCCGAAAAGCTCTCGCTCGAGATCGAGACTGTCCAATGAGGCATGTCGTAGCCATGAACGGAGCGCCGAGACTTCGCCATCTCGGCAGCCAGCGGGAGATGCCTCAGCGTGGCGGCCCGTAGCGGCCGCGGCCGGGCCATGTCAGGCGACAGCCCGAAGTCAGCCTCATCGCCGCAGCCCAGTCCGGCGTCGCGCGGAAGGCAGTCCTCGACTCCAGTCCCGAGATCCTCGCCATCTTCGTCAAGCTCGTACGTGGTTTCGTCCGAGTACTCCGGCTCGTCCGGCGGAAGAGGCCAAGCCGAATCGAGCCTGCGGCGGGACGGCTCCTTCATCTTGTCCAGGGTCGAGGAATCGCCGTCCCACGACGCAGGGTAGGACGGGCCGGTCTCATCGCGAGTGGGGACGCGGTCGCGCAGGAAACTGCGCATCTCAAAGCCGCAGCACTCCAGGCGGCCTCGGATGAGCGTGAAGGAAAAGACGAGCAGCCACTGCTCGCCCTCGGCGTCGCGCCACAGCCGCGACCTCGTGATGATCTCGCGTGGCCGGAACATCTCCATGGGTCGCATGGTAAGACTTTGGCAAAGTAACGTCAACACCGTGCCGTACCGTGCCAAAACACTCGCTTCTGGCAATATCGGAACGTTTGGCACGGTTCGTTGACGCCACAATGCCAACAAGTATCTATTCCGGTTGTGGCACCCAGACTTACCATCAAGGAGATCCTCGACCTCGTCGAGATGAGGCGGCTGGTCGCAACCGGCGAGGCTCGTTCTCGCCGCCGGCGTGCTGGGCTCTCGCTCGCCGAAGTGGCGGCCACGATTGGCGTCACGCCTGCGGCTATCTCGCGCTGGGAGAACGATCACCGCCGGCCCACGCGACACGCCAGCTCCCTGGCCTACGCCGATCTATTGAAGCGGCTCGGCACCGACGATGAATAAGCCTCCTGAGCCGATCGCCCCCCGCGAATCCGACGATCTTCGCAACAGCGCCGCGCTGCTTGCACGCGAGCGCGACCTTCCACACGGTGTTGGCGCATTGCAAGCCCACTGGCGCGAGCTGCCCGCGACCCTGCCCCTCTGGCCACAGACCGGCCAACTCCTTGGACTGAGCAGGGCGGCCACCTTCAGGGCGGCCGCTCGTGGGGACTTCGAAGTAGTAACCCTGGGTCGCCGAAAGTTGGCCCTAACCGTGCCTCTTCTGAAACTGCTCGGACTCGACCTCGTTGAGCGTCCGTGAAGCCGATCGCCATTGCGTTGAACAGCGGCATGGCGGCGGTTGATCGCGGTCAACCTCCGCTTGGCGACATTCCCCCGCAGGTGTGCCGTGGCCTTCGCACTAGCTGACGGCGACAGGCTCACTGCCCGGCCACCCGACGTGCCGGCCGAGCGACTCGACATCGTGCCCCCCGCGGCCAATGGCGCCGAGATCCACGCTAAGAAGCGAGGCCGGCCGCCACTCCTGCCGGACATCGTGCCGCAGCAGACCTGGCCCGAGGCAGAGGCCGTCGTCTTCTTCCTCGACGACGTGAGAGCCGGGCTCGTGAACACCCGCCGCCTTGAGGGCGAAGTCGCCATCACTCACCAGCGTCCCGGCTCGTCGTTGTCGGTCAAACTGGGCGGCGACCTTGGCGTCGACGTCAGGTTCGTCCCCCTGCTCCCCGAGACGCACGAGGAACTAGAACGCCTCATCGTCGACATCGCCGGCCCCCGCGCTCCACTACTGTGGAACTACTTGCTCCAGCGCGCACGCGAAGAACCGGCCCGATTCACCGTGGTGATCGACGACCTCGTAAACGCCACCGGACCACAAGCCGACTCGCGACAGGAGCGCCTAGAACGTCGGCAGGAGGCTTGGGACACGGTGCGCATCTTCTTGCGCCTGGCCGTCATCGGCCGCCGCCCAGCGTACCGTCCGAAGAAGGGTGAGCCCGACACCGTGCAGACGTTCGGGCCCATGCTCGCCTTTCTTGAAGCCGGCGAGGACCCCGGCCAGCTTGCCCTATTCGGCAGCACGCCGCCCCGCGAGGTGACGCTGACCGCTGGTCCCTGGTTCGAGCGCATGGCCGTGCAGCACCCGGACTGGCTGCCGTACTTCGGCGACACCAGGCAACTGGCCCAGCGCCCCGATGCGCGGGCTCCTTACACGTGGGTCAGCGGAATCGAGTGGGCGCTCAATGTGCGCTGGCGCCAGAGCGCGTCGCGCTCCCAGAGAAAGCGTCAGGGCATCGACTTCGCTACGGGCCAAGAGAAGGACGCGAAGATCCAGACGCGCGACTTCACGCGCCGCGAGCTGCTCGACTATCGCAACCCGGATCCGCACTACCGTGAGATCCTCGACAGCGATCACCCGCGACGCGCCGTGGCTCTTTGGAAGAAGTCGATCGCCGCACTCATCGAGGCCGACATCATCGGACCAGCGCTGAGCGACTACGTCCCGCATGGACCAGAGCCCTGGGAGCAGCCGAAGGACTGGCCCAAGAGACAACCGTTCAAGCCGCAGGGCTGGCAGAACGCTTGGCTCGACCAGAAGATCACGATCCGTCCGGGCAAGAAGGGGCAGGCAGCACTCAGAGAGATCGTGGCCAAGGCCCACGCGGCGCGCTCACACCGCAAGAAGAGCGCCCCGAGATAGGCTCAGTTTTCTCCGTTTCGTGGCGGACTTTCTCCGTTTCGTGGCGGACTTTTTCCGTTTCGTGGCGGACTTCATCCCCATTTGCAGCGGCTTTCTCGCCTAAGTACATAAGTACTTAAAGCGGGCGGCGCACTCCCTTCCGGGTGCGGCCGCCACCCCGATACCGTCGGACCGTCAATCAAGGAGGTCCGCATGACCACGTTCGACGAAGCCGCCGGCGCCAGGAGCGAGAGCACGCTTGAGGCACCCCCGATCGGCGGGGCGCCGCCGATCACCGACGAGCCGTTCGAACCACCGAAGGGCCTGGCGCGCTTGCTGCCGCTTGGTGATCTGCTCGGTGAGTTACTAGACGAGGCCGAGGCCGACCACGCTGCCAAACTAAGCGGCACGCCGCGTGGTCCGGTGACCGGCTTTCCCTTGCTCGACCTCGACCTCGGTGGCCGTCTCATGCCTGGCTACCACGTACTTCACGGCAACACCGCCGCCGGCAAGACCGGCCTCGCCCTCCAAGTCGCGGCGCAGTGCGGCTGCCCGGCCCTGTTCGTCACCTGCGAGATGAGCCCGATCGAGCTGTTCAGACGTGTGATTGCCCGCACCGCGAACGTCTTCCTGCACGACCTCAAGAACGGCGTCTTTACGCGCCAGGCCTTTGCCGAGAAGGCAGGCGCTGCGCTGAAGACCTGTCCGCAACTCGCCCTGGTGGACGCGACTCGCGCTCACGTGACGGCCGACGAGATCGGCCTGGCCGCCGAGATCTGGCGCGAGCACCATAAAGCCGAACACATCCTGCTTTGCCTCGACAGCCTGCACGCTTGGGCGCGACGCTCGGCGACCTTCCGCGAGGAAGGCGAATACGAGGGCCTTGGCGTCGCCATCGGCGAGCTGCAGCTTCTCGCCGCCGAACTGGCCGCGCCGATCCTCGTGATCAACGAACGCAACCGTGGGAGCGCCGCCGGTGGTGGCGTGAACGCCGCCGCCGGCCACCGCGCAATCGAGTACGGCGCTGAAACCGTGCTGAGCCTCAACCGCGAGACAATCAAGGACAACAAGGGCAACGACACGCATCGCCCGAAGCCCTTTGACGCCCGCGGCGAGGTCGGCGCCTACATCGCCATCGAGAAAAACAGGCACGGTGCCGGCGGGCGCTTCGAGATGACGTACTGCGGCCGCCTGCAGAAGTTCAGCGAGGCCTGAACCATGGCCGAGACTCGCGCTTTGAGCCTCACCGACCTCGACCGCTACGGCCGGATCTGGGGCGCTGGCGGCAACCGGCAAGCTCTCTGCCCGCTCTGCGGCGGCGATCACCCTCGTGACCAGGGACACGCCAGCCTAAGTTTCAACAGCGAGACGGGTGCCTGGCACTGCTTCCGTTGCAAGGCATCCGGCAAGCTCGACGAGTTCAAGAACCACCACGAGCACGACGTGGACGAGCACGCTCGCACAAAACGACGACGCGGATCCCG
>CAZFJE010000252.1:0-4431 GCA_964519555.1 uncultured Thermoleophilia bacterium
TCTCGCTGCGCACCGACCGCGCCATGCTCGTGCGCTCGGTCCTCGAGGGCGTCGCCTACAACTCGCGCTGGCTGCTCGACGCCTACGAGAAGTTCCTCAAGCGCCCGGTCCCCAGGGTGCGCCTGCTCGGCGGCGGCGCGCAGAGCGAGCTCTGGTGCCAGATCTACGCCGACGTGCTGGACCGCCCGGTCGAACAGGTCGCCGATCCCCGGCACGCCCAGCTGCGCGGCGTCGCCCTGTGGGCGCGCGTCTGCCTGGGCGAGCTCACGCTCGACCAGGTGCCGGCGCTCGTGCCTGTGTCGACGACCTTCACGCCGTCGCCCGACGCCCGCCGCTACGCCGCCGGCTACGCCGAGTACCGCAAGCTCTACGGCAAGCTCAAAGGCCTCTACCACCGGCTGAACTCAAGCGGCGCGGTCGACGGTCGCGCCAGCTAGCGCGAGCCGCACCGCACATGGTCGCGCCGCAACGGCGAGCCGCACCGCGCCCGCTCGCCCCCGGCAACGCGAGCGGCCCCGCACGAGGTGTACCCTTTACCTCAAACCAAGTGCTCGGGAGGGGACCAGGATGTCGACGATCGTCGCGGACAGCACGGCAGCCGAACGGCAGTGGTCGCCGAACGTGACCACGGCCACGCTCGCGCGCCTTGCCCGGCGCGTGGTGGTGGCCGCGCCCTCAGGCGCGATCGCCATCGAGGCACCGTTCACCGGCGAGCTGCTCGGCGAGGTGCCGGCGGGCACGCCGGACGATGTGATCGCGGCGGTGGCCGCGGCGCGCGGCGCCCAGCGCGACTGGGCGCAGCGCCCCTTGAGCGAACGCGCCGCCTTGCTGCTGCGCTTTCACGACCTGGTCATCGCCCACGCGCGCGAAGGTCTCGACCTGATCCAGCTCGAGACCGGCAAAGCGCGCCGCCACGCCTTCGAAGAGCTCGAGGACATCGTCATCCAGGCGCGCTACTACGCCCACAGCGCCGCCGGGCACCTGGGGCCGCACCGCCGTCAGGGCGCCCTGCCGCTGCTCACCCGCACCACCGAGCTACACCATCCCCGCGGCGTGATCGGCATGATCTCCCCGTGGAACTACCCGCTGTCGCTCTCGATCGGCGATGCCGTGCCGGCCCTGCTGGCCGGCAACGCGGTGGTGCTCAAGCCCGACGCCCAGACGCCGTACATCGCGCTATGGGCGGCCGCGCTGCTCGACGAGGCCGGCCTGCCGCCGGCCCTGCTGCAGGTGGTCACCGGCCGCGGCGCCGAGCTGGGCACGCCGCTGATCGGCGCCACCGACTACCTCATGTTCACGGGCTCCACGGCGACCGGCAAGATCGTGGCCGCGCAGGCCGCCGCCCAGCTCAAGGACTGCTCCATGGAGCTGGGCGGCAAGAACCCGCTGCTCGTGCTGCCCGACGCCGGCCTGCGCGCCGCCGTCGCCGGCGCCGTGCGCGGCATCTGCGCCAACAGCGGCCAGCTGTGCATCAGCATCGAGCGGCTCTACGTGCACACCGACCTCTACGACGCCTTCGTGCCGAGCCTCGCCGCCGCCCTGCGCGACGTGCACCTGGGGTCGGCGCTCGACTTCAGCGTCGACATGGGCTCGCTGGCCAGCGCCGACCAGCTCGCCAAGGTGAGCGCGCACGTCGACGATGCCGTGGCCAAGGGTGCCCAGGTACTGGCGGGCGGGCGGGCGCGCCCCGACCTGGGCCCCTACTTCTACGAGCCGACCCTGCTGGCCGGCGTCACCGACGAGATGGCGCTGTGCCGCGACGAGACCTTCGGCCCCGTGGCCGCCGTCTACCGCTGCGACTCGCTCGACGAGATGGTGCGCCGCGCCAACGACACCGCGTACGGCTTGAACGCCAGCGTGTGGACGCGCAACGTCCGCCTGGGGCGCGAAGTGGCGGAGCGGCTGCAGGCCGGCACCGTCAACGTGAACGAAGCCTACGCCGCCGCCTGGGGGTCGGCGGGCGCACCGATGGGCGGCTTCAAGGAGTCGGGGCTCGGCCGCCGCCACGGCGCGCAGGGCATCGTCAAGTACACCGAGGCGCAGACCGTCGCCGAGGAACGCTTGCTACCCATCGACACGCCGCGGCCCTTGAACCACGCGCAGTACGCCGCGGTCATGACCACGGCGCTGCGCCTGCTGCGGCGGCTGCCAGGCGTCGACTGAGGCATCGAGCCGGAGCAGGGCTGCGCTCAGACATGCGTGACTGCGTCGCGCGCCTAGTCCGCCGATCGACTGCGTCGTCGGCGCTCAAGCCGGCGTGACTGCGTCGCGCGCCTAGTCTGATCCCAGGGGCGCCTGAGCCGTCGTCGAGAGCTCCCCGAGCGACGGGCCCGCGACCGCCGACTCGGCCGCTTCCGCGCCGGCGCCCGCGGGGCGCGCCGTCGCCGGCGCCGGGTCTTTGAGTCGCGACACGACCAGCGCGCAGCCGACGAGCAGGACCGCCGACAGCAGCAGCGACACAGTGAACGAGCCGCTGCTCGTGCGCAGCGCGGCCATGACGGCGACGTAGACCACTGAGACCTGGCCGCAGAGCTGGATGAGCCCGTTCGACGTGCCCTCGGGCGTGGGGTTGGTGATCTCGGCCGAGTACTGCATGCCGAGCGGCAGCACGGCCACCAGGAAGAACCCCAGCACGGCGGCGAAGGCGTAGAGCAGCAGCGTCGACGACACAAATGCGACGCCCAGCATGCCGGGCACGGTCGCGGCGAGGGCGATGACCATGAAACGGACACGCTTGCCCTGGCGGTCGGAGAGCGCCGAGAGCACGACCGCGCCGATGACGCCGGCGACCAGCATGAGGCCCCCCATGATGCCCGCCTCGGTAGAACCGAAGCCCCGGGGCTTGATGATCTGCTCAGCCCAGGTCGTCACGCCGTTGAAGGCGCTCATGACGATGAAGGCGACGCCCAGCATGACGAGGAACGGCTTGACCGTGAGGGCGTGCTTGAGGCCGTCGAGCATGAGCGCCCGCTCGTCCATGCCCGCCGGACAGGGCGGCGTGGCCGGCCGCTCCCGCGCCAGAGCAAGGAACGCGACCGCTGTCGCCGCCGCGAACAGGCCGTACACGAGCTGCACCGAGGCGATCGACATGGCGTCGGCGAGGATCGGCGTGAGCACGAACCCCAAAGCGATGCCCAGCATGCTGGCGAGGGTGACCAGACCGACGGCGGTGGCGCGCTCGCCCTGGGCGAACCAGTTGGCCGGCACCTTCGTCCACGCGTCGAGCAGGAACGGCTGCGATACAGCCAGACCGATCGTGCAGAGCAACACCAGCGTGTAGTTCGCACCGGCCAGGCCGCGCGCTACGCCGAAGACCGCCATCAGCACCACGCCGAACCCGACGGCAAGGCGAAAGCCGCGCGCGTCGATCACCCAGGCGGCCGGGAGCGACAGCGGGATGAAGGCGATCATGAACGTCATGAGGAGAAAGCCGATCCACCAGGTCGAGACGCCGTAGTACTTGCCCGCCTGACTTGTGATCGGCGAGTAGCTGATCCACAGCATCTGGATGGCGACGTTGACGAGCATGAAGACCGCCAGCACCACCCAGCGATAGCCGTACACGCGGTAGGTGTCGTTCACGCGTTCAGCCTGCACCTGGTCCTCCCCTCCCAAGATGGTGCGTCTCATGATGGACGCGACGTTGCCAAAAGGCGAATGTCATGAGCGCCGCTCGCCGGCGGCGGGCGCGCTGGGCGCCGGCGGCGGCGCGTCGCGGTTGAGGCGGCGATAGAGGCCGCGCAAGCGCTTGTGGATCTCGAGAAAGGCGGCGAAGCGCTCGTCGTAAACGGCGCGGTAGGCGGCGCGCGGCTCGAAGACCTCGTCGATGCCCACCAGGCCGGGCACGTCGGGGAACGCGATCTCGCCCAGCCCGACGGCGGCGATCCAGGCGGCGCCCCGGGCGTTGGCCTGGATCGCATCGCGCACCTGACGCACCTCGACCCCCAGCGTGTCGGCGAAGATCTGGCTCCAGACCGCCGATTGGCCGCCGCCGCCCGCCAGGTTGAGGACCTTCACCGGTCGGCCCAGGAACTTCTCGACCGGTTTCATGAGCCAGCGCGTATTCAGCGCGACGCCCTCGAAGAAGGCGCGCACGATGTCCTCGCGGGTGTTGTCGAGCGAGAGGTTGTAGAGACCGGCGCGCAGCGCGCGGTCGTCGACCGGGGCGCGCTCGCCGTAGATCCAGGGTGTGTAGATCACGCCGTTGCTGCCCGGCGGCACGCGCTCAGCCATGCGGTCGAAGATCTTGAAGACATCGGGCACGTGCTCGTCGGTGAGCAGCTCGTCGTGGTGGTAGAGCACGTTGTCGCGCAAGAAGGTGAGGTTGCCGCCGGCGGTCGCCTGCAACGCCGTGAGCAGCCAGCGGCCGGGCACGGCGCAGGGCACCGAGGCGATGCCGGTGAAGACGTCGGTCTTCTTGAAGGGCACGTG
>CAZFJE010000253.1:0-4409 GCA_964519555.1 uncultured Thermoleophilia bacterium
CGGCGATCGCCGGGGCCCACAAGGCGGCGGGCTATGCGGAGCCGCCGACGCGCTCACTGCTCGTGCACAAGACGCTCACCGGTATTCGCCGCCAGCAGGGCATCGCCCCGGACGCCAAGGCTCCGCTGACCGTCGCCGACCTGCGCACGATCGTGTTTGAGCACCTGCCTGACAGCCTCAAAGGCCGGCGCGATCGCGCCCTCCTGCTGGTCGGCTTCGCCGGGGCCTTCCGTCGCTCCGAGCTGGTCGGCATCGACGTCGAGCACGTCGAGTTCGTCACTGAGGGCATCGTAGTCACGCTGCCGCACTCAAAGACCGACCAGGAGAGCGCGGGGCGTAAAGTCGGCATCCCCTTCGGCCACAGCCTGGACACCTGTCCGGTCGGCGCTCTGACGGCCTGGCTGGAGGCCGCTCACATCGACAGCGGACCGGTCTTCAGGGCAGTCGATCGCTACGGCAAGGTCGGTACCGAACGTCTCGCAAACAGATCCGTGGCGCTCCTGGTCAAGCACTACGCGGAGGCGATCGGTCGGGACCCGCGAGCCTTCGCCGGCCACAGCCTGCGCGCCGGCCACGCCACCGCGGCGGCGCTGGCCGGCGTCGAGGAGCGCGACATCATGAGGCAGACTGGGCACCGCTCGACGGTCATGCTGCGGCGCTATATCAGGGACGGCAGCCTGTTCCGCTCAAACTCGGCAGCAGCGCTCGGCTTGTGAGATTCAAGAGCCGCCGACGATCTGACGAAGGACACAGCAAGCGGCCGGCCGGAGCGCCGCCTCCCCCAGCCATGGCACCATCGCAGGAGACGCGATGACACAGACGCAGAGTAGCACGCAGGAGACGAAGGTCTGCACCAAGTGTGGCGAGACCAAGCCGGCCACGCTGGAGTTCTTCTACGGGCAGAAGGCCCACCGCGACGGGCTCCAGCCCCAGTGCAAGGTCTGCCGCGCCGCATGCAACGCCGCCCACAGAGCCGCTCACCTCGACGAGGCCCACGCCTACGAGGCCGCTTGGCGCGCCGCGCATCCCGGAAACGTCCGAGCCAGCAGCGCCGCCTACTGCGCTACTCACCGCGAGGAGCGCCGCGCCAACACTGCCGCCTGGCGCGCCGCGCATCCTGAAGAACGCGCCGCCTACGGGGCCGCCTACAGGGCCGAACATCGCGAGGAAGAGCGCGCCTACACGGCCGCCTGGCGCGCCGCGCATCCTGAAAAGGTGCGCGCCTACAGGGCCGCTCACCCAGAGGAGCGGCGCGCCTACAACGCCGCCTACGACGCTGCGCACCGTGAAGAGAAGCGCGCTCGCATGACCGCCTACAACGCTGCGCACCGAGAGGAGTCCCGCCCTTACCAAGCGGCTTGGTACGCTGCGCACCGAGAGCAGAAGCTCGCTCGCGGGGGCGCCTGGGAGGCATCCCACCCAGAGGAGCGGCGCGCGATCGTTAACAACCGCCGCGCCCGCAAGCTCGGCAATGGCGGCACCCACACGGCAGCCGACGTGGCCGCCCAGCGCCAGCGCCAGGCGGGGCTGTGCATCTACTGCGGCGCGAAGCTCGGCCGCCACTACCACGTAGACCATGCCTTCCCACTGCTCCACGGCGGCACGAGCTGGCCCGAGAACCTGGTCGTCGCCTGCCAGCGCTGCAATCGGAGCAAACACGCCCGCGACCCGCGCGAGTTCGTCGGCGATCGCCGGCCAGCTTGCCCGGGCATGTCGCTCTGGCCTTGGGAAGAGCACCCGATCGAGCGGCTGCGCGTCGAGCGACCTCAAGAGCCAGCGCCAGGGTGACGAAGACAGCAGGACAGTCAATCGAGGAGAGCCATGAAGGCTTGGAAGTTCATCGTCACAGGATTGGCCGTCGCCGCGCTGGCGATCGCTGTGCTGGCGCTCCTCGAGAACGGCAAGACGGTCACCGTCAAAGTCGTCGCGCCGGACACGCAAAACCTGCAATCGCAGGGCACCGCAAGTGATGCGAACGCCGCGATGGAGGGCCTGCACTCGGTGCAGATCGGCATCCAGAGCTACGCTGTCGACAACGACGATCGGTACCCCGAACCGTCGCTCGTCACCAGCACGAACCTAGTGGACTCGACTGGCCACCCGTACGTCGACAACTGGCCGACCAACCCGTACAGCGGAGGGCCGATGCAGCAGGGCACTGGGCCCGGCGACTTCGCCTACACGGCGGGCGACAACACCTTCAGCATGACGGTCTACGGAGAGAACGGCGAGGCTTTGCTCACCGTTCCGTGAGCCGGCGCCAGGCTGACGACAGAAGACGAACCGAAGAGGCGGCACCAGAAGCCCCGGGCTCGTAGAGGCGGCTTTCCGGGTGCGCGAATCGCACGCTCTCGCACGTCAGACAGCGGTCCCGTCGATCGACCTCTAGGCGGCCCGGCTTCAGCATGGCCTCCCGCGTGCCGATGAGGTTGCGGAAAGGTACAAAAGGGCCATAATGACCCTGCCCCACCTCGACAGCGTAGGAGATGAACGAGATGGCTCCGGTAACCGCCAAAGAACTCAAGGAGCACATCGCCGGCGTGCTCAGCCGCGTGCAGTACGGCGGCGAGCGCGTGTTTGTGACCCGCCACGGCAAGGAAGTGGCCGCCGTGGTCTCGATCGAAGACGCCCGCCTGCTGGATGAGCTTGAGGACGTGCTCGACGCCCACGACGCCCTCGAAGCCCTCGACGAGGCCGAGCGCGACGGCACGATCAGCCTGACCGAGTTCCGCAAGCGGCTCGGGCGCTAGCCCAGCCTCGTGCCCTACGAGATCCGGTTCGCGCCGGCTGCCGAGCGCTCGATCGGCAAGCTGCCGGCCAACGTCCAGGATCTCATCCTCGAAGCGATCGCCGGCCTCGCCGACGAACCTCGTCCCGCCGGCTCGCGCAAGCTGCGCGGCCTGCCCCGTGGCTTTGAGGTCTACCGCCTCGTGGTCGCCAAGGACTACCGGGTCGTTTACCAGGTGCGCGACGAGGCCGCTTGGGTGCTCGTGCTCAAGGGCGCCGATCGCAAGGACGTCTACCGCCGCGTCGGCGACCTGAAGCGCCTGCTGCGCTGAACCGGAACGCCTCGCCCGAGGTGTCGTTAATGGCAGACTAACAGTAGCTAGGCGTCGCTCTTAGGACCTGCTCTCGCCCTCTGCCGAGCGAGGCCACCAGCACGACGCCGGCGCCGCCGGCCGCCAGCCAGGCGATCACGACGCGCTCTCAGGTGACGCTGGCTGCCGTTTCTGAGGCTGTCCAATCCCATGGATCCCGGTCAGGATAAGCATCATCGTGGGAGCTTGCCGCGTCGCTGCGGCCACCACGGCGCGCAGACGTGCGTTTTCAGCGCGCATCTGATGCGCCGGGCCCCGCCAATCGTCACACAGCGCTTCGGCGTCGGGCATCTCGGGGATGCGGCCGTGGACGGCGTCGCAGTAGGTGGCGCCCCAGTCGATCTGCGTGTCAGTCATCGAGCTCGCCGTCGTCGCCATCCTCGGAGGTGAAGCGCGCAGCCAGGATAGTGCCCGACAGCTCGGCCTAGCGGTACTCGTTGCCAGCGATCACGACACGCTCTCAGGTGAAGCCGGCCGCGGTTTTTGAAGCTGTGGGGTACCCGCTGAGCTGGCCATTCTTGTCCTCTCCTGGGCACTTTGGTGTCCGGAACTGCGTCCAGCGGAGCGTTTGAAGTCGCCAAACGGGGCGTTTGTGATGCACCCTCGTGAACAGCGCGCCGGCGTTGACGACCGTTACGTTTCAGGTATCGGTGGATAGAAACGCTGGGGTGCGTCTCGAGAGGCATGGGCGCTGCCCCAAGTGGCATTCGGCGCAAAGGGACGCGTTGGCGAACGCTCACACGAACACGCTTCCGCGACCAGCTCGCCGACATTCAAAGCCGATCAAACAGAGTTGCGCCATGCATCAGACACGAGGGCTGCGGGGTCGACCTCAAGTGCCGCTGAAAGCCGATCGATTGTCCTGATGGTCGCGTTGCGACGGCCGGTCTCGCAGCTGCTGACGTAGGTACGATCGAGCCCAGCCAGAGCGGCGAGCTGCTCCTGCGAGAGGCCGCGCTCCAAGCGGATACTCCTGAGCCGTCGCGCGAACGCGACGAGCGGGTCTTCTGCCGGGCTGTCCATGGTCCGAAGTCAAGTGACATGTTGACCATGGGTCTACGGACTATGAGTCACGTCTCTACTTCTGTAGCATCTTCTCGTGGCGCTCTGGGAGCGTAAGGACGATCGATCAGGGGGCGACGATGACCGTGTGGCTGACGCGCGCCGGGCGCTACGGTGAGCGCGAGACCTTGGCTTTAGAGCAGGGCCTCAGCGTCATCGGCTGGGAGGAAGTCCCCGATCTGGCGGGTGCCAGTTCGCGGAGTGCCGTCGAGGAGATCGTCAGGGCGACCTACCCGGACGCGGGCAAGG
>CAZFJE010000254.1:0-4359 GCA_964519555.1 uncultured Thermoleophilia bacterium
TGCCCGACCCCCAGCTCTGGGTGATCAACAGCATCGGCGTGATCCACCACGCCGGGCAGGTGCTGCTGGCTGCCGTGCTCTCAAACGATCAGCCCACCGAGGCCGGCGGCATCGCCCAAGACGAGGCGGCCGCGGTGGCGGCGGCCGACGCGGTCGCCATCACTCGTTCCTGATCCTTCTTCGTCGGTTGCAATCGCTGCGATGTCTCACCGGTGGACCGAGTCCGGCGCGTAGTCCGGCAGGGCTTGCGCTAATGGCGGTGCGTCGAGCGATAAGCAGCGTCCATGGCGCAAGCCGCCCGGCTCACCGGAGGGTCCGCGGCTTGCGGCGTCGTCTCGCCGTGTGGTAGCTTCTCAGCCGTCTTGGTCCTCAGTCGGCTCGAGGCTGTCCGATAGCGACCATGACCGCGGGGCGAGTCCCGGCGGCCCCATGGAGGCGATGGCATGCAGCGCAGACTCGCCCGGACTCTCACCATCTTCCTCGCCACTGCACTTTGTGCACTGGTCCTGCCGGCCACCTCGCTGGCGAGACCTTCGCTCGCTTCCGCTCGAGCCCAGGCTTCTCGGCTGGAAAGTCAGGTCGGCGCTCTCAATACCCAGATGGAGATCGTTGTCGAACGCTACGACGCGGCCGCTCAGAAGCGCGCTGGCCTCACAGCGTCCATCGCCGCAAACGAAAGTCGGTTAACCAGCGCGCGCTACCAGCTCGCCCTCGCGCAGCAGCAGCTGAGCCAGCAGGTCGTGGCCATCTACAAGGCTCCGGCCACCGACTATCTCAACGTCGTGCTGGCCACACGCAGCTTCAGCGATCTGACGAGCAGGCTCACGATGTTCGACAGGATGGGCCAGCAGTCGGCGCTTACCGTCACGCAGATCGACGCGCTCAAAGGTGCAATCGAGCAACGCCAGACAGAGCTTGTGGCTCAACGTGCTCAGGTCCAACGGGTAGTCGCGCAGATCTCCGGCCAGAAGACCCAGATCATCGTCTCCCTGCAGCGACGCCAGCACCTGCTGCAGGGCGCCCAGGGTCAGGTGCGTCGGCTGATTCAGCGACAACAGCAGGCACAGGCCGTCGCCGCATCGCGCGCTGCGAAGGCAGCTCTGGCCACCGACAGACGGGCTGCGGCCGCAGTCGTGGCGCCACAGCCGGCCCAGCCGAGCTCGAACTCATCGGGTGGCTCCGGCGGTGCGCCGGCCGCCCGAACCACCGCGCCACACCACCACGCCCATCCGCACTCGGGCTCTGGCGGGACGCCGCACGGCGGCGGCATCCCGTCGGCCATCAGGATCGCCGCGCGCTACCTGGGCGTGCCTTACGTGTGGGGTGGAGCGAGCCCGGCTGGTTTTGACTGCTCGGGCCTCGTCATGTACGTCTTTGCCCAGCTTGGCATCTCACTGCCGCACAATGCCGCCATGCAGTTCACCTACTGTACGCCCGTGCCGCGTGCCGACCTGCAAGCTGGCGATCTCGTCTTCTATGGATCCTCGGCCGCCACGATCTACCACGTAGGTATCTACGTGGGCAACGACACGATGATCGACGCGCCCTGCACCGGCGAGGACGTCCAGTACGACACCCTGTTCAGCGGCTTCTACAGCGGTGGGCGCGTCAACTGAGTTGACGGGGCGCATCGGCGGTCGCCAAGCTACACTAGTCGTCAGTCAAGTTTAGTCTGTCGCCGTCGGCGTTAAGCGAGTCTCTGTATGCACCTGATCTTCTCCCGTCACAGGCCACGCTTGCGGTTGGCAGGCGGCGTCGTGGCCGTCATCGCATGCGCTGCCTTGGCTGGCGCCGCACTTCTGCTCTGGCCGCAGGTGCGCCTCGCTCCCAGCGACGCGGCCCTTGCACGTCTCGTGCCACCGGGTTTCGCGGGTCGTATCAGCGCTGTCCAGGTGGGCTCACCCGGCGACGGCGCGCTGCCAGTGGCGTTGCGAGACGGGCAGTTGTGGCCTTTGCGCCAGCTCGCCCCAGGTGAGCGCCTGACCGTGGTGGTGACGGTGCGCCGCCCGGGCTGGGCCGGCTGGCTCGTGGGCCACACGCAGCGCCGCAGCTTAGCGGTCGTCGCACCGAGCGCGCAGCTGCTCGGTCGCTGGCTGCAGGTGCAGGCCGGTTCACCGGTTACGGCGTCCTTCGCTGCGCCGGTCGAGATGATCTCACTCGGCGGCTCGCCCGCGCGGGCGCTCCCCAGCCCACGTGCCGTCGTGCCGCTGGGCGTCGTGGCGCGGGGCACGCACAGCGCGGGTACCGTTGAGGTCGCGGCGGCCGCTCGCTCTTGGGAGACCCTCTCGGCGCCGGTGCAGGTGAGCTGGTTTCCGGCGCGATCCTACCCGCAGCTGCTCGCCGATCCGAACCCGGCTGCCGAGCTTTCTCCTGCCGGTCGGCTGACGCTTACCTTCTCCGAGCCGATCGTCGATGTCTTGGGCTCGGCGCTGCCCCGGGTCTCGCCGACCACACCGGGCCGCTGGTCGAAGCTCGATGCTCACACCCTTGCCTTTCAGCCGAGCGGGCTCGGCTTTGGGCTCGGCGCGGTCGTGCAGATAGAACTGCCGCGCGGCGTGCATCTCGCCGGCCAGCCAGGCGCCACCCTGACCCGCACGCTACGCTGGCAGGTGCCCCAAGGCTCGACGCTGCGTCTCCAACAGCTCCTGGCCCGGCTTGGCTACCTGCCGCTTGCTTGGCAGGGGCAGATGGCCGAACCGACCTCGCTTGCCGGCCAGCTCGCAGCCGCAGTCTCGCCGCCGGCGGGACAGTTCTCCTGGCGCTACCCGCAGCTGCGTAACATGCTGGGATCGCTCTGGCAGCCTGGGCAGTACAGCGTGCTCGTGCGGGGCGCGGTCATGGCTTTCGAGTCAGACCAGGGGCTGGCCAGCGACGGCTCGGCGGGGCCGCAGGTGTGGGCTGACCTGCTGCGGGCCGCGGTGCATCACCAGGCCGATCGCCAACCCTACGACTACCTCGAGGTCTCAGAGGCGGGTAGCGAGGCGCTCTCCGTCTGGCGCGACGGGCGCATCATCTACACGACGCCGTGTAACACCGGCATCGCCGCAGCGCCGACGATGCCCGGTATCTATCCTGTCTACGCGCGCTACCTCTCGACCACGATGAGCGGCACCAGCCCCGACGGCACCCCTTACCATGACCCCGGCATCCCCTATGTGGCCTACTTCAACGGCGGCGATGCGGTGCATGGGTTCCGGCGCGCTCAGTATGGGTTTCCACAGAGCCTGGGCTGCGTCGAGCTGCCTTACGCTTCCGCGGCGGTGGTCTTCACCTACGACCCGATCGGCACGCTCGTCGGCATCTCCTGAAGGCGAGCTCCTGCGACGGCCGCGCAAGGCTGCGCTGATGGGGTCAAGAACGGCTGGCTGCCCGACCCCCAGCTCTGGGTGATCAACAGCATCGGGGTGATCCACCACGCCGAGCAGGTGCTGCTCGTCGCCGTGCTCTCAAACGACCAGTCGACCGAGGTGGGCGGCATCGCCCAAGATGTGATCACTGCATTCACCCCATCTTCTCGTGCCCGCTACGCGAACGTACCGTGTTCTCCCCTGAACGGCGTGAACGGGCCCGCTACAGAAGACCTGTCGCCTTTCGCACCTCGTGCTACCCACTTGCGGTGCCATGCGAGCGTTATCGGTGAGGCCAAAACGGCGAGGGACGGCCCCAAGTTGCCACCGGCAACTGGAGTGACAGCGGCTCACCGCGGAAAGAGGGCGGTCGTGAAACCAGAGTCACAGACAGTCGAGGTCCACGACATCGCAGACCTTGCCGCGGCACGCCACCAGCTCAAGTTCTTTCTGCGCCGCCACTCACTGCCGTCCGAGCTGACCTACGATCTGCTGACGTGCGTCCAGGAAGCGTCGAAGAACGCCTTGCGCTTCGGTGCCACGCCTTGCGGTGTGCGAGTCTCAGTCGCGGTAGGGTCGAGCGAGATCCTGGTCACGGTTCGCGACCACGGTCCCGGTCTCGATCTCTCTCCCAGTCCAGAGCCTGAAAGCCCTCGTCGATCTCCTCGAGCAAGGCACGAAGCCGCACGTCACGGCGACTGAGATCTCCATGGGTCTGCAGATCGGCGACACCGCTTTCGAGTGAGACCACCTCGCGCGGTGTGACCGCGGTCTTGACCATGCGCACCTCAAGACCGCCGTCGATGCGCAGCTCCATGTGGTCGCAAAGCCGATTGATGAGAAACAGCCCGCGGCCGTGATCGCTCAGGACGTCGGGGAGCGCCGCGCGATCGAAGGCGTCGATGTCGAAACCTGCGCCGCGGTCTTTGACCTCAGCGATCAGGTCGCCGGCCTCAAAGCGCAGGGACATCTCGATGTCCTGCTCACTGCCGCTGTGGCGGATGGCGTTGGT
>CAZFJE010000255.1:0-4353 GCA_964519555.1 uncultured Thermoleophilia bacterium
GGCTCGAACCCCCGACCCCCGGTTTTGGAGACCGGTGCTCTACCAATTGAGCTACAGCCCTAAGGAAGCCAGACGCTGCCCCGCATACCCGCGGAGCAACGCCGCTCCTAACGCGTTTCCTTGTGAACGGTGTGCCGTCCGCACCAACGACAGTACTTCTTGAGCTCGACGCGGTCGGGGTCGTTCTTCTTGTTCTTATTCGTATGGTAGTTGCGACGCTTGCATTCCTGGCAAGCGAGAGTCACCAGTTGGCGCACGCTGTCTCCCTTTCACAGAAAGCAAGTTAGGATAGCAGGCCTTCGCGAGGGGGTCAACGAACCTCGGGCCCGTGCGGCATACTGGCGCCGACCGGGCCACGCCCCCTGGCGAGGCGTGAGTATAGCAGACCACGGGGGCGCCGCAACACGGACCGCCTCTTACCGGGTGTGTCCCATCGCCACCCATCGCCACCCGCGGTCCGGCGCCCGAGCCGGGTTTGCGGCGTCCGCCTCGCGCCCTGCGTACCGAACGACCGCCGGGCGACGTCCGCCGTTCGCGCGCAGCGGGCGACGTCCGCCGTTCGCGGGCGACGTCCGCCGGCCACGCGCCGCGGGCGACGTCCGCCGTTCGCGCGCCGCGGGCGACGTCCGCCGTTCGCGCGCGACGTCCGCCGGCCACGCGCCGCGGGCGACGTTTGCCGCCCGCGTGCGTGTAGAATCGTCGGCGACCGGAGACAGGGGAGCAGTGGACGACGACCGCAGCAGCGAGCAGACCGAGCCGGCCGCCGAAGGTCCGGTCGCGAGCGATCCACCGCCCGACCGGTCGCCGGCGCCGCACGGCCAGGAACAGCCCCCGGCGTGGCAGCCACCGGCGTGGCCGCCACCACCCGGCGAACAGCAGCCGTCCACGTGGGCGCCGCCGACGCAACAGCCGCCCCTGCGACAGACACCCGCCCGGACGCCGCCTGCCTGGCCGCCGCCCGATGCTCGCCAGGCGGCCACGCCCCAGCGGCCCGCGCGACCGCACGGCACCCGGCCCGCGGGCACGCTCGCGCCGCCGGCAGCCGGTCAGACCTTCGGCACCGCGCGCGGCCTGCGACCCGGTGAGGTGCCCTGGCACGGGCGCGACGTGCTCTTCGCGGTGCTCATCGCCGCCGCGCCGATCGCCACCCTCACCGTCATAGGCACGGTCGCCAGCGGCAGCGCGTCGGCCGCCAGCCAGACGCCAACCGCCGCCTACGCGCTCGCGGCGATCGTCTCGACCGTGCTGGTCGACGGCTGGCTCGTCTTCTGGGCCTGGTTCTACTCTCTGCGCAAGTACCGGCTCTCGCTTGCGAGCTACGGCTTTCGCGGCTTCGAAGAGGCCGGCTCGTGGGCCGTGGCCGCCGCCGTCATCGTGGCCGGCGTGCTGGCCACCACCGTGCTCGGCACGGTGAGCGACTACGCCTACCGCAAGGTCGTGGGGCCGGTGCCCAAAGAGAACGTCGTGACGATCTTCCCCCACACCTCGGCCGGTCTTGTGCTGTTCGTCGTGCTGGCGGTCGTGGTGGCGCCGCTTCTCGAAGAGACGTTCTTTCGCGGCTTCGTCTTTCAGGGACTGGCGCGGTCGTGGGGACCGCTCGCCGGGGCGCTCACGTCGGCGCTGATCTTCGCCGCGTGGCACCAGCAGCTCTCTGTCCTCATCCCGATCTTCGGCTTGGGGATCCTGCTGGCGGCCGTCTTCTACTGGACCAGGTCGATCTACGCGAACATCGCCTTCCACGCCGTGTTCAACGCCATCGGCATCGTCGCCTGGTGGTTCGCGACCAAGGGCTGACCGGCGGCGCGGCGGCAGAGGGCGGCGCGGCGACCGACGGCCAGGCCGTCGATCGACTTGGTCGTCGCCGCTCAGACATTCGTGACTTCGTTGCGCGTCTAGTGCAGCAGGGTGGGCTTGCGCAGGTCGCGGCAGTGGCAGGCCGCATCGTCGCGCGACCACGATACGGCCGCATCGAGCACCACACGGCCCATGACGAGAGCGTCGTCGGTGAAACGCCGCTTGAGCTCGTCGTGGCTCCAGTCTTCGACCACGCCCTCGGCGTAGTTCACGATGAGGTAGATGCCCGCATAGCAGGCGCCGATGTCGCGGGCCAGCCAGACCTCGGGCGAGAAGCTCTGCCCCACGACGTCGCCCACGCCCTGCAGGTGGCGGACCTCGGCCGGCGACTCGAAGCGCGGCCCCTCGGTCACCACGTAGACGCCGCGCGAGAAGAGGCGCCGGTCGGGCGCCAGGCGCCGGGCGCCGCGCAGCAGCGCCGCGCGGCCCACCGGGCACACCGGCTCGCGCATGATGAGCAGACGACCGCCCACCACCCCCTCGCCGGCGCGCTCGGTCGTCAGGTCGACGAAGTCATCGCAGACCACGAGGTCGCCCGGGTCGAGCAGGTGGTTCAGGCTGCCCACGCCGGCTTCGGAGAGGATGCGGCGCACGCCGGCCCTGTGCAGCACGCTGAAGATCTGGCGCGAGGCCAGGCCGCGCGGCACGCCCGGCCGCCAGCCGTGCATGCGCACGTGCAGCACGGGCTCGCCGCCAAGCGTGAACAGCTGAAAGGGTGGACTGTCGCCGTAGGGCGTCTCGAAGACGAGACCCTCGGCGAGCGGGCTGGCGTCGGGGTGCAGGTCGCCGGGAAAGGCGCCCCCCTGAGTCGCTGAGCCGCCGATGACCGCCAGCGCAGCCGCCGGCACCGCGACCAGTGGCACCGGTCAGAACCCCGTGATCTGGGTGGGCACCCGCACGGCGACCATCTGCACGTGGTCGCCGGCGTCGGTCGTGAAGCGGCGCAGACCCTGGTCGAGCGTGGTGGGAAAGCCGCGCACAACGCCGAGCACGCTCTCGCCGGCGGTGACGTTGGCGCCGATCATCACCTCGGGCTTGGCCACGTGGGTGATGATGAGCAGCAGGCTGGGGTCGTCGGCGAGCTGCAGGTCGATCTCGGTGTCTTCGTAGCGGCCCAGAAGCTGGTAGGTGGTGACGGCCATCACGCGGCCGTCGACCGGACTGTAGACGAAGGCGCCGGGCACGGCGCCGACGTCGAGGCCGGCGGTGCGCGACGAGGCGTCGCTCGCGTCGCCGCTCATCATGTAGTAGCGCATGCCGCCGCTGGCGAAGAGGTCGGCCAGGGTGCCGGTCACGCCCGAGGGGTCACCCTGCTGACCCACAGGGTTGAGCGCGACGCTGTTGGCGTTGTCGACGGGGTGGAAAGCGACGGCCGTGGTCGCTTCGAGCCTGACGGGCAGCAGGATGCTGACGTTTTCGAGCTTCGCCACCACGACCCGACGGTCGACGGTGCCCGCCTGCCCAAATTGCGACACCACGTTCGCCGTGGGCACACGGGCCGGCTTGGAGACGGGCCAGGCGTAGGCGGCCCAGACCGCCCCGATGACCAAAGGGACGACCACTGCGATGGCCGTGAAACGCCGGCGCCTTACCTGACTCCGACGAACCTTTTTGGCCTGCCGTCGTTCGTTACTCAGGCTCTGCATGGCCCCGAGGGTATACGGGCCGGCAGCTTCGCGCAACAGGCGGCGGCCTTCTCAAGGCGGCAGCGGCCGGCCGGTTGCCGATCCGGACAACGCATTCGCAGCCTCGCGGCTTCGTAAACCGTCGGGCGCGGCTCAAGTCAACCGCACTTGTCTTCGATATGCCTAGCAAGACGCGCGTTTACAAGCCGACCCCAGCGACCGCGCCGGGGGCGAACGTCCGGAGGCAGCCGTGAAACGACTCTCCCTCATCATCGCCCTTGCGGCAGTCGCCGTGCTCTGCGTCGGACCGGCCGCCTCGGCCCATGCCGCCACGCTCACCAAACCCGAAAAGCAGCTCCTCGCCCTGGTCAACCACGCGCGGGCCAAGCACGGCATGCACAAGCTGACCGCGATCAGCTGCCTCGAACGCGCGTCGCGCTCCCACTCCCGCGACATGGTCAAGCACGACTTCTTCAGTCACAGCTCATCTAGCGGCGAGTCTTTCGCGGCGCGCCTCGTCCGCTTCGGCTTCGGCCACTCGGGCTGCACGAGCTGGGCTGTCGGCGAAGACATCGCCTGCGGCTACGGCCCGGGCGCTACGCCCAAGGCGATCTTCAGCGCCTGGATGCACAGCCCGGCACACCGCGCCGTCATTCTGACCAGGCGGTTCCGCAGTGTCGGCCTGGGCCGCTCCAAGGGTACGGTCAACGGCGTCTCGGGCGTCGTGTTCTTCACCCTCGACTGCGGCGTGCGCACGCACTAGACGCGCGACGTAGTCACGCCTGTCTGAGCGGCGACGACGAAGTCGCTTCGACGGCACTAGATGAGTGATTCCACGCCCACAGCCTCAGGCGCAGTAGTCGACCAGCGCCCG
>CAZFJE010000256.1:0-4340 GCA_964519555.1 uncultured Thermoleophilia bacterium
CATCGGAGAGGATCAGGCACGGCCCCTTGACAGAAGCCGTTCCATATCAGTTGGTGCGCCGGTAGAGCCACACGGCGAGCGGCGCGCAGACGATCACGATGCCCGCGCACCAGGCAATCGACTGCAGGACCCACGAGAGGGTAGGCCCGCCCAGCATGAGGGCGCGCGCGGCGTTGGCGGTCACCGAGACCGGCTGGTAGGTGGCAAAGCCCTGCAGCCAGCTCGGCATGCTGCTCACGGGCACGAACACAGACGAAGCAAAGACGAGCGGCGCCAGCACCGGGAAGGTGGCCGCCTGGGCGCTCTCGGGGTCGCCGATCGCCAGGCCCACCGTGGCGAAGATCCACGAGAAGGCGTAGGCGAACATGAGCACGATCAGCACACCGGCCAGAAAGAGCAGGGCGTTGGTCTGCACGCGAAAGCCGACGAGCACGCCGACGACGGCCATGAGGGCCACGACCAGCACGTTGCGGACGAGGTCGGCGAAGGTGCGACCGGTGAGCACGGCCGAGCGCGCCATGGGCAGCGAGTGAAAACGCTCCAGCAGGCCGCTCTTCACGTCGGTCGCCAGGCCGATGGCCGTGTTGGTCGCGCCGAAGGCGACCGTCTGCACGAAGATGCCGGGCATGAGGTAGTCGACGTAGGGCACGCCGCCGGGTACCGCGATGGCGCCCCCGAAAACGTAGCGGAACAGCAGCACGAACACGACCGGCTGGATCAGCGTGAACACGAGCAGCGTGGGCACGCGTCGGTAGACGATGAGGTTGCGCCCGGTGATCGCCCAGGCGTCGCGCAGCCCTGAGAAGGGTGAACGGTGCACGGGGGCCATGTAGGCGCGCGGCGTGGTGACGCTCATGCCACCCTCCCGCGTTGCGGATCTTCTTCAGCCGTGCGGCCGGTGAGCGCCAGGAAGGCGTCGTCGAGGCTCGGCTCGCGCACCGTGAGGGTGGCCGGCGTCAGCGAGTTTGAGTCGAGCAGGCGCAGGGTCTCGATCAGGGCGCTGGGGCCCTCGTTCGAGGTAAGGCGCACCATCGTGCCGTCGCGCTGGGGGTGATCGGCGACCGCGCGCACCAGCACCTCGTGGGCGCGGCTCGCCATCTCTTCGGTGCCCATGCCGATCTCGATGACCGTGCCGGCGAGGTGCGCCTTGAGTGCCGCCGAGGTGTCGTTTGCCACGATGTGGCCGTGGTCGACCACGGCGATGCGGTCGGCCAGGCGATCGGCCTCTTCGAGGTACTGCGTGGTGAGTAGCACGGTCGCGCCCTCGGCGACCAGCTCGCGGATGACGGCCCACAGCTCGGTGCGGCTCTGAATGTCGAGGCCCGTGGTGGGTTCGTCCAAAAACAGCACCGGCGGGCGCTGCACGAGGGCGGCGGCCACGTCGAGGCGCCGTCGCATGCCGCCCGAGTAGGTGCGCACCGGCCGGTCGGCGGCCTGGCTCAAGTCGAAACGCTCGAGCAGCTCGTCGGCGCGCGGCCCCACGTCGGCGCGGCGCATCTGGGCGAGCTTGCCGATGAGACGCAGGTTCTCGCGGCCGGTGAGGTTGGCGTCGACGGCCGCGCTCTGGCCGGCAAGGCCGATCTGAAAGCGCACCTGCGCGTCTTGGCGCACGACGTCGTAGCCCATGACCTCGGCGTGGCCGCCGTCGGGGCGCAGGATGGTGGCCAGCACGCGCACCGCGGTCGTCTTGCCGGCGCCGTTGGGGCCGAGCAGGCCGAACACGCTGCCCGCCGGCACCTCGAAGTCGATGCCGTCGAGCGCCGCGACGGTGCCGAATCTCTTGGTCAGCCCTTCCACCAGGATGGCTGCATCAGACATGAAGAAAGCTCCTGTTCGGGCGCGGCCGACCCCGTGGACGGCCGCTCCAGAGTTCCTGCCCCGTAGGCGGACGGTTTCAATCCTCTTAACGGGGGAGCGCGCGGTCGCGCCCAACGAGCGCTAGAGTGTCGGCGCATCCTGCATGGCCCGGGCAGCCTGCTGCCCTGGGGCCGACCACGAACGTGAGGTGACAAGGCCGATGGCACGATTTGACGGCAAGACGGGCGCCGCTGCCGGGCCGCGCATCGCCGTGGGGCCGCGACCGTCGGAGTGGGCGCGGCAGGCGATCGAGCGGGGCGGCGGTCAGGCGGTCGGCGTCGACGAGTCGCCGCTCGGTCTGGTGTGGACCGACTCGCGGGCCATCGACGCCTTGCGCGCCACCCTCGACAGTCACCCCGGCATCCGGTGGGTGCAGCTCCCGCTGGCCGGCGTCGAGCGCATCGTGGCGGCCGGCGTGGTCGACCGCGAACGCCAGTGGACATCGGCCAAGGGGGCCTACGCCGAACCGGTGGCCGAGCACGCGCTGGCGCTGCTGCTGGCAGGCCTGCGGCTGCTGCCCGAGCGGGCGCGGGCCCAGTCCTGGGGCGAGCCGGGCGGCGTCAACCTGTTCGACCAGCCGGTCACCGTGCTCGGTGCCGGCGGCGTGGCGCGCGAGGTCATCCGCCTGCTCGAGCCCTTTCGCGTGCAGGTGACCGTCGTGCGGCACAAACCCGAACCGCTGCCCATGGTTTGGCGCACGGTGGGCCTCAGGCACTTGAACGAGGCCCTGACGGGGGCTCGCGCGGTCGTGCTCGCCCTGGCGCTCACGCCGCGCACACGCGGCCTGATCGGGCGCGCCGAGCTGGCCACGATGGCACCGGGGGCGTGGCTTGTCAACGTGGCGCGCGGTGAGATCGTCGACACCGAGGCGCTGGTCGAGGCCTTGCAAGCCGGGCGGCTCGGCGGCGCGGCCCTCGACGTGACCGATCCCGAACCGCTGCCCGACGGCCACCCGCTGTGGGCCGCTCCCAATTGCCTCATCACACCGCATACGGCCGACACCAAAGAGATGACCAAGCCGCTCCTGGCCGCCCGCATCGCCGACAACGTGGCGCGCCTGGCGAGGGGCGCGGAGCTCGTCGGGCGGGTCGATCCCGACGCAGGGTACTGACAGGGAGCTCCGGTGACACGTCAACGACTGAAGCTCGGCTTGCGGGGCGACGGAGAGTGACTCGCTAGCGGCCCAGCGGCGAATGCGCCTGATGTGGGGTGAGAGCGGGCCGGGGCGTGGGCCGCCGGCGGCTGCGATCGACGCGCGCCTGTGCTTTGCGGGCCCCGACTGCCCAGAGCCCCGTGACCGTGAGATATGGCTTAAGCTGAGCCAGCCAGAGGTGTCGAGCCTTTGCCGTCCGGATCGGAGCGCGGTTTGCCTCACTCATTATCGATGTCGCTGCCTGTGTCGTTCACGCCGCTGTGGTCTGCGCCCATCCCGAGGCCGCCGGGCGGGCTCTGGTTTGTGTTCGCGGGCGGGAAGCTCCTCACGTCCGCCGTGGCGAGCCAGACGGACGACCGCGCCGTGCCCGAGGGCGACGGGCCGCCGGTGCCCGCTGACGGCCCGCGCTGCATCGGCCTGCTGGGCGAGGTCCCCTGTTGGGCGTCGCGGGCTCACAGCGAGGCGGCGCCGCCTGGGTTCACGTTCGAGCCGCTTCGTCGGCTCTTCGACTGCCTGCCCGACGAGCTCGTGGCGGTGGCGGGGCGCGCCGCCCAGGTTCTGGAGTTCGAGCGCACCCACCGCTACTGCGGCGCGTGCGCCACACCCACTGAAGAGAGCGACGGGGGACGTGCGCGCCGCTGCCCGGCCTGCGGCGAGGTCAACTACCCAAGGCTCGCGCCGGCCATGATGGTTCTGGTGACGCGAGAAGGGCCCGGCGGGAGGGAGTTGCTGCTCGCCACCGGGGTGCGGAGATGGGGACCCGGTGGGGAACCCATCTACAGCGCGCTGGCCGGCTTCGTGGAGCCCTCGGAGTCGCTCGAGGACTGCGTCCGGCGCGAGGTCGACGAGGAGGTCGGCCTGCGGGTCGGCGCCCTGCGCTACTTCGGCAGCCAGTGCTGGCCCTTCCCCCATTCGCTCATGGTCGCCTTCCTGGCAGAGTACGCAGGTGGCGAGATCCACTGCCAGGAAGGCGAGATCGCCGACGCGCAGTGGTTTGCGGTGGGTCGGCTTCCGGCTCTGCCACACCGGCTCTCTGTCGCCCGCCGCCTCATCGACCACGCGGTCGCCGAGGCGGCGCGGTAGCAACGCCACGGGTGGACGGGCGCGTGGCCGCCGAGCGACCTGCGTCCCTGGAACGCCCTCGGGGCCTCGCCCTTGTCACGGCCGCGCCGGCGGCCATCGCCGTTGCCCCGGCCGCGCCGGCGGCCCTCACCGATCGTCAGGCGCTATACTGTGGGCCTCGTGGGCCGCTAGCTCAGTTGGGAGAGCGCCGCCTTTGCACGGCGGAGGTCAGCGGTTCGAACCCGCTGCGGTCCACCAGCCGTTTACG
>CAZFJE010000257.1:0-4340 GCA_964519555.1 uncultured Thermoleophilia bacterium
CCGCTCATCTCGCTGCAGTGGTTCATGCGCATGGACGAGCTCAAGGCGCCGGCCACCGACGCCGTGCGCGACGGCCGCGTGCGCTTCGTGCCCGAGCGCTGGGGCCGGGTCTACATCGACTGGATGGAGAACCTGCGGCCGTGGTGCATCTCGCGCCAGCTGTGGTGGGGTCACCAGCTGCCGGTCTGGTACTGCGAGGCCGAGGGTTGCTCCGAGGTCATCGTCGCCGAGCAAGAGCCGCAGGCGTGCCCCGCGTGCGGCGGCACAGACCTGCGCCGCGAGACCGACGTGCTCGACACCTGGTTCAGCTCGGCGCTCTGGCCGTTCGCCACCTGGGGCTGGCCCGACTCGACCGACGACCTCGAGTACTTCTACCCGACCAACCTGCTGGGCACGGCGCGCGACATCCTCTTTCTGTGGGTGGCGCGCATGGTCATGATGGGCCTCGAGTTCGTGGGCGACGTGCCCTTCCGCGAGGTCTACATCCACTCCGTCATCCAGGCGCCCGACGGGCGCCGCATGAGCAAGTCGCTGGGCACGGGCATCGACCCCCTCGAGCTCATCGACAAGTACGGGGCCGACGCCACGCGGTTCGGCCTGCTGCTCATGTCGAGCAGCCAGGACGTGCGCTTCTCCGAAGAGAAGATCGCCATGGGCCGCAACTTCGCCAACAAGCTCTGGAACGCCGGCCGCCTCGTGTTGCTGGCGGCCGACGGCGCACCGGCGGCGCGCTCCGACGACGACCTGGTCGACCGCTGGATCACGAGCCGCCTCGCGCGCGCCACGGCGGCGGTGGGCGAGGCGCTCGCCGCCTGCAGCTTCTCGGTGGCGGTCGACGAGCTCTACCACTTCGTCTGGGACGAGTTCTGCGACTGGTACCTCGAGCTCGCCAAGTCACGCCTCTACAGCGACGACCCGGCGACCCGGACGGCAGCGGCCGGCCACGCCATGTTCGTGCTCGACGGCGTCGTGCGCCTGGCGCACCCGTTCATGCCCTTCGTGACCGAGGAGATCGCCTCGCACTACGGCGCCACTCCGCTGCTCGAGCGCGCCTATGTGGTGGTCGCTCCCGCCGACGTGCGGCCCGACGACGAAGCCGCGCTCGAGCGCTTCCAGGCGGCCGTGCAGGCCCTGCGCACCTACCGCGCCGACCAGCACATCCCCCCGGCACAGGTGCTGCGCGCGGCCTTCGTGGCCGACGACGACGCCGACCCGACGCACGCCCTTTACGAGTCGTTCGCCGACGCCTTCCGCGCCCTGGCGCGCATCGCCATCGGCGGGGCGGCCGACGACGACGGCACCGTCGTGCTGGTGCCCGGCGGGCGCTTCGAGGTCGCCGCCCCGACTGTCGATCGCGGCGAAGAGCGCGCCCGCCTGCGCTCTCAGATCGCCAAGCTCGACGCCGAGGTCGCGCGCTCCCAGACGAAGCTCGCCAACACCGGCTTCGTCGAACGGGCGCCGCAGGCGGTCATCGACAAGGAGCGCGCCAAGCTCGCCGGCTATCTGGCCGATCGCGACGAGCTCGACGCGCGACTGCTCGGCCTCTCGTAGGGAGCGCCAGCGTGAGCATGCCGTCCGACGGCGGCCCGCACCCGGCGGGCGAGTCTCGCCCCGACAGCGACCTGCGTTCGACCGGTGAGCCTCGCCCCGGTGGCGGCCAGCGCCCGACAGCCGATCCTGACCCCGACGGTGAGCGGGGCGCGGGCGACTGGCAGGACTACCTGCACACGCTGGCTGCGTTCGGCATGCGCCCGGGGCTCGAGCGCGTCGCTTGTCTGCTCGCTCGCCTCGGCCACCCCGAGCGCTCGTTTCGCGCCATCCACGTGGTCGGTACGAACGGCAAGTCGTCGACCACGCGCTACGCGGCCGCTGTGCTGGGCGCCGCCGGGCTGCGCAGCGGCGCCTACCTGTCGCCGCACATCACCGGGTTCAACGAGCGCGTGCTGGTCGCCGGCCGGCCGGTCGCGCAGGCCACGCTGGGCGCCGCCGTCGAGCGCGTGCGCGCCGAGAGCCGGCGCCTGCTGCCTGAGCTTGGCCCGGTCACGCAGTTCGAGGTGCTCACCGTGGCCGCCTTCGCCGCGCTGCGCGACGAGGGCGTCGAGGCGGCCGCCATCGAGGCCGGCCTGGGCGGGCGGCTCGACGCCACCAACGTGCTGGGCGCGGCCGTCGTCGTGCTCACCACGATCGGTCTTGAACACACCGAGATCCTGGGCGGCACGCGCGAGCTGATCTTCGCCGAGAAGGCGGCCGTCATAGGCCCGGGCGCCGCGGCCGTGTTCGGACCACTCGAGGGCCTTGAGGGGGCGGCCGCCGCTGCGTGCGCGCGCGTCGGTGCGCGCGCCCACCTCTTCGGCCGTGACGTCGCGGTCGCGGGCGATCCCGCCGACTTCTCGGTCGAGCTGCTCGGCGAGCGCTTCGAGCGCCTCTCAGTGCCCAGCCCGGCGCGCTATCAGACCGTCAACGCTGGCCTTGCCGTGGCTGCTTGCCGCCTGCTGCTCGGCAGTCTCGACGCGGGCGCGGTGCGGTGCGCCCTGGCGACGACGGCGGTGCCCGGCCGGCTGCAGATCGTGGGCCGCGAGCCGCTCCTGGTGGCCGACGGCGCCCATAACCCCGACGGCGTGGCCGCCCTGGCCTCGGCGCTGACCGAGCTCGAGCGGCCGGCGCCGCGCGTCGGCGTCTTCGCCATCATGGCCGACAA
Source organism: uncultured Thermoleophilia bacterium (assembly GCA_964519555.1). Lineage (GTDB taxonomy): Bacteria > Actinomycetota > Thermoleophilia > UBA2241 > UBA2241 > Bog-752. The sequence continues at coordinate 2,699 of CAZFJE010000257.1, forward strand.
GGCGGTCGCCGCCATGCTGGCGCAGCTCGTGCCGCTGGTCGACACCGTGGTCTGCACGCAGGCAAGCGAGCCGCGCAGCCTCTCCGCGGAGCAGCTTGCCCAGCGCGTCGGCGCCCTCGCCGCCGGGTCGCTCGAGGTTCGCGAAGAGCCCGACCCGCACGCCGCCGTGGCGCTCGCCCGGAGGCTGGCCGGCCGGCGCGGATCGGTGCTGGTCGCCGGCTCGTTGTACCTGCTCGCCGACCTCGCCGACCTGCTCGCGAGCGGCGGGGCGGGGAGCGGTAGGGTATACTAACCGGCAATTTCCGCGACTCGGGAGACGTTGGCCATGGCCCGAGGCTCCTCAAGCCTCATCGTGCGACTGCTTCTCTGGCTGCTGTTCCTGGTGGCGGCGGCCGTCGTGGCGTTCTTCGTGGGGTACCTCATCGGTCCGTATGTGGTGACCCATGTGTTCTAGCAGGCGACGTCGTTACTCGGCGTAGGTTGCTCTCTCAGGTATGATGACCGTGTCGGGTGGGCCGCGCGACGGCCTGTACCGACTACGGCCGTGTGGTGGTCGCCCGACCGACCGCCCGGGGGGCATCAAGCGACCGTCGCGGTCGACCGCCGTGCAGGCGGGTCGTCGGCGGCAGGAGGAGTGCACGTGCTAAGCCGTCTGCTCGTCGCCGCGACCACCGACTCCACCGACCCCTTCGGGTCGGTCAAGAACTTCTTCAAATCGTCGACGTGGCATTTTGCCGTGCTCATGTTCTGGTTCTTCCTCGTCGTCGTCTGGCTGGCGTGCGCCTACTGGGTCTACAAGGACGCCCGGCGGCGCATCGACGATCGCGTCGTGATCATCGTGGCCGTGCTCACCGGCCTTGTGTTCGGGCCGTTCGGGCTGTTCGTCTATGCCATCCTGCGTCCGCCCGAGTACCTCGAAGACACCCGCGAGCGCGAGCTCGAGCTGCGCATGCTCGAACAGCGGCTCGACGGCGACCTGCGCTGTCCGTTCTGCAAGACGGCGGTCAAAGACGACTACCTCGTGTGCCCGCACTGCATGCGGCGCCTGCGCGAAGTGTGCTCGGGCTGCCATCGGCCGGTCGAACCCGGCTGGCGCATCTGCCCGTACTGCGAGAAGCAGATCCCCCAGGGCCAGGCTGTGGGCCTCGAGATAGGGTAAGGACCACGAAGCCGCGCGACGGCCCGCGGCCGTCGCGCGGCTTCGTGGCGAACGGCGCGGGCGGTGGCGGTGGGCTCCGCGAGGAGCCCACCGCCACCGCCCGCGCTTGCGACTGAGAGGACTGATCCGTGGAGCAGACGTTCATCATGGTCAAACCCGACGGCGTGCGCCTGGGACTGGTCGGCGAGGTCGTCGGCCGCTTCGAGCGCCGCGGCTTCGCCTTGCGCGGCCTGAAGGCCCTGCACATCGACCGCGCGCTCGCCGAACGCCATTACGCCGAACACGTCGGCAAGCCGTTCTTCGAGTCGCTGCTTGCCTTCATCACCTCGGGTCCGGTGGTCGCCATGGTCTGGGAGGGCCGCGACGCTATCGCCGTGGCGCGCGTCATGTTGGGCGCGACCGACGCCGCACAGGCGGCTCCCGGCACCATCCGCGGCGACTTCTCGCTGTCCAAGGAGCAGAACATCGTGCACGGCTCCGACG
>CAZFJE010000258.1:0-4312 GCA_964519555.1 uncultured Thermoleophilia bacterium
GTCACCCCGCACGACTTGCAGGACCGGCCACTTGAAAGCCACGACGACGCCTAGAGGTGGGGCAAGAGATGCTACGAGACTACTTTCCGACGACGAGGCGCGCCCGGAGCGGCGTCCCCAAGGGTCGCCAGAGCCACGCGGGCTTCACGCTCATCGAGCTCCTGATCGTCATCATCATCATCGGCATCCTGGCTGCCATCGCCATCCCGATGTTCCTGAGCCAGCGCAACAAGGCCAAGGACGCCGCTGTCAAAGGCGGCGTGCACAACATCGAGCTCGGCATCGCAAGTTACGCGATCGATCACGCCGATCTCTATCCCGCCACCGGGCAGGTGTCGTTCTCGTCGCTCGTCGACTCGAGCAACAAGCCGTACGTCGACAACTGGCCCAACAACCCGTGGACCAGCGTGCCCATGCAGAACTCCAGCAACTCGGGGGACTACACCTACACGCAGACCGGCGGCGGTGGCGGCTTCACGCTGACGGGCCACATGACCACGGGCGGCTGGACCGTCCCATAAGCTGTTCCCGACGGCGATCCGGCCGCGCCACGCTGAAGTCCACCTCTCGCGCCCTCCACGTCGCCCTGCTCGCGGCACCCATCGCGTTGGTCGTCGCGGCCACGGCCGGCCTCACTCGCCCCTTCTGGGTCTACCAGGGCTTCGACGAACAAGTGCACTACTCGATCGTCGCCATGGTCGCTCGCTCGTGGCCGCACCCTGTGCTCGGCGGCTATGCGTCGTGGTCGGGACCGATGGTCTACTGGCTCCTGGCGGGACTCTCGCGCCCGTTCGGGACGACTCTCGTCTCGGGCAGGATCATCGTGGCGGTCATGTCGTGGCTGACCTGCGTGACGGCGTATGTGGTGTTTCGCGATCGTCTGGGCGCGCGCGCCTGGATGGCGCTCGCCCTGGCCGCCATGCTGGGCTTGTCTCCGTTCTTCTTCGGCCAGTCGTTCCGGCTGCTCACCGACAACCCGACCTGGCTGTTCGTGCTTCTCGCTCTGGAGCGCCTGCTTGCCTACGTCGCGGAGCCACGACTCCGCAGGTTTGCCGCCTTCGCCGCCTTCGCGGCCGTCGCGACGCTCATGCGGCAGACCTCGGTCTGGCTCTTCCTTCCCGGCCTCATGGCTCCGTTCTGCGTGCCACTGTCCGCCCGCGACCGGGCGCGGGCTGCGGCGCTCGTCGTTGCCGGTCTTGTGCCATTGGCCGCTCTCCTTGTGAGCTGGGGAGGCCTGCTGCCCTCGGGAGCCGTGCAGGCTGGCTCGGGCATGTTCCGCCTGCGCGACGTCTGCCTTTCCCTGGCGGTCGTCGGCCTGTGGGGTCTCTTACTGGTGCCGGCCGACGAAGCGAGAGCGTTGTCGGCAAAGCTCGGGTCCACAGGCCTGGTGGCGGTCGTTGGCGCAACGGTCCTGGGTCTGCTGGCGATGGCCGGCGGGGCGATGGCGAGCCTGCGAGGAGGCGACCCGTACGGGATCGGCCTGCTGGGCCGGGTCGGCCAGGCCTGGTGGAGAGTCCTCGGCACCAGCCTCGTCTGGTGGATCTTCGTGCCGCTGGGCGCGGCGACGCTCGCCGCTCTTGTGGTCACGCGCTGGCGCAGGCCCGCCGACCGCGTCCTCATCGTCGCCCTCGTCGCGATCGTGCTGAGCACCGCGGCCAGCACGACCTGGTATGAGCGCTATGTCGACTTCGCAGTGCTCTTTCTGCTCGGCGGTCTGGTGGCGTCGGGCGGTTCCCGGGTGCGGCCGGTCGACGTCCTGCGCTGGTCGGGCGTCGTCGCCATCTCTCTGCTGTGGACGGTGATGGTGGCGAGGGCATGAACTGCCGCCAGGGCTAAAGGTTTTTCCAGTCGTTCCGAAGAAATCTGCATGCGGGCAGCACAGACAAGCACGCGTACAGACCCTTCCAGAGAGCGGGACGCGACGATCACCGACGATTCCACCATCAGCGGCGGCTGCATGCTCGCGGTGCGCGACCTCCACAAGACCGTGGTGGTCGGGTTCCGGCGGCGCAAGGTCGACATCTTGAACGGCGTCGACCTCGAAGTGCGCGATGGTGAGGTGTTCGGCCTGCTCGGTCCCAACGGCGCCGGCAAGACCACCACCCTGAAGGTGGTGCTCGGCCTGATGCGCCCCACGAGCGGCTCGGTAGAGCTCGGTGTCGACGGCCTGGGCGAGCTGGGATACCTGCCGGAAAACCCGTACTTCTACGATTACCTGACCGGACGCGAGTTCCTGCGCTTCTGTGCGCGTCTGTTCTCGCTCGACGCCCACGAGTGCGACACGCGCATCACCGCGATCCTCGCCGACGTCGGCCTTGAGCGCGCTGCCGGGGTGCAGTTGCGCAAGTTCTCGAAAGGCATGCTGCAGCGCATCGGCATCGCCCAGGCGCTCATCAACGAGCCCCGCTTCGTGCTGCTCGACGAACCCATGACTGGGCTCGACCCGATCGGTCGCGTCGAGGTCAAGGAGATCATCCAGCGTTTGCACGAGCGTGGCACGACGGTGCTGTTCAACTCGCACATCCTCGCCGACGTCGCCGCGTTGTGCACACGTATCGCCATCATGCGCGGCGGCCGCGTGATATGGCAGGGAGCGGTCGACGACGCCCTGGCGTCCGACCCGCACGGCGACCTTGAGAGCTTCTTCATGGAGGTGGTGCGCTCGTGAAGCGCGTGGCGGCCGTCGCCGTCAATACGTTCCGCGAGACCATCCGCGACCGCATCCTGGGTGTGATCATCCTGTTCGCCCTCGCGATGATCGTGGCGAGCCTCTGGCTGGCGAGCATCAGTCTCGGCCAAGAGGACCGCATGATCAAAGACTTCGGACTCGTGGCGATCAGCCTGTTCGGCCTCATCGTCGCGGCCTTCGTGGCCGCGAGCCTGGTGCGCAAAGAGGTCGAGAGGCGCACGGTCTTCATCATCTTCTCGAAACCCGTGTCGCGCAACGAGTTCATCTGGGGCAAGTTCCTCGGTCTCGCGAGCACTATGTTCACGGTGCTCGCGGGCATGACGGTGTTCCTCTTCCTGCTCGCCTGGCTGGTGGCCAAGAGCCCGTCCGGCGAGCTGCTGCTGGCGGGACTGCTGATCTATCTGCAACTGCTCGTGGTCATGGCTATGACCATGCTCTTCTCGACCATGACCTCGGCGATTCTGGCGAGCGTCTGGGGCGTGTGTGTCTACGCGGCCGGCCAGCTCAGCCACAACGTGCTGTCGCTGTCGCGCACCGGACACACCGAGGTCGCGCACGCGCTGTCGACCGTCGTCTTCTACCTGGTCCCCAACCTGAGCGCCGTCGACCTGCGAGCGGCGGTCGTCGGCGAGGGTGCGACGTCGTGGCCGCACCTCGTGGCATGGTGTGTCTACCTCGTCGCCTACATCGTCATCGCCCTCATGGCGGCCACCTGGATCTTCCGTCGCAAGGAGTTCTAGCATGCGCCTCCTGCGCCGCGTCATGGCCGTCGCGCTCGTCGTCCTCTGCGTCGCCGTCGTCGTGGTGTACCAGTCGAACAGGCCCGCCGCGGCCCACCCCAACCCGGTCGTCTTCGTGCCCTCCGAGGGCTTCTACAGGAACTTCTCTCCGAGCGTCAGGGTGACGATCGCCGACGTCTACTGGCTCTCCGCCATCCAGTATTACGGCGAGCACCTGAAGTCCGATCACAGGCTCGACTCGCTGCCGGCCATGGTGAAGCTGGTCACGGCGCTTAGCCCGCATTTCACCCAGGCGTACTTCTCCGGAGCCTTCGCCATGCTCGACGCGAAGCGGCCCGACGTAGCCTACGGTCTGCTCAAACGGGGCTACGCGGCCAACCCGCGCGACTGGCACTTCCCGTTCTACCTCGGCTTCTTCGTCTACGCCTGCGCTTCGGGCTCGCAGAAAGACGCGGTCGCCGCGGGCTGGTATGCCAAGGCGGCGCGACTGCCGGGCGCCCCACCGTTCGTGTCGCGCCTTGCAGCTGAGCTCGCCGCCAAGGGCAACGAGACGCAGACGGCGATCGACCTCTGGACCCAGGTCTACTGCCAGGGCGGCAGCTACGCCGAGCAAAGGGCCGTCACCGCCCTCGACCGGCTCCTGCCCAAAGACAAGGTCGCTCGCGAAAAGGCCGTCGCCGGGCTCGAAAGCACCGTGCCGCACGCCCTGTTCGCGCAGTTCGTGGCCGACCTCTTCCAAGGGTACAAGTGACGGCCTGCGCAGCGTCTGGCCGGGCGACCTAGCTTGCTGTACGGCTACGTCATCGTCGTCTCGGCCGTGTTCGGCCTGCTCATCGGCAGCTTCCTGAACGCCTGCGCCTACCGGTTGCCGCTCGGCATCAGC
>CAZFJE010000259.1:0-4285 GCA_964519555.1 uncultured Thermoleophilia bacterium
CAGTGGCTCAGTACCGTACTCGACGAGCGCCTCTCGACGGCGTCCTCCTGATCGACAAGCCCGACGGCTGCACGTCGCACGACGTGGTGGCCCGGGTGCGGCGCGCGCTGCGTCCCGCGGTCAAGAAAGTGGGTCACGCCGGCACGCTCGACCCGTTCGCCACCGGCCTGCTCGTCGTGCTCGTCGGCAGGGCGACCAAGCTGGCGCGCTTCTTCGTCGACCTGCCCAAGGAGTACGTCTGCACGCTGCAGTTCGGCTGGACATCCGACACCGGCGACCGCACCGGCGAGCTCGCGGCCACCGGCCACTCCACGAGCCTCGACGAGCTCTCGGCTGCGCTGCCCCAGTTCCTCGGGCGCATCGCCCAGAAGGTGCCGATGACCTCGGCCGTCAAGGTCGACGGCGAACGCCTCTACCGCAAGGCTCACCGCGGCGAGGTGGTCGATACGCCCACGCGCGAGATCGAGGTCACGGCCATCGATGTGCTCGACTTCGACCCCGTGGCGCTCTCGTCGACCTGTCGCGTGCTGTGCTCCAAGGGCACCTACGTGCGGCAGCTCGCGACCGACATCGGCAGCGTCCTGGGCGCCGGCGCCTACGTCGCCAGCCTCGCGCGGGCGGGCACCGGCCCGTTCCGCCTGGAAGACACGCAGTCGCTCGCCGAGTTCGAAGAGGCCGTCGCCGCGCGCGAGCCCGACGACGAGCACATCCCCGGACTCGTCTCGCCGGCCGAGGCGCTGCAGTTCATGCCGGCGGTCGCGCTGACCGCGGCCCAGGTGGTCGCCGTGCGCAACGGGGCCCGGCTGCCCAGCGGGCCGCCGCACCCGGTGCGCCTGCTGTTCCGCGGCGAGCTCGTGGCGATCTACGGACCGCTCGACGAAGGGCCCGGGCTGCGGCCGCTCGTGATGCTCTGATGGAGGTCGTGACCGACCTCGCCGCCGCGCCGCGGCGGCCGCGCAGCATCGCCCTCGGCACCTTCGACGGCGTGCACGCCGGCCACCAGCTCGTTATCGGCGTGGCCGTCAACGTCGCCCGCGAGCGCGGCCTGACCGCGACCGTGGTCACCTTCGACCGCCACCCGCTGGCCATCATCGACCCCGGTCACCAGCCGCGCCTGCTCACGCCGCCGGCCGTCAAAGAAGAACTGATCGCCGCGCTCGGCGTCGACGAGCTCGTCGTGCTGCACTTCGACGCGCCCCTGGCTGCCCTGGATCCCGACGACTTCTGCCGCGGCGTGCTGGCGGACGCCCTGCAGGCGGCCGTCGTCGCGGTGGGCGAGAACTTCACCTTCGGCGCGTGCGGCGCCGGCACGACGGCGTCGCTTGCCGGGTGCGGCAGCGCCTGCGGCTTCGAGGCTATCGTCGTGCCGCTGCTGCAGTCGCACGGTCGCCCCATCAGCTCGTCGCGCATCCGCCGGCTGTTGCACGACGGCCGTCTGCCCGAGGTACGCGCCATCCTCGGCCGGCCGCCGCGCCTGTCCGGCGTCGTGGTGCACGGCGACGAGCGCGGCCGCACCCTCGGCTTTCCGACCGCCAACATCGAGGCGCACACGGGCATGCTCTTTCCGGGGCGGGGCGTGTATGCGGCTCGCGCCCAGGTGCGCGACCGCTGGTACCGGGCGGCCGTCAACGTGGGTCACAACCCGACCTTCCTGCACCGCGGCGACGAGACCGCTTTCGTGCGCATCGAGGCCTTTCTGCTCGACTTCGAGGGCGACGTGTACGGCGCCGACATGATCGTCGACTTCCTCGCCAAGCTGCGCGACGAAGAGACCTTCCCGGGGCCCGACGCGCTGGTCGAACGCATGCACGACGACGTCGCCCGCACGGTCGCCCTGAGCGACCCCGCCTACCTCGAGCTGGGCCTTTGAGCGGTCGCCGAAGCGGCACCCGCGGCGCCCCGCCGGAGCGCTCTCCTAGTTTGTCACTACCCCTGCGTGTGGTACCCTACCGAGCGACCGTCTCTCGGTTCCGGGCCGCCATCCCGGTACTGGGTTTCCGGATCATCCCGTAAGGGAGGTGATTCCCCTTGGCATTCACAAGCGAAGACAAACAAGCGATCATCTCGCGATTCTCAAAGCACGAAGGCGACACAGGGTCGCCCGAAGTGCAGGTGGCGTTGCTCAGCAAACGCATCGACGACCTCACCGAGCACCTCAAGGTCCACAAGAAGGACCACCACTCCCGCCGAGGCCTGCTCATGATGGTCGGCCATCGTCGCCGTCTGCTCGACTACCTGCAGGCGAAAGACATGGAGCGCTACCGTTCCCTGGTGAAGGAGCTCGACCTGCGCAAATAGCGCGGGCCGCAGTCTCTCCGTAACCGTGACTGGGCCTGCCCCGATGCGTGTGGGGCGGCCGGAAGGATTCGAAGGTATACATGACAACCGTTCACACCGTTGAAGTAGAGGTCGGGGGGCGCATCGTCACCCTTGAGACCGGCAAGCTCGCCAAGCAGGCAAACGGCGCCGTGCTCGTACGCTGCGAGGAGACCGTGGTGCTGGCCACCGCGGTGGCCCGCGAGGACATGCGCGAAAACCAGGACTTCTTTCCCCTGACGGTCGACGTCGAGGAGCGCATGTACGCCGCCGGCAAGATCCCCGGCGGCTTCATCAAGCGCGAGTCGCGCGCCAGCGACAAGGCCACGCTCACCGCCCGCCAGATCGACCGGCCCATCAGGCCGTCGTTCCCCAAGGGCTTCATGAACGAAGTGCAGGTCATCGCCACCGTCCTGTCCTACGACCAGGACAACGCCTACGACGTGCTCGCCATGACCGGCGCTTCGGCGGCCCTCACCATCTCCGAGATCCCCTTCCTCGGTCCGCTCGGCGCTGTGCGCGTCGCTCTGATCGAGGGCGAGTACGTCGTCAATCCGCTGCTCTCGCAGCTCGACGACGCCTCACTCGACCTCGTGGTCTCCGCCAGCCGCGACGCCATCGTCATGGTCGAGGCCGGCGCGAACGAGGCCAGCGAGACAGAGGTCCTCGAAGGCCTGCGCATCGCCTACACCGAGATCCAGAAGCTGATCGACGCGCAGCTGCGCCTGCGCGAGCTCGCCGGCAAGCCCAAGTGGGACGTGCCGGTCGTCGAAGTCGACCGCGCCCTCTACGACGAGATCGTGCGCTCCTACGGCGCCGACGTCGACCGGGCCACCGCGGTCGAAGAGAAGAAGGCCCGCCAGGACGCCACGGTCGAGCTGCGCACGCGCATCGTCGAAGCCCTCACCGCGGGCGTCGACGAAGCCGAGCTGCGCGAGCGCACCACGCAGATCAAGCGCGCCTTCGCGCAACTCGAGAAAGACGTCATCCGCCGTCGCATCGCCGTCGACAAGCGGCGTCCCGACGGTCGCGCCACCACCGAGATCAGGCCGATCACCTGCGAAGTGGGCCTCATGCCCCGTACGCACGGCTCGGCGCTGTTCACGCGTGGCCAGACGCAGGCCCTGACGCTGCTCACCCTCGGCTCGACCGGCGATGCCCAGCGCCTCGACACGATCAACCCCGAGACCTCCAAGAAGTACCTGCATCACTACAACTTCCCGCCGTACTCGGTGGGCGAGACCGGCTTCATGCGCGGCCCCAAGCGCCGCGACATCGGGCACGGCGCCCTTGCCGAACGCGCGCTGGTGCCGATGCTGCCCGACGAAAAGGGCTTCCCCTACACCATGCGCCTCGTCTCTGAGATCCTCGAGAGCAACGGCTCGTCGTCTATGGCGAGCGTCTGCGGCTCCACCCTGTCGCTCATGGACGCGGGCGTGCAGATCAAGGCGCCCGTGGCCGGCATCGCCATGGGCCTCATCAAAGAGGGCGACGACTACGTCGTGCTGACCGACATCGCCGGCGTCGAAGACCACCTCGGCGACATGGACTTCAAGGTGGCCGGCTCGGCCAACGGCATCACCGCGTTGCAGATGGACATCAAGATCGCGGGCGTGAGCTTCGAGATCCTGGCCGACGCCCTCGAGCAGGCACGCATCGGCCGTCTGTTCATCCTCGACAAGATGCTCGCCACGCTGCCCGAGCCGCGTGCCGAGCTGTCGCCCTACGCGCCGCGGATCTTCACGATCCAGATCAACCCCGACCAGATCGGCATGATCATCGGCAAGGGCGGCGAGACCATCAAGGGACTCTGCGAAGAGTTCGGCGTGCAGATCGACATCGAAGACGACGGCACCGTCTACGTGGCCGCCCCCGACATGGAGGCCGGCGAAGCCGTCAGCGAGCGTATCCAGTCGATGACCAAGGACATCGAAGTCGGCGACATCATCACCGGCAAGGTCGTCAAGAC
>CAZFJE010000260.1:0-4277 GCA_964519555.1 uncultured Thermoleophilia bacterium
GAGAAGCCGCGCTTTGTCGGACAGCGCTTCACCGTGGCGTACTGAGGCGGCAACGCCGCGAGAAGATCGCGAGCTCGACGTGTTGACCTGCGCGGGCAGTCCTCTGCGGGGCCTTGCGCCGGCCGCCATAGCCGGGTCGGCTACCGGGCTCGCCTCGTGCCGCTGACGCGCTGATCGAGACCATGGTCTTTGTCGTCGGCAGCTACGACACGGAGGGACGTCCGACGACTCAGCCGTGTTCGGGTATCACGGCGATGGCCAAGGGGTCGAGGGCGCACAGCGCCGTGCCGGCGCTGAAGGCCTCATAAGGCTTCTTCGCGCTGCATGGCCGTGCGGCCGACCGGTCACCGCCACCGAGCGCACCGACAAGGTGCAGGATCTTCGCGAATCCCGTGCTTCTGGTACCTGCCTTTGCGTTGCCGGCCTGCCCGACCGGAGCGAAGCTGCTGTTGCAAGACAGACGCGCGTCAAGGAGATCAGCATGCGCGGTCACATCCGCAGGCGCGGCGAGCACAGCTTCGAGTACATCGTCGACATCGGCATAGCCTCCGCTCAGCGCTGCCAGAGCTGCAACAAGCGCTTCTGGATCGAGCGCAAGCCCAAGGGATCCTGTCCTGCCTGCGGCGGCGCGCTGGCCGAGACCGAGGAGCGCCGCCGCGCCATCAAGGGCGGTTATGCCACGCGCAAGGAGTGCCAGGCCGCCCTCATCAAGGTGCTGAGCGCAGTCGAGGCACGCAGCTACGCGCCGCCTTCCAAGATCACCGTCAAGGCCTTCCTGCTCGACGAGTGGCTGCCCACGGTCAAGGCCACGCTGCGTCCCACCACCTACGCCTCGTACACAATGCTCGCCCGCCAGCACGTCATCCCTCGTCTCGGTAGCCTGCAGCTGCAGAACTTAAGCGCAGCCGCCATCAACGCCCTCTACGCTCATCTGGCCACAGACGGCCGGGTGCGCGGTGGTGGCGCGCTCTCGGCTTCCTCGGTACGTCGTGTCCACGCCGTGCTGCACCGCGCCTGCCACGACGCCGTGCGCTGGGGCAGGCTCACCACCAACCCGGTGGCCGCCGCAGATCCCCCCAAGGCATCTGCCGAGCACCGCGACAGGCTGCCGGTCTGGAACGCCGAACAGCTTACGGCCTTCCTTGATCAGGTGTCACAGGACCGCCTCTTTGCCCTGTGGCGCGTGTTGGCCATGACCGGCATGCGCAGGGGAGAGGCGCTCGGTCTTGCCTGGCAAGATCTCGACATGGAAGGCGGAGCTCTCACCATCCGTCGCGCCTGGATCCCGGTCAACGGTGTAGCTCAGATGAGCGAGCCCAAGAGCCGGCGCAGCCGGCGCACGATCGCTTTGGATCCTGTGACCCTCGAGGCCCTGCGGACCCATGCCGCTCGCCAGGCCGATGAGCAGGTCTGCTGGTCCGAAGGCCATGCCGAGGCCGGTTTTGTCTTCACGCGCCCAGACGGGCGTCCATTGGTGCCCTGGACGGTGAGTAAAACCTTTCACGATCACGCCCGGGCGGCCCTGCTGCCGGAGATACCGCTCCATGGCCTCAGGCACACCTATGCCACCCTGGCCCTGGCCACCGGCGTCAATCCACGCATCGTCTCGGGGCGCCTCGGTCACTCCACGGTCGCCTTGACCCTGGACGTCTACTCCCACGTGCTGCCCCAGCAGGACCGCCAGGCAGCCGAGACGATCGCCGCGCTGCTGCTTTAGAGAAAGACCTTCTCCTCGGGCTCGACCTGGGTGTAGCGGTAGAGACCCTGCTGCTTTGCGTAGCGGTCAAGCGCTCGCGCTTGGCTAGGCAGCGACAGACCGCCCAGAGCCGGGCCTTGCGAATCGCGGTAGCGCTCGAGGCGCTCCCTTGTCAAAGCCATCCGGTCGACGGCCGCCGTGCCCGACGCCAGGTAGCGCTGCACGCTGCTCTTGGAGGTGCCCGTAAGCCGGGCGATGGTGCGCAGCGAGAGGCCCAGCTTGGCGAGGCGCAGGCACCAGACGCGCAGCTCCTGGTCTGCCAGGGGGCGCTCCTCTTCCAGAGTCTGTAGGAGCTCCGCCGCCGCCTTGCGCCGCTGGGCCGGCGAACGTGATCCTTCGATCAGAGAGTGGTCGGCCCAAAGCCCATTGGTCAGCGAGCCCATGGCAGCCTGCAGCTCACCGAGGCGGTCGGGCCGGGGCTGGCGGCGATAGAGAAGACCGTGGCAGCTCCGACAGAGGAAGTGCTCGGCTCCCGGTGGCGCGTAGAGCTTGCGCAGCGGCTCCTCGCAGCCCGGGCAGTAGGCCAGCGCGGGCTTGTCAGCGACAAGTACGATGCGCTCGCGACTCTCGGGGGCACCGGGGCTGCGCCAGTAGCGCAGCGCGAGCACCCAGAGGTGAGGGCCATCTGGCCAGTGCTCTTCGCTGACCGCATAGCTGAGACGCGCCCTGGTCTCGCCACTACGTTTGACGACCCAGGCGATCTCGCCTGTGGGGTGGCTGTGGCGGCGGGCCTTGCCGGCAAGCTCAGCGACAGTAAGGACGCGGCAGTCTGTGACGCAGATCTTGTCGGGGCGCCGTCCGCTGCCGGGACCTCCCATCAGAGGCCTGCCCTGGTGGTGTGCCTGGCGTCGACCGGGATAGTCGCCAGTGGGCAAGTGCTGATCACTTTGTTGTCCGAGAGGCGACCAAACGGCCCCCAAGTGGTGCTCAGAGTGCTTCCGACTGTGTCGCAGGTGCCCCCCATGGTGTCCCTTGGCGTCCCCGTGGGACAGGGTTGCGTGCATGGCTGACCACCATACCTCGCCCCCTCCTTCTCGATTTCCCTGCTCAGAAGCCTGAGCAGTTCTCAACGACTCTGAACGACAAGAAAGACCGACTTCGAAAAAGCGCGATTCTCATCGAATTAGACCATAAACGGCTTTTCGGGTCGTCGGCATCGTGTCGGCAAGGCCTGAGGTGGCAGATGAAAAACGGGCCAAGAACTGGCCAGAAAGCGGCGGTTTGTGGTGGGCCGCCGGAGGGTCGAACTCCGGACACCCTGATTAAAAGTGGTGTCGCTGCGGTGCCGAATCGGCGCTCGGCGTGCGGGATTGTGCTGCACAATGCCGACTTTTGAGAGGCTCGTCTGCGCACCGGTGCCGAGTTGTGCGTCGCTGACCAGTCGGCCTACCGGCGGCGCAATTATGCGATCCGAAACGAGCTCTGGCTCTCGAGCGAGTGCAGAGCATGACCTGGCCGGCTACGTCTTCCGGGCCGATAGCGTGGGGTGCGCCAAGGCTGTCTGGCAGATCCTTCATGAGGTCCACCTACTCGCTTCTCCCCTGCTATGGAATGCGTCGCTGAATGGCGCCTTGCAAGGCGACGACCCGCGAGGCCGTTTATGGTCTAATTCAGCGAGAATCGCGCTTTTCCGAGGTCGGTGTCTCTTGCTGCTCGAGGTCGTCGTGAAATTCTCAGGCTTCTGAGCAGGGAAATCGTAAATGAACACGTGAGGTATTGTGGTCAGGCGTACACGCAACCCCGTCCCACGGGGACGCCAAGGGGCACTATGGGGGACACCTACGACACGGTCGGGAGCACTCTGGGCGCCGTTTGGGGGCCGTTTGGTCACCTCTCGGACAACAAAATAATCACCACTTGCCCACCTGCGATTGTCCCGGCCGCCGCTAGGCGCCCCACCAGGGCAGGCCTCTGATGGGAGGTCCCGGCAGCGGACGGCGCCCCGCCAAGATCTGCATCACAGACTGCCGCGTGCTCACCGTCGCCGAGCTAGCCGGCAAGGCCCGCCGCCGCACCTACCCCACAGGCGAGATCGCCTGGGTCGCCAAACGCAGTGGCGAGACCAAGGCACGCCTCAGCTATGCGGTCAGCGAAGAGCACTGGCCAGATGGCCCTCACCTCTGGGTGCTCGCGCTGCGCTACTGGTGCAGCCCCGGTGCCCCCGAGAGTCGCGAGCGCATCGTACTTGTCGAAGACAAGACCGCCGAGGCCTACTGTCCGAGCTGCGAGGAGCCGCTACGCAAGCTCTACGCGCCACCGGGCGCCGAGCACTTCCTCTGTCGGGGCTGCCACGGCCTTCTCTATCGCCGCCAGCCCCGGCCCGATCGCCTCGGGGAGCTGCAGGCCGCCATGGGCCCGTTGATACAGGGTCTCTATGCCGACCACTCCCTGATCGAAGGATCACGCTCGCCGGCACAAAGGCGCAAGGCCGCGCTTGAGCTCCTTCAGACCTTAGAAGACGAGCGACCCCTGGCAGACCAGGAGCTGCGCGTCTGGTGCCTGCGCCTCGCCAAGCTGGGCC
>CAZFJE010000261.1:0-4275 GCA_964519555.1 uncultured Thermoleophilia bacterium
CCTGCGAGCAAGGCGAGCAGCGGCCCGCCAGCGCGCCCGCGACCGGTAGGGGGGTGCACATGGGGCGGCGGCCTTCGGCACCACGCCTGGCACCTTCTCGCGAAAAATCGCGGTGTGCGTGGCGAACGTAACGCAAAAAAACGTCCACCGAAACGTAAAACGTGACCTCTCTGCCACCCTTGGAGGCGCAAGCGATCGCCCGACAGGGAGGCCAAAGTGGCTGGTTTTGAGAAGGGCACAGGGCCGGAGTGGGCCTTCGAAGTCGACTGGTGGCCCATCGACAAGGTCACGCCCTACGCCAAGAACCCACGGCGCCTGGGCGAGCACGCCGTCGCCAAGGTCGCGGCATCGCTGGCCGCCTACGGCTGGCGCCAGCCGATCGTCGTCGACGTGCAGGGCGTCGTGATCGCCGGCCACACGCGCCTGCTCGCTGCGCGCCACCTGGGCCAGGACACGGTGCCCGTCCACGTCGCCCGCGACCTCTCGCCGGCACAGGTGAAGGCCTACCGCATCGCCGACAACCGCGCGGCGCAGGAGAACACCTGGGACGCCGGCCTGCTCTCGATGGAGGTCCTCGATCTCAAGGCGATGTCCGCGGACCTGGACGCGCTGGGGTTCGACTCCGATGAACTGACGGCAGCCCTGGCGCCGGCGCCCGTCGAAGGTCGCACGGACCCCGACGCCGTGCCCGACACGCCGCCCGTGCCGACCACGAAGCCCGGCGACCTCTGGCTGCTCGGCCAGCACCGCATCCTCTGTGGCGACTCCACGAAGGCAGAAGACGTGCAGCGGCTGATGGCAGGCGAGCGCGCCGTCCTGATGGCCACCGACCCGCCGTACCTCGTCGACTACCACGGCGGCGGTCACCCCGCGGCGCATGTGAACCCGAAGACCGGCCTGCGGGACAAGGACTGGGAGCACCACCTCGACACAGTCGACAAGCACTGGGACGACTACGTGGACCCAGAGACGAGCGTGCAGTTCTACGTCGACTTCCTCAAGGTGGCGCTCGAACACGCGCTGATCGAGCGGGTGCCGGTCTACCAGTGGCACGGCATCATGCGCACCGACATCGTGATGCAGGCCTGGCGCGAGGTCGGGCTCCTGAGCCACCAGATCCTGATCTGGCACAAGAGCAAGCCGGTGCTCACGCACGCCCAGTACATGTGGGACTACGAGCCGTTCATGTACGGATGGCCTGTGGGCCACATGCCCAAGCGCAAGCCGCCGCCCGATGGGCGAGCCGTCTGGGAGATCGCCTCGAGGATCGAAGATGCCCCCGGTTCGGTGCACCCCACGATCAAACCGGTCGAGACGATCCGCCGCCCGATCGCCTACCACACCACACCCGGCGGCCTCATCTGCGAGCCCTTCTGCGGTTCGGGCACCGCCTTGATCGCCGCCGAGGAGCTGGGCCGCACCTGTTACGCCCTGGAGCTCTCGCCGGTGTTCTGCGATGTCGCTGTGGCGCGCTGGCAGGCCTTCACCGGCAAGACCGCAAGCAGGGAGAGTCATGAGCGCGCCTAAGACCAACCGAGGTGCCATCGCGCGGCGTGTGGCGCAGATTCTGCCGCTGGTTCTAGACGGGGCCAGCGAGCGTGAGATCTTGCGCTTCGTTGCGGAGAAGACCAACTGGAGCCATGTCAGCGAGCGCACCGTCGACAACTACATCGCCCGTGCTCGCGAGCAGATCATCGCCGAGGCGGGTAAGGACGCCGAGCTCCACTTTGCCAAGGCCATGGCGCGCTACGAGCGCCTCTTCTGGCGGGCCTCACTCAAAGGTGATCTCGGCCAGTGCCGTCTCATCCAGGAGGCGATCAACAAGCTGCTCGGCCTGGCGGCACCGGAGCGACACGAGATCAGCGGCCCGCAGGGGATTCCGCTCACAGTCCCTGCGGACACCTACGACCTGACGAAGCTGAAGTTCGAGGAGCTCGAGCTGCTCCGCGGGCTGCTTGTCAAGGCGCAGCCTACCCCACGGCAGTGCACTTGCGGGGCTCTTCAGATTAGCGATGGCGTCGGCGCGACGTCGGCGTGACAGGCTCTTTGCAGCGCTTTCACGCGGCGTACAGGTTCCGCAGACCTGTGATGCCCGCAAGCGAAGCCGCACGTGGAGCGGCGAGTGTGGGGAATCAGCGATTAACCGTCAACATGACGGTTGCCGGCACCTCGGGTCAGGCCGAGCAACACCTCCAGCGCACCGTGGTCCTTGACACCAAAGGGCGGCGTGACGTGCCACTGGGTGAGATTGACGGGGATCTCGGC
Organism: uncultured Thermoleophilia bacterium; assembly: GCA_964519555.1. Lineage (GTDB taxonomy): Bacteria > Actinomycetota > Thermoleophilia > UBA2241 > UBA2241 > Bog-752. Next base: position 2,266 of record CAZFJE010000261.1, read on the forward strand.
GAGCACGTACATCGTGCCATTGACGTACTCCTCGCTAGCCGTGAATGCGATGGCTCTCGTCGCACCGTGTAGGGTCAGGTCGCCGTGGGCGGCGTAGCGGTGGACCTGACCGTGCGCCGGTGAGAGCGCGAACGGGCTCGTGAGCACCAGGCTCGCCTTGGGGTAGGCGCCTGTGTCCAGCACCTTGCCCGCGCTCGCGCTGCCCGAGAGGCTGGCCAGGTCGACGGCCAACGTTCCCTTTACGACCACGCCATGCGCGACCGTGATCGAGCCCCAGACGCTGCGCGTGCGCCCGACCAGGGTCGAGCGATAGCCGAGCACGTCGGTCTGCACACGGTAGCCGACCAGTGAGTGCGGCCCCACGTTCCAGTTGCCGTCAGGGACCGCTGAGCCCGAGCCGCCGGCCGTCGCCTCGACTCCCTCGGTGGGCAGTGTCAGCTCAGCCGGACCCGAGCCGGCGACATGGTCGTAGACCAACGGCCCCACCAGAAACAGGGCCACGAGGACCACGACGCCCGCGGTCAGGTAGCGAAGCCATCTGCGTGGTCGTCTTGTCATCAAGTGAACATCCTTCCTTTCTGAGCGGTCCCGGCCGCCGCGCTCCGCTCGAGGCACGATTGACACATCGCGCGGCCGGGGATGGTGATAGAGTAGCAGACATGAAACTTGAAACACAATATCTCACTGACTGAAGGGGACCTTGTGAGCAGCAGAGAGCCGACCGGACTGGCTCGTAGGCGCAGGCGCCTCTCCGACGCCGAGAGCGAGCGGCGTATGCTCGAGGCCGCCACGGCGCTCGTCAACGAGACGGGTCTGACCGTGAGCCTCGAGCACATCAGCCTGGAGGAGGTGATCCGGGCGGCCGGTGTTTCGCGCAGCGCCGCCTACCGTCGCTGGCCCTACAAGGATCTGTTCTTCAGTGACCTCCTGAAGGAGCTCGCCAGGGCCGCCAGTCCCGGCATCCTGGATGACAGCGAGACGCTCGAGCTCGTCAGGCAGATTGTCGCAGAGCACAGCGACTGGCTCGCGACTCCGGAGTCACGCAACCAGCTCGTGCTGGAGCTCATCCGTCAGGCCGCCCTGCGTGACTTCGAATGGGTCTTGGGCTCCAAGGAGTGGCGCACCTACCTGGCCCTGCACGCAACCTTTCTCAGCCTGGCCGACGGCGAGCTGCGCGACGAGTTGCAGGCCATCCTGGCACACTCCGAAGAGGCGTTCGTTGCGCGGATCGCCGAGGCCTGGCGGCGCATGGCCGACCTCCTCGGCCTGCGTCTACGGCCGGAGGTCGGTGCGACCTACGAGACGCTGGCGAGCCTGCTGAGCACCAGCCTGCGTGGGCTCGTCCTCATGGCTCTGGCCACACCCGATGTCGCGACGCGTCGGATCACAGCGCGTCCGTTCGGGACGGGCGAGTCGTCGGAATGGTCGCTTGTGGCCCTGGCCGCGGCGAGCATCGCTTACGGTCTGCTTGAGCCGGATCCCGCGTTTACGTTGGGTGAGGAGCGACTGGCTGCGATCCGGGGCGCGCTCGAGTCGGTCGACCTCGAGCGAGTCGTGGTACCGCTGGGCGACGGACCGGCATAGTCGGGCGCATCGGACACGTCCCCATGCGGTTGGAGCGGCTGACATCAGGGCAGTTCCAAGCCCGCACTGGCTCGCGACGACAGCAACCTGCCATCTCTCGCGAGCCCCTCCGTGCAAGCCTTGCGGTCGGTCTGGTGCCCGCGACGCCCACGTGCAGCCTAGTTTTGTGGCTGCCAGGTCAGGGGGTGATGTGCCTCGCGTGTTACTGTTGAAACGTCGGCGCTGGCCGCCCGTGCCGCCTTGTCGCTCCCGAGCTGCGTTCGCCGCCATGGTCTGAACCGACGCTGGACCCTCAAGTACCGTTGTCGACAGTGATTCCGAGGTCATCTCCCGCAGTGCTGAACAAGGTCCGTCCCCAAAGCGGCGTTGGTCGCACCATCTTCGACTACGGCCTCACGGCTGTGATGGCCATCGCCCTGGCGATCG
>CAZFJE010000262.1:0-4267 GCA_964519555.1 uncultured Thermoleophilia bacterium
AGACGTCCAGGGTCAAGGCGACCGTGGAGTGACCGAGGCGCCCCGAGACGATGCGCGGGTTGACGCCGGTGGCCAAGGCCAGGGTGGCGTAGGTGTGGCGTAGGCCGTGCAGGGGGATGGGCGGCAGCATGGCATCTCGGCTGTGCCCGCGAAAGGCCTTGCTCACTGCCGCGGGCAATAACGGTCGGCCGTCGGGACGGGTAAAGACAAAGCCGTCAGCCGCGACATCGCCTTCCAGCCAGCCGGGTTGCTCGACGGCGTGGGCCCGCAAGGCCTCCAGTGTCGTTGAATCCAGGCCGATCGTGCGCCGGCTACGCTTGCTCTTGGGCTCACTCATCTGGGCGACGCCGTCGACCGGGATCCAGGCGCGGCGGATGGTCACAGAGGCCGCCTCCAGATCGAGTTCGTCCCAGCCAAGGCCGAGAGCCTCCCCCCTGCGCATCCCGGTCATGGCTAACAACCTCCAGAGGGCGTAGAGGCGGTCATCTGAGACGTGACCGAGGAAGGCACTGAGCTGCTCCGCCGTCCACACCGCCAGCCTGTCCGGGTGCTCGGCACTTGCCTTGGGCGGGTCGGCGCCGTCGACGGGGTTCACGGTAAGTCGCCCCCAACGCACGGCGTCGTGACAGGCACGGTGGAGGACGGCGTGCACCCGGCGCACCGAGGAGGCGGAGAGCGGCCCGCCGCCGCGTACGCGCCCGTGCTCGGCCAGCTCCTGATAGAGGGCGTTGATCGCCGTCGGGGTAAGCCTCTGCAGCTGCAGGCCTCCGAGGCGGGGGATGACGTGCTGGCGTGTGAGCATCGCATAGGAGGCGTAGGTAGTCGGGCGCAGGCCGCCCCTGACCGTGGGCAGCCACTCGTTAAGCAGGAACGCTCTGACGGTGATCCTGGTGAGCGGCGCGTAGGTACTTGCCTCAACGGCGCTTAATACCTTGTTCAAGGCCGCTTGGCACTCCATGCGCGTGGCGAAGCCACCCTTGATAGCGCGCCGGCGCTCCTCGGTCTCATAGAGCTCTCCACCGCACCTCGGACACGACTCCCTGGGCTTGTGCTCGACCCAGAAGCGGCGCTCGCAAACCTGGCAGCGCTGCGCTGTGGCCGTGCCGATATCGACGATGTACTCGAAGCTGTGCTCGCCTCTGCGGCGGATGTAACCGCGCATGCTGATCTCCTTGACGTGCCTCTGTTGTGTGACAGCTTCGCCTCGGGCGGCTTGACCGGCAACGCAAACGCGGGCACCGAAAGCACGGAACTTGCGGAGAGTTATTGGCCTGTTCGGTGCGGCCTTGGCGGTCGGCGGCCGGTGGATGCCAGCGCTTGGTGCGCTGACTTTCCCGCGTCAACCGGTAGAGGCTGATGTGCGTCCACTCTACGCATGGCGCGGCTTCGTCAGTTGCAGGCGCTGCGATGCAATCGAGCAACGGCAGACGCAGCTTGCGGCCCAACGCACACAGGTCCAACAGGCAGTCGCGCAGATCGCCGGAGCTGCAGCCGCGAACGGGCGGCGCGATGGAACTGTGCAGCGATGATGTCGAGGTCGGCTTGGTTGTAGCGACCTAGATCAGTCTTCTTCGGGAAGTACTGGCGCAAAAGGCCGTTGGTGTTCTCGTTCGTGCCACGCTGCCAAGGTGCCTGAGGGTCGCAGAAATACACAGCGACCTCGGTGGCGACGGTGAAGCGCTTGTGGTCGGCGAGTTCCATGCCGCGGTCCCAGGTGCGGCTGACGCGCAGCAGCTCCGGTAGCGTCTGCACGTGAGCCGCCAGAGCCGTGACGACCATCGCGGTGTCCTTGCCATCGCCAATGGGACCAACATCGTGAAGCGCGTCTGGCGTTCGACGAGGGTGTCGATATGCGTATGCTGACCCGGAGAACAGGACGCCCTCTCAGTAGCCGGGGACGGCGCAGCCCTCAGCTTCTGCCGGACGCTCATAGATCGGCACGGCATCGACGATGTGGCCGCGGCGCCGACGGTTCGACAGATCCGGTTGATGACACAGGGTCAGGCAACTCCTGGGTCAGACCGGTCGACGGAGCTCAGCACCATCTTCGCGGAGAAGCGGCGGCGGGAACATCTTCACTGGCAACTCCACTTCGCCGACGGCCGTGCGCTCTACTGAATTTCGAAGCACGGCTTCGAGTGCGCTGAGTCGATCGTATCGGCACTCCAAATCCATTGCCGTGACACCGGCGAAGTTGTGCTTGACTTCTCGGCAATCCGAACTGTCTCATTCCCTTCGACATCGCCATCATCAATCGCACAGCGGGGGGGCAGTGGCCGGTTCTCGGCAAGACGAGTCGCTGCGATGGCACGAGGAAGGCCTGTGGCAGCGGCTTCGCATCGATCGTGCTGCGTTTTTGAAGCGAGCTGCGCTTGGTGTCGGGGGCACGCTCTTTGCCGCCGAGCTCCTGGCGGGGTACCAACCGGCTTCGGCTCAGGCCAGCGGGTCAGACGTCAGTCCCTTCAACGTGAAGGACGCGCACCCCCCCTACTCAGATGTTGGAGCTGCTGGCGACGGGACAACCGACGATACGGCCGCCATCCAGGCCACCATCGATGCGTGCGGTGCGACTGGCGGGGGGGCCGTGTATCTGCCCGCTGGCACCTACCTCGTCGATGTCCAGCCGAGCGGCGCCGCTTTGGACGTGCCCTACACCAACATTGCAGTCACAGGCGATGGGATGGGCTCGACAACCATTCGGCTCAAGGCTGGAGCGACGCAGACGCCCGCCAGCGACTATCTGGTCAAAGCCCAGGGCAACACGACCTCCAGCCACTGGTTCGCCATGGCCGACCTGACGATCGACGGCAACGGCAGCAACCAGTCGGGGCACGTCTTCAGCGGCCTCGGTCTCTTCTATCTCGCCAACGCGCACGTACGGAACGTCTGCGCCCAGAACTTCCCCGGCAACTCTGGGACCGAGTCGGCCCATTTCTCACCGAATTACTGCTACGGGGTCGTTTTTGATGGGTGCGTGGCCGTATGTAACCAGGACGTCTCGGCCAGCGGAAGCGGCTTCTCCAGTAGCGGGTCGTTCATGTGCACGTTCATTGGATGTCGCGCTGACGGCATGGGCTTTTGCGGCTTCACGTCGTACCACGATCACCTGCAGACTTTCGTTAGCTGTATAGCGCAGCGCAACACACAGGCGGGCTTCAACAACGAGCATGCCGAGGATAATCTCTACGTGAACTGCATCGCCGGTGGTCGCACTCCGAACTACCTGTACGACAATCTGCTTGATCCCCACGTGCTGCCCGACTACCCAGTGACGACCACTTACCCATATGGTGACTCGCCACTCGGCAACGGGGATGGATTCCGGGCCAGCCTCTCGTCGGCACGCGTGACCTTCGCCAACTGTCACTCGCTCAACAACGAGTTCGGCCTGAAAGTCGAGGGTGGATCGACCGACACCGTGGCGGATGGAGGCACCTACGCATACAACGACATCGGCCTGAGCGTTGAGGGCGGAGCAACCGGCACGCTGGTTGCCGCGGGTGCCTACGTGCATAACACCTGCGGCATGAGATTCGACTCGCAGGCTGCTTCGCGTGCCTCTAAGGTCGGCCGAGATGTGACCCTCGCGGCCAATGGACATGACGTCTTCCTGGGGGGAGGTCTGCACAACGTCGACAGCAGCAAGATCACGGCTCCCGCAGTGCCCAGAAGCAAAGTCGCGGTGTACAACGACTATCCCTGGCCGGTCGATATCTACGTCATCGGAACGGTGACTCGAGTCAATGTGAACTCCAGGAATCTCGGACCACAGAAATTCTTCCGTGTCGAGCCCGGGACATCGTTCTCCATCAACTACTCTAAGGCTCCCACTTGGGTCTGGCGGCGAAGCTAGAACGCAGCGGACCTCGCGCCAGCGACCGTGACCCGCCAAGGTGTAGGAGCCTGCGCGCACTCTGCTACGTCACGTTTGCGAGCAAGGCTCCAACGCTGCCCCGGAGCGAGGGGCCCGACGGGGACGAGGTGACTCTCCGACGAGGGGTTCTTCTCTGCCATGACGGACCTTTCTCTTGGATACTGATGCTACACAAACTCGTGTCCAAGAGATCCTGAGCCGCCGCAGCGGTAAGCGAGCGAGGGCTTGTCTGCGACAAGCACCATCCGTTCCCGACTCTCGGCGGCGCCAAGCGTGGGCCAGTAGCGCAGGGCTAGCACCGAGAGGTGGGGACCATCCGGCCGGCGCTCTTAGCTGATCGCATAGCTGAGGCGTGCCTTGGTCTCGCCACTGCGTTTGGCGACCCAGGCGATC
>CAZFJE010000263.1:0-4192 GCA_964519555.1 uncultured Thermoleophilia bacterium
GCGGTGAGGATGCTCTCGGTCGAGAAGCCGGCCACGGCGTCGCCGGTGCGCAGCGTGGGGTGACCGTTGCCGCGCGCGGCGCGCTGCGGGTAGTTGGCGATGGCCTTGGCGATGAGCACCTGGGCCTGCTCGCCGGCCTTGGCCGGGTCGAAGGCGATGGTCGGCTCGGCGCCCGGGATACCCATCAGGTCGCTGACCGGGATGAGTAGCGCGCCGTGGGCGGCGCAGGTGGCGGCCAGGGTGGGCACGGTGCAGTTCATGTCGGCGGCGAACACGTCGATAGCGCCGGTGGCGATCGCCATCTCCTGGTTGAGCCAGTTGCCGGTGAGCCCGACGAAGACCTCGTCGACCGGGAAGCGCTGCACGAGCTCCTGACCGGTCTCGATGCTGCCCACGATGTGCAGGCCCTTGGCGCCCGCTTCGCGAGCCTTGGCCTGCACGGCCTCGGCGTGGGCGGCGTCGATCAGGGCGGCGCCGATCATGGGCTCGTGGCCGTTGACCACGATGTTCACGTAGGCGGCGTCGAGAATGCCGAGGTCGACCTTGATGGCGTGCGGCGTGGGTGTGCCAAAGAGGGCGTCCTGGGCGAGCTCGAGCGGTACCTGCGAGCCGTAGGCGGTGGCGATGCCCAGGCGCAGGGCCTTGATCGCCAGCGAGACGTAGTCACCGTCGATGTTGGTCATGCAGCTCGTGGTGCAGCGGTTGTTCTCGTGCAGCACGCCGCCGGGCATGACGCCGAGCTTGCGCCAGGCCTCGACGCGCGGCGCCGGGGCGAAGGCGGCGACCAGCGGCGACTCCTCGTGGTGGTCGCGGTTGAACTCGGCCCAGATGGTGTCGGCGACGCGCTTGGCCAGCGTGTCCTTGGGCTCGAGCGCGACGCCGGCGGCGCGGGCCAGCAGCTCGAGCTTGCTCCAGTCCTTGATCTCGTAGGTGCCGCCGGGCTTGGCCTGCGCCAGGGTCTTCATGACCTCGCCGGCGTGGTAGGTGTAGGCGGCGGTGCCCATCGTGTTCTGCAGCAGGAAGCCGCGCATGGCCATGCCGTCGGCGTCGATGCCGCACACGCCGCGCGGCGCCTTGCTCGTGATGCGGCAGGGGCCCTGCGAGCAGATCGAGCAGCGGATGCCGCCCTCGCAGAACTGGCAGCGGCGCTCGCCCTGCGCCTGCATGCGGTCGAAGACGGTGTCTTCGCCGGCGGCGCGGGTGCGCTCGAGCATGGTGTTGACTGAGCCGTGCAGGCTGTCTCTCGTACCGGTGGGTTCCATGGGACTCCTTGTGTCGATCAACCGTGGATGAGCTGCGGCAGGCACTTCACGCACACCCAGGTGCTGGTGCCTTCGGTGCGCACCGGCAGCAGCGGGCTGTCCATCTCGCTGCGCCCGCAGGTGAAGCACTTCTGTGTCATGACCTCGCCGGCGGCGAGCTTGGCGGCCATCTTTTCGGCGGCGGCGTCTTCGTCGAACGCCGGCGCTGCGCGCTGCTCGACGGTGAGCGCGCCCTCGGGGCACACGGCCAGGCAGAAACCGGCGCCGTCGCAGAGCTCTTCTTTGACGACCTTGGCCTTGCCGTCGACGATCTCTATGGCGCCCTCGGCGCAGGGCATGACGCACAGGCCGCAGCCGGTGCACAGCGCCTCGTCGATGTGGACGATGCTACGGGTGACGTTAGCCATGGGGCGGCTCGCTTTCTCTCGTAAGGAGCGCCCGTCGTCGGGGCTCCGTCGCTGCTCACGTGGACGCAGGCCTCTCCCTGCACGCCCAACGGTACCCGCAACGGCGCCGCCGTTCCTTTGACTTGGGTCAAGTTTGAGGGGGACCCGTGCCGATCGTGAGCAGGCGGTGTCGCGACGCTCGCCGAGTCCGCTATCGCTGCGCCAGGTGCTCCAGCGCGGGTCGGTTGAGCACCACGAACGAGTCGCCGTCGGCGGCGATCAGCCCGCCGCGCTCAAAGCGGCTGAGCGTGCGGCTGAGCGTCTCGGGGACGGTGCCCAGGCGCGCGGCCAGCTCTTGCTTGGCGATCGACAGGCGGCAGCGCGTCGGCGAGCCCTGCTCGCTGCAAAGCTCGAGCAGGTAGCGCGCCAGGCGAGCCGGCACCGGCAGCAGCAGCTCCTCGACCCGATGGTTGAGCATGACCAGCAGGTGCGCCATGGCCGCGATGATGCGCAGGCCGAGCTCGGGTTCGGCCAGCAGGAGCCGCCTGAAGTCGTCGCTTGCGAAGCGGTACAGGCGGCTGGCCGCCATGGTCTCCGCGGCGGCGGGGTAGGTGTCGTTGAACAGCACCGACTCGCCGAAGGTCTCGCCCAGGCGCACGTGGCGTATGGTCGCGCTGCGGCCGTCGCGGAAGGCCTTGCTGATCTTCACCGCGCCCTCGACGAGCAGATAGAAGGCTTCGGCGGGGTCACCCTGCAGAAAGATGGCGGCCTCGGCGGGCAGCGTGACCGGGTGGGCGATGGCGGCAAGCGCGGCGAGCTGCTCGTCGCTCAGGCCGGCAAACAGCGGGGCGGCTCTCAGGTCGGTCGACCCGGCAGGCGATGCTGCGTCTCTTGGCTCGTCGGCGCTCACGAGCGTGAGTATAGCCCTGGCGCCGTTTGACGAACGGTCGAGGCGTCGACTAGTGTGGGGCACTGTTCTCCCGGTTCGTGGGAAGCCGGTGCAAGGCCGGCGCTGCCCCGCAACTGTGACCGCATGACGAACGCCGCACACCGCCACTGCCCCGCGGGGTGGGAAGGCGCGGCCAGTAGGACGAAGCGGCAAGCCAGGACACCATGGTCCGGGAGTCACTGCGATAACGGCCTCGTGGGAGGGCTGCGGTGGTCTCATCACCTGAAGAGCCGACTCGACTCATCCTCGTGCTGGGCGGCGCGCGCAGCGGCAAGAGCACCTTTGCCGAGCGCCTCGCCGCGCAGTACGCGGCCGCGCATGCCGCAAGCGAGGCCGAGGCCGCGAGCGGCCCGCCGAGCTCCGCATCGCTCCATCTGGTCGACGGCGGCAGTGACGGCGCCGCGCGGCAGGGCGGCTCCGGGCGCGTCACCTTTCTCGCCACCTCCGAGACCAACGACCAGGAGATGGCCGACCGCGTGGCCGCGCACCGTTCGGTGCGTCCCGACACGTGGGTCACGATGGAGTGCCCGCTCGAAGTGGCCGCCGCCGTGCGCGCCGCCGACGGCCCGGTCTTTCTGCTCGACTGCGTCACCTTCTGGGTGAGCAACCTCATGTTCGCCGCCGGTGACCTGGGCGGCACCGTGCCCGAGGGACTGGGCAACTTCGACAAGGCCTTCATACCGCGCGACGTCGAAGAGGCGGTCGCGGCGCGCGTGGGCGGCGCCGTCGACGACCTGCTGGCCGCCCTGCGCAAGACCGGCTCTACCCTCATCGCTGTCTCCAACGAGGTCGGCCTGGGCGTGGTGCCCGAGTACCCCCTCGCGCGGCTCTATCGCGACGAGCTCGGGCGCGCCAACCGTCGCCTCGCCGAGGCCGCCGACAAGGTCTATCTGCTGGTCGCCGGCATCCCTGTCGAGCTCAAGGCGCTCGCCGTCGACCCGTTCGCCACCCCCGACGCCCACGAGGCGCCACTTCGCCGGCGTCCGCCCCACCTTGCCCCGCCACCGTCCTCGCCGACCGAAGAGGAGCACGACGAATGACCGACCAGCTCGCCCAGACCATCGCGCGTATCCAGCCGCTCGACCGGGCCGCCATGAACGCCGCCGAAGCGCGCCAGCTGCAGCTGACCAAGCCGCCCAAGGCGCTCGGCCGGCTCGAGACGCTCTCCATCCAGCTCGCCGGTATCTCGGGCAAGCCACGCCCCCGGCTCGAGCACAAGGTCGTGGCCGTCATGGCCGCCGACCACGGCGTGGTGGCGCAGGGCGTCTCGGCGTTTCCGGCCGAGGTCACGCCCGGCATGGTCATGAACTTCGTCGCCGGCGGAGCCGCCATCAACGTGCTCTCGCGGCAGATCGGGGCGCGTGTGGCGGTCACCGATGTGGGCGTCAACGCCGACCTCTCGGCGGCCACCGGCGTACGCCAGCGCAAGGTGCGCATGGGCACGGCCGACATGGCCGTAGGACCGGCCATGACGCGCGACGAGGCGCTGCGCGCCATCGGCGTGGGCATCGAGCTGGTCGACGAGGAGCTGCGCAACGGCCTCGACATCATCGCCACCGGCGACATGGGCATCGGCAACACCACGGCGAGCTCGG
>CAZFJE010000264.1:0-4145 GCA_964519555.1 uncultured Thermoleophilia bacterium
CGGTGGATGTGCGACGAAAAACAGGCCACCAGCACACGCCCGTCGGAGTCGGCGAAGATGCGGTGGAACGCCTGGCCGACCTGGCTCTCGGAGCCGGTGCTGCCTTCGCTTTCGATGTTGGTCGAGTCGGCGAGCAGGGCGAGCACGCCCTCTTGCCCGAGCTGCGCCAGCTTGTTGACGTCGGTCACGCGGCCGTCGATCGGGGTGTGGTCGAACTTGTAGTCGCCGGAGTGCACGATGCGGCCCTCGGGCGTCTCGATCACGATGGCGAGGGCATCGGGCACGCTGTGGCTCATGGCGCAGAAGCGCACCGTGAACGGAGCGAGATCGAGCACTGAGTCTTCGGTGACTTCGTTCAGCTCGACCACCTTGAGCAGACCGTGCTCGTCGAGCTTTGACTTGGCGAAGGCCAGGGTGAGGCGACTGCCGTAGACCGGCACGTTGATGTCGCGCAACACGTAGGCGAGCGCGCCGAAGTGGTCTTCGTGGCCGTGGGTGATGAGGAAGGCGAGCACGTCGCTGCGGCGCTCGCGCAGGAAGGTGATGTCGGGCAGGACCAGGTCGATGCCCAGCATCTCGTCGCGCGGGAAGGCCAGCCCGCAGTCGACCACCACGATCTTGCCGCGGTACTCGATGGCCGTCATGTTCTTGCCGATCTCGCCCATCCCGCCGAGCGGGATGATCTTCAGGGTATTCTCGTCCATAGTCTTCAGCTTGTCCTCGTGTTGTCTAATGAGGCCACGCGCACCGGCTCCGCGTTAGCAGAGCCCGGTCGCCCGCGACCATCTAATCCTTGGATAGGCCTACAGCAGGCCGAGTCTCTCGAGCTCGACCTCGACGGCGCGCCGCTCGTCGTCGGAGGCGTCGACCAGCGGCAGGCGCAGCCCCCCCACCTCGTGACCGAGCATGTTGAGCGCCGCCTTGAGCGGTATCGGGTTGCTCGTCACGAACAGCGCCGCGATCAGCGGCGCCAGCTCTGCGTCGATGGCGGTGGCGCGCGCGGTGTCGCCTGCGCGCGCGGCCACGACCAGCTCTTTGAGGCGCGGCCCGACCAGGTGGCTCGCCACCGAGATGCAGCCCCAGCCGCCCATGGCGGCGACGTCGAGGGTCATGTCGTCGTTGCCCGCGTAGAGACCGAGGTCGCACAGCTCAAGCAGGCGGCGCGACGCGTCGAGGTCGGGGTTGGCCTGTTTGACGGCCACGATGTTGTCGATTGCGGCGAGGTCGGCCAGCAGCTCAGGCGGCAGGTCGATCACGCAGCGCGACGGGATGTTGTAGACGATCACCGGCAGGTTGGTGGCGCTCGCGATGGCCGCGAAGTGGGCGCGCAAGCCGCGCTCGGGCGGCTTGTTGTAGTAGGGCGTGACCGCGAGCACGGCGTCGACGCCGGCGTCTTCGGCGCGGCGCGTGAGGGCGACGGAATGGGCGGTGTCGTTGGAGCCGGTGCCCGCGATCACCGGTCCGCGCCCGCCGGCGACTTCGACGGCGTGGCGGAACAGGGTGACCTTCTCGTCGTCGGTCAGGGTCGGCGACTCGCCGGTGGTGCCGGCCACGACCAGGCCGTCGGAGCCGTTGGCCAGCAGGTGGTCGGCGAGGCGCGCGAACGCCAGGTGGTCGACCTGCAGGTCGAGGGTGAACGGGGTGACCATCGCGGTCAGGATGTCTCCGAACGATTCCACGGGGGTTATCCCTTCGGCTCTTGGCGGACGCTCGAGTCGGCCAGCAGGCTCTCGAGTCCGACAGTCGTGCCCTGTAGCGAGGCCACGCGTCGGATGGCGAGCAGGACGCCGCCCATGAATGACTCGCGAGACAGCGAGTCGTGGCGCATGGTGAGGGTCTCGCCCTCGCCGCCGAACACGACCTCCTGGTGCGCGACGAGGCCGGGCAGGCGCACGCTGTGGATGCGCACGCCGTCGACGGCAAGGCCCCGCGACGGACGGCTCTCGTCGGCGCCGTGCGGATGCGCGGCGCCGCCCTGCGCCATGCGGCGCGCGGTGAGCAGCGAGGTGCCCGACGGGGCATCGACCTTGCCCTGCTCGTGCAGCTCGATGATCTCGGCCGACGGGAAGTAGCGGGCGGCCTGGGCGGCGAACTGCATGAGCAGCACGGCGCCCAGGGCGAAGTTCGGCACGATGAGCAGGGCCGCGCCGCGCTCGGCGGCGAGGGCCGACAGGCGCTCGATCTGCTCGTCGGAGAGTCCCGTGGTGCCCACCACCGTGGGCAGGCCCGCGCTCAGAGCGGCGCCGACGCTGGCGAACACGGCGCCCGGCACGGTGAAGTCGACGGCGACGTCGGGGCGCGCGACCGCGAGCGCCTGGTCGAGGGTGGCGTACAGCGGCGCGGCCGCCGTCGGGCCCGCGGCGGCCGGGGCCGGGGCGGGGTCGACGCGGGCTGCCAGCGTGAGGTCGCTCTGGCGCTCGATCGTCGTGCACAGCAGCGAGCCCATGCGCCCCAGCGCCCCCAGCACGACGACGCTGGTCACTCGGGGTCCCACCAGGTGTAGCCGTCGACAGTCGCCTGGAACGGCGCGGCTTCGGGGCCTATGCAGACCGCCGACCAGCTGTTCACGTCGTAGAACTCGCGTGCCAAGGCGACGACGGCGTCTAAGTCGACGGCTTCGATCTGTGCCAGCATGCCGTCGAGCGTGCGGATCTTGAGGCCCATGAGCACGCTGCGCCCAAGACGGTTCATCCGTGCCGAGGGGCTCTCCATGCTGAGCACGATCTGCCCCTTGATCTGCTCCTTGGTGCGCTCGACCTCTTCGACCGTGAGCGTGTCGGCGAGGTGTTCGAGCTCGGTCGTGCAGAGCTCCATGACCTCGGCCAGGCCCTCGGGCCGCGAGCCGAACGAGATGGCCACCATGCCGGTGTCGGCGTAGAGCGAGGTGTAAGAGTAGACCGAATAGACGAGGCCGCGCTTCTCGCGGATCTCCTGGAACAGCCGTGAGCTCGACGAGCCGCCGAGCGCCGTGTCTAAGACCGACAGCGCAAAGCGCCGCGGGTCGGTGCGCGAGATGGCCGGCGACCCCAGGCACACGTGGAACTGCTCGGTGTCCTTGCGCATGAAGAAGGCGTCGTGGCGGGCTTTGGGCCGCCGCAGGCGGGGCTCGGGCGGCGGCGCAGTGGCGGCGCCGGAGCCGAAGTGCTGTTTGGCGAGCTCGACGATGCGCTCGTGGCTCAGGTTGCCGGCCGCCGCGACGACGATCGACGGGCTCACGTAGTGCTCGCGGTGATAGGCGCCGATGACCGGCTCGTCGAGGCCCTGCAGGGTCTCGGTGGTGCCAATGATCTGGCGGCCCAGCGGGTGCTCCCAGAAGACCGTCTCGGCGAGATAGTCGTGGATGAGCTCGGACGGCGAGTCTTCGTAGAGCGCGACCTCTTCGAGGACGACCTCGCGCTCGGCGTCGAGTTCGGCCATGAGCGGACGCACGACCATGTCGGCCATGACCGCGAAGGCCTCGTCCAGGTGATCGTCGAGGAAGCGCGCGTGGACCAGCGTGTATTCCTTGGCGGTGGCGGCGTTCAGCTCACCGCCCATCTGGTCGAAGATGCGCGCGATGTCCCAGGCCGAGTAGTCGGCCGTGCCTTTGAAGATGAGGTGCTCGATCAGGTGGGAGATGCCGGCCCGGGCCGGGTCCTCGTGACGGGACCCGACCCCTATCCAGACTCCCAACGCGACCGACCGCACACCGACGATGGGCTCGGTGACGACCCGCAGCCCATTGTCGAGTGTGGCGATCTGAAAGCCCTGGATGGCCGACCTCCGGACCTTAGTGCCGGCGAGCGACTACGTCGTCGCCGCTCAGCCAGGTGTGACTGCGTGGCACGGCTAGTGCCGTCGAGGGATCAACGTCGTCGCCGCTCAGCCAGGTGCGACTGCGTGGCACGGCTAGTGTTCCACCGGCGCCTCGAGCGGCTTGAGGCCGATGCGATTGCGCGCCTTGTCGATCTCGACGACCTCGACGGTAATCGTGTCGCCGCGGGTGACCACGTCTTCGACCTTGTCGACCCGCTTGCCGCCGCCGAGCTTGGAGATGTGGATGAGCCCGTCGACGCCCTTCTTGAGCTCGACGAAGGCCCCGAAGTCGGTGGTCTTGACGACCTTGCCGGTGATGATGTCGCCGACTTCGATGTCCTTGGTCATCG
>CAZFJE010000265.1:0-4124 GCA_964519555.1 uncultured Thermoleophilia bacterium
AACGGGCGCGTCTGGATCGAGCGCAAGCCCAGAGAGACCTGCCCCAAGTGCGGCGGCGAGCTCATCGAGACCGAGGAGCGTCGCCGCGCGATCAAGGGTGGCTACGCGACCCAGAAGGAGTGCCAGTCCGCGCTCAACAAGGTTCTGAGCGCCGTCGATGCGCGCACCTACGTGCCGCCCACCAGGATCACGGTCAAAGCCTTCCTGCTCGGCGAGTGGCTGCCAGCCGTCAAAGGCACGCTGCGCCCGACAACCTTCGCTTCCTACACGATGCTCGCCCGCGAGCACATCATCCCGCGCTTGGGCGCCCTGCAGCTCCAGAAGCTCACCCCCGCCCCGATCAACGCCCTCTACGCCCACCTCGGCGAACACGGCCGCGTCCATGACGGCGGTCCGCTTTCCGCCTCTTCTGTGCGCCGCGTGCACGCCGTCCTGCATCGCGCCTGTCACGACGCCGTGCGCTGGGGGCGGCTCACGGTGAACCCCGTCGATGCCGCCGACCCGCCCAAGCAAAGTTCAGAGCACGCCGAGCGCCCCGTGTGGAACGCGGAGCAGCTGTCTGGCTTTCTCGCTCATGTGGCCGGCGATCGCCTTTTTGCGCTGTGGCGTCTGCTGGCCATGACCGGCCTGCGCCGCGGCGAGGCTCTCGGCCTGCAGTGGGCAGACGTCGACATGGAGGCCGGCGCCGTCAGCATCCGCCGGGCCTGGATACCGGTTAACGGCATCGCCCAGATGAGCGAGCCAAAGACCAAACGGGGCCGGCGCACGATCGCCTTGGACCCCGCGACTCTGGCTGCCCTGAGGGCCCACGCTGCCCGCCAGGCTGACGAGCAGGCCGACTGGGAAGAGGCCTGGGTCGAGAGCGGCTTCGTCTTTACGCGCGAGGACGGCCAGCCGCTGCACCCCTGGCATGTGAGCAAGGCCTTCAAAGTCGACCTCAAGGCGGCCACGCTGCCGGAGATCCCGCTGCACAGCCTGCGCCACAGCTACGCCACCCTGGCGCTGTCGAGCGGTGTGAACCCGCGGATCGTCTCGGGCAGGCTGGGCCACTCGACGGTGGCCCTCACCTTGGACGTCTACTCTCACGTGTTGCCCCAGCAGGATCGCGACGCCGCCGAGGCGATTGCCAACCTGCTGCCGGCCTGTTAGCTTCGCCCCGGATGTGGCGGGCACGATCTGTAGCCGCAATCGACGCCTCGTGAGGTGTGCATCACAGCGTCAGACCCGCTTCGAGCTGGGCCAGGGCAGCGTCGAAGAGCGCAACGTAATCGTCCATGGCATCTGCCGGGCGGCTGAGCCACACGGCGATGCCGGCGCCAAAGACGGCGCCCGCCAGGGTGAGCACGGCGATGTCGTCGGCCTTGCGTCCCGTGCGCCGCGCAATCGCATCGCAGAACATCCCGAGCGCGCCGGTCACGTCGGTGAGCATGCCCGTCCACAGTTCGGGCGTCGCGCGGATCAGCGCCTGACGTTCGCGCTCCGCGGCAAGCTCCTCGGGACTCAGGCCCGAGTAGACCTCGCGCATCGCCTGCCGTAGAGCCTCGATCGGCGTGAGCTCGGCCGGCTGAGCCTCCAGGGCCGCCATCGCCAACGGGTCCAGCGCGTCGTGGAGCACGACGTCTTGCTTGCTGCCGAAGTAGCGAAAGAAGGTGGTCTGTGAGACCTCGGCAGCCTCGGCGATCTGTTCGACCGTGGTCGCCTCGTAGCCCTGCTTCTTGAACAGACGAAGAGCCTCACCTTGGATGGCGAGGTGGGTTTTGAGTTTCTTGCGCTCGCGCAGACTCAGGCCGGTCGGCTTACTTTGCGGCGATGAGCTCATGATCTGCCTGCACTCCTTCGACTGTCGCTGGCTCGTGCGATGCGCTTCTTGCCGGCAAGAAGGCCAGGGCAAGGACGCTGCCCGCCAAGGCGAATCCTACCGAGACCAGCAAGGCTGCATCCATACCGCTGACAAAGGCGCTGCGCACCGACACAGCCAGTGCCGGCGCGCCCAGCTTCTCGGCCACCCCGAGACCGGCAAAGACGCTGCCACGTACCGCGCTGGCGGCCGGGACCGACAGGCCGGCCAGAGGCAGGTGACTGCGGTAGGCGGAGGCCAGGACGCTGCCCAGGATGGCCGCGCCGAAGGGTGCGCCCACATTCTTGAGGGCCTGCAGGACGCCCGAGCCCACGCCCGCCTTGTCGGCGGAAAGCTCGGAGAGGGCGGCCGAGGCGGTCGTGGCCATGGTGATGCCGACCCCGACGCCGGCGACGGCCATCCAGGCGGCGACGAAGCTGCCGTGCGAAGACAGGCTGGTCTGCGTGCCGAGCCCCAGTCCGGCTGCCAGCACGAGGAAGCCGATGACGACGGTGATCTTGGCGCCCAGCCGGCGCGCCATGCGATCGGCCGGCAGCGCACCGATCAGCAGCCCGCCCACCAGCGTCAGCAGACGCAAGCCAGAGCCCTGGGCGCTTGTCCCGAGCACGGCCTGAAAGTACTGCGGCATGGTGAACATGATGCCGATCATGGCCAGAGTCATGATGGTCATCAGCAGGACGCCCCAGGTAAAGGAGGCCGAGCGAAACAAGGCGAGGTCGACCAGTGGCTGTCCGGTGGGCCGGCGCGAGAGCAGGCGCTCCCAGGCAAAGAACGCCGCAAGGAGGGCGACACCGCCGACGATGGCGCCCAGTGCGCCGGGGTTGCTCCAGCCGTGCTGGCCGGCCTCGATCAGGCCGTAGGTCACCACGGCAAGGCCGGCGCTGGAGGTAAGCACGCCGAGCCAGTCCAGTCCGGGACTCACGGGGGCACGCGACTCGGGTACGAGCACCACCACCGCGGCAAAGCCGATCGCCGCCACGGGAACATTGAGCAGGAACACCCAGCCCCACCAGTAATGGGTCAGCAGCCAACCACCGAGGAGGGGACCGATGGGGAAGGCCAGGAAGTTGGCCGCCGCCCAGATGCCCACCGCGCGGGGCCGCTCTTCTTCGGAGAAGAGCACGGTTAGCGCTGAGATCGCCATGACGATGATCCCTGCGCCGGCCAGACCCAAGAGCACCCGGCTGGCAAGAAACTGATCCGGTGAGCGTGACAGGGCGCAGGCAAGCGATCCGGCGGCAAACAGAGCAAGCGAGGTCAGCAGAACCTTCTTGCGGCCGTAGCGGTCGCCGAGCAGTCCGGCCGGCAGCATGCCGGCGGCAAGGACCAGGGCGTACCCCGAGGAGAACCACTGCAGATCTGACTCGGAGGCCTTCAGGGCGCCAGCCAGGGTCGGCAATGCGATGCTCAAGACGGTGACGTCCATGCCAACCGCAAGCACCGCCAGTGTGATCGCCGCGAGGGCCCACCAGCGACGTGCACCGAGAAGTTTCATGGTAGCCTCATCACTTCGGTATAGTCTAACTACTGGTAGTGTCTACCACAATGGTGTGGCTGTCAATGACGTCTCCAGGCAGGCGGTTTGTGACGGCGGTGAGATAGTTGGCGACCGGCAGGTTCGCGGGTTTGCAAAGCCTGTTCTGTGGCGCTTGGTGTTGCTCCGTGGCCGGCCGTGACTGGGCGTCGCGTCAGCGAAATGTCAGCATTGCGTCGGCTGGCAGGGATTCCGGGCGGGGAAGAGGCTTCGAAAGACGCCAAAATGCAGGCATTTCTGGTGGGCCGCCGGAGAGTCGAACTCCGGACACCCTGATTAAAAGTGGTGAGTGCACGGTGCTGGACTGGCCCTTTGCGTGCGGGATAGTGCTGCACGGTGCAGGTTCTTGAAGGGCGCTTCTCTGCTCTGATGATGGAACATGCCCTAGCGTGGCCAGATGTCTTGTCAGCAAGAAGTCGGCAATTACCTAGGCTCGTGGGATGAGCCGGTCTGCCAGACAGCGGCGAGGCTTCGTTCCACCCGTGCAAAGGCCGCCGCGAATGCGACGATGGCCGCCATTAAGAAGACCCTTCGCGTCTGGGTCGGGGACAGCGGTCCCCCCGTGGCTGCCGAAGAACGCGAAAGATTCCTTCCCAAAGTCTCACCGAGGGCGTCCCGCCGAACGTCGCGTCCCTAAGGCAACGGGGTTCGGCCTGGTCACCGCCCGGAAGGGTCCTCACGGCGGCATCATCCACCCGTGACGACGACCACTTCAGCGATTGGATAAGCACC
>CAZFJE010000266.1:0-4109 GCA_964519555.1 uncultured Thermoleophilia bacterium
TGGGCGACGAGTTCATGGCCGCCATCGACATCTTCAAGTCGACCAACATGGACAAGAAGACCCCGATCAAGGTCAAGGGTGTCGAAGTGGCGCCGCGCGACGTGATCGCCGCGGCCGCTCCCGACCCGAACGAGATCGGCAAGAAGTACGTCGGCCAGACCGCGGCCGGCACGTGGGTCAGAGGCAAGAAGGACGGCATGGTCCGCGAGGTCTATCTCTATCAGGTCGCCGACAACGCCGAGTGTGTCGGCAAGTACGGCACCCAGGTCGTCACCGCCCAGACCGCCTTCACGCCGGTCATCACCCTCGAGCTGATCGCCACCGGCAAGCTCATCGGCCAGAACGGCAACCCCGAGAGCGGCGTCCACGTGCCCGAGGAGTTCAACGCCGACGACTTCGTGGCCCTCATGCCCGCCTACGAGTTCCCGGGTGGTCTGCTCGAGATGGACGCCGAGTACAAGCGCCATCAGGACCGCCAGTCGCTCGTCTCGGCTGCCAGGGCGCTCGCCGCGGCCGCCAGGTAAGACCGCGCTCAACGTCAGGCGCCGCGAGGCGTCGGATCGCACCGCACACCGTGGGGCGGGGCGCCGCAAGGCGCCCCGCCCCTTCGCTTGCGGTCACCGCGTCACGTCACTCCGGCTGGTGGGGGCAGCGTCGTCGTCCGCTCTCGCCACGGCCAGGATGGCGACATCGTCGCCCAACGCCGCCGAGGCGTAGTCGGTCACTTCCTTCAGGATCTGATCGGCAAGGTCTTCGACGTCCACGTGCGTGCTGCGCCCAAGCAACGAGACGATCCGCTCCGTGCCAAAGAAGCCGCCCGGTCCGCGCGCCTCGGTGACGCCGTCGGTGTACAGCAGCAACAGGTCGCCGGCGCCCAGCGACGCCTGGGCCGGCACGAACTGCAGCTCGGGAAAGGCGCCCAGCAGCGGAGACCTGGCCGGCAGGCTCTCGACGCCGCCACCGCTGCGCAGCAGGAACGGGTCGGTGTGCCCGGCATTGCAGTACTGCAGCACGCCCGAGCGCTTGTCGAGCAGCCCGACGAACGTGGTGACGAAGGTCTCGGCATCCGTCGACCGCCCCAGGACGAGGTTGGTCTGACTGAGCACGCGCGCCGGCAGGTCGCCTTCGAGCAGGTGCGCGATCATCGTGTGCTTTGCGCGGGCCGCGAGCATCGCCGGCCCGATGCCCTTGCCCGAGACGTCGCCCAGCAGCAGGGCGACATGGTCGTCGTCTGTCGCGAACAGGTCGAAGAAGTCGCCGCCGACGCGCGTCGACTTCGTGCCGGAGTAGTAGGCGTGAGAGAATGCGACCCCCTCGATGTGTGCGGGATCGCTCAGGAGCGCCCCTTGCAGGAGCCGGGCGGTCTCCTTCTCGGCGTGATAGAGCGCGCTGCTCTCGAGCGCCAACCCCACGACGGCGCCGAACTTGTCGGCGAAGGCTACGTCGTCGTCGGTGAACGGTGTCGTCGCCGACTGGTAGATGAACGACACGTCGGCGATGTCGCGCTCCCGTACGCGCAGTGTCACGTCGAGCAGCGACCGTATGCGAAAGCGGCGCATGACGCGGTTGTGGATGCGGTCGTCTTCGTAGACGTCGTTGAAGGCGAGCGCTCCGGCTTTGCCCCCGGTCAGGGTCGTGAACGAGGCGAGTTCGTTGGGCACGCGCGCGCCGCGCATGTCTTCGGGGAGGTTACTCAGAAGGCGTAACACCCAGTCGGAACCTTCCTTTATGAACAGGATGCCGCTCTCGCAGCCGAGCGCCCCGACGGCAAGGTCGAGGGCCCGCTGGAGGATCGTGTCGAAGTCGAAACTTGCGTTCACGGCGGCGCCGATCTCGGCGAGCGCCGTATCGAGGCGGTCCGTGCGGCTGCGCCGCGTCGCGTCGGTGTACGAAACGAGCGTGCCGAGCACACGGTCGTGCTCGTCTCGAAATGGCACGGCGTTCATGGTGAGCACGACCTGGCGGCCGTCGGGAAGGATCGCGCCGAAGAGCGTGTCGAGCAGCGGCTCGCCGGTCCGCATGACGTACGCCTGCGGCGTCTCCTGCGGCGGAACGGGCACGCCGGCGGCCGACATGAGCTTCCAGCGCGTGTCGTCGTAGCGCCGGCCGATGATCTCCTCGCGGGGGCCGAACATGCTCTCGGCAGCGAGATTGGCGAAGCTGATGTAGCCGTCGGCGTCGATGATCTCTATGCCCTCGGCGACCGCGTCGAGGACGCTGGCAAGGTACTTCTCAAGACCCGACTCGCGCAAGGGTCACGTCCTCTCATGAATCGCGTACACCATCGTTCCCGCGCCGGCGGGGCAAGCGATAGACGAGCCGTTGCATCAACGGCGGCAGGACATCACGTACGCCGACGACCGGGCCGCCACCGCTCGGGCCGCCACCGCTCGGGCCGCCGTCACTTGCCGGGGCGTCGTCACTTGCGGGGGCGCCGTCGACGAGTCGAGCGCCGGCCGTCCGCTGAGCTTTGACGGCGGCGACGCCGCTGCCGTACTGTTGCGTGATCAGACGCCCGGTGGTGTAGGCGGCGGTCCGGCGACCGTCGCGCAGCCCACGTGCATCGCGGGCGTCTTGTCTTTGCGTGGAGCGGCTTCCGGTCCGGTGACCGGCGCGGTCTTCAAAACCGTCTGCGGGGCGGTGCTCCCGTCCTGGGTGGGTTCGACTCCCATGCCGCTCCGCCACGCAGTCGCCCCGGCGACCGGTGGGCCGACTCGTTTGAATCGTCTACGGCGCGGCCGTGCGCCTTGCGGCCGCGCCGTGTCCCTGCGGTCGCCGCGCGGTCGACGGGGGCCTCCGGCGGTGCAAAATGGTAGGCTGTCGCTGTGAACGACTCACCACGCACGCGCGCGATCAGACCCCGAGCGGCGGCCCGCTGGCTGCCCGCCTGTCAGTGCTGGACCCTGGAGCCCCTCGTCCACATCTGAGCCGAGCTTCGGGCCGACGTCGCCCATCGACCGGCGTTTCGGCGCTGCCGGGGCCAGGCTCGCGGCGGCTTCAAGACCTCTCTTTCGCAGACCCCTTCGACCAACGGAGTGACTTATGACAGACACCGACGGAAACGGCCTTCGCCTTCAGGCTGGGTTTCTCGGCGACGACGACAAGCAGGCCATCTACGACGCCGCGCTTGAGATCGCCGAGACGGTAGGCATGCGCGTGCACCAGAAAGAGGCGCTCGAGCTGCTGCGCGCCGCCGGCGCCGAGGTGGTCGGCGACGACCTCGTGAAGCTGCCCCGGCGTCTCGTCGAGCGCGCGCGCTCCACGGCTCCCTCGGTGGTGCCGGTCTTCGATCGCAACGGCGAGCCGGCCATGCGTCTGGGCGGCCGGCGCAGCTACTTCGGCACTGGCTCCGACCTCATGAACATCTACGACCTCGAGACTGGCGAGCGCCGCCTGTCGGGCCTCGCCGACGTGACCCGCGCGGCCAACCTGTGCGACGGCCTGCCCAACATCGACTTCGTCATGTCGTGCGCCTACCCCAACGACGTCGAAGACCCGCACCAGGCTTACGTGGCCGAGTTTCGCGCCATGGTGCTGGGCACCACCAAGCCCGTGGTCGTGACTGCCGAGGGCGTCGACGACCTCGAGGTCATGTGGAAAATCGCCGCCGCCGTGCGCGGCGGCGCCGAAGCGCTCGCCGAGAAGCCCTACTTCGTCATGTACGGCCA
The DNA here is from genome assembly GCA_964519555.1 of uncultured Thermoleophilia bacterium. GTDB lineage: Bacteria > Actinomycetota > Thermoleophilia > UBA2241 > UBA2241 > Bog-752. Next base: position 3,669 of record CAZFJE010000266.1, read on the forward strand.
GCCCAGCAGCCCGCTCGAGCACCCGCGCGACAGCCTCGACAAGCTGCTGTTCTGCGCCGACAAGGGCATCCCCGCGATCTACTCGCCGGCGCCGCTGGCCGGCGCCACCGCGCCGATCACCGTGGCCGGGCACATCGCCCAGGGCACGGCCGAGTCGCTCTTCGGTCTCGTCGTGCACCAGCTCCGCAAGCCCGGTGCGCCGTTCCTGTTCGGCATCGGGCCGGCGGTCCTCGACATGGCCACCGCGCAGTCATCGTACAACGCCCCCGAGTACCTTATGACCTACCTCGGCGCCATCGAGATGGCGCGCTGGCTCGACCTGCCGAACTGGGGCTACGCCGGCACCAGCGACTCGCAGCTGGTCGACGCGCAGGCCGGCATGGAGGCCGGCGAGCTCACCCTGCTCGCCATGATGGCCGGCTCCAACCTGAACCACGACGT
>CAZFJE010000267.1:0-4085 GCA_964519555.1 uncultured Thermoleophilia bacterium
GGCACGTAGGTGCGGGCATCGACTGCGGTCAGGACCTTGTTGAGCGCCGACTGGCACTCCTTCTGCGTGGCAAAGCCACCCTTGATCGCGCGGCGACGCTCATCGGTCTCGATGAGCTCCCCGCCGCACTTGGGGCAGGTCTCTTTAGGCTTGCGCTCGATCCAGACGCGCCCGTTACAGGTCTGGCAGCGCTGGGCGGCGGCCATGCCGATATCGACGTTGTACTCCCAGGTTGTGCCGCGCTTGCGGACCGAACCTCTCACGACCTAACTTCCCTCCAACGTGGCCGATAGGTGGCTGGGTAGCTTCGCTCCAGCTCGGTCAGATGGGAAGCGGGACGTGCGCACCAGCACCGCCAAGACATCCTCTGTCCTGCAACCGGCTTGGTGCTTGAGCTTCTCGATGCGGAGCTGGCGACCCTCGCCTTCTACCTGACGTTAGAGGTCATCATGGCGGGTCACTCAGGAGGGTGTAGTCGGCGTCTGCGACCACGCATCGTGGGCGGCTTCTGCTCTCCGCGCAGGGTGCAGATCTTCTTGTAGGCTCGCTGAATCGCGCGCACCGTGTAGTGCTCGTTCGGGTTGACCTCGTTCCAATCGTGGGCGATGTCGGTCCACGCCTGCGGTGGCGAGCGGTGATAGCGTCGTTTGGTCACAAACTCTCTGAGGCGCTCCAGTTTGTCTCGTTGCTGAGTCGAGGCAGGGGCGGGTTCAAGCAAGCCGTCGCGCACCAGCGAGCTGAACAGCGACCTGATCTCCTCGTAGGCGAGGTGCCGGTTGCGGATCTCGACGTTGAACCAGAGGGGCACGCCGGGGCTGCCGCGCAGCCAGCGCGCCTCCGGCACTCGCGCCCGCCAAGGCTGCACCGCCGGTGGCAGACCCAGCAGCACGAAGCGTGTGATCTCCCATTCCTCGACGCCGGCCTGTTCGGCAAGCCGCTGCTGGACGTCGGAGAGATGGCCGAGAGACACCGAGCGGCCCGCAAGAAAGAGCCAGCGCGGCGCGCCCATACGGGCGGCTAAGTCGGTCCGAGTCGCTGCAGCGGGCAGCGTCGCCTCACTGGGCGGGCGCAGCAGGACATAGCGGCGCTCGGGATTGACGCGCAGCGGGGAGCCCGGTAGAGCGATCGCGCCCAGCCGTGTGGCAATCTCGTCGTACTCAGCCTGAGCGAGAGAATGGCGGTCGGACTCGCCTCTGGACCACTCAGACGCCGCGTCCAATGTCCGGAAGGGGACGGTCCGCGCCTCAAAGAGCTTCAGGCGGCAGGCCTCGACTTCCCCGCTCAGATAGTCCGCGACGCGCTTGGTCGCCTCAAAGTCGGCAAGCGTCGGCTGCGCCACCAAAGCGCCCGTGCCCTTGGCGATCTCGTGCTCGTAGGCAAGGCTGATGGAGACAAAGGCCAGGATGTCTTCTTCAGCCAATCCATCTGCTGTCAGCAGGGGCGCGACCAGCGACGCCGCGTGCCGTGCTTGAGCCTCGCTTAGGCCGGGATCGGCGGCGTGCAACGCATCCCTGAGCGCCTCCTCGACAGACAGCGGCTGGCCCGAGGGCATCCCTTCGTAGTGATCTAGCCCTTCGCCTTTCCTGTCCGCCTCCGCTCGGCGGACTCGCAGCTGATCATCACGGGCCAAGCCATCCGATCGATCAAAGGCGGCGGCACCGTCGGCGACTCCATCCGGCAACGACTCCTTGTCTCTTGTATGACCTGCCATGTGGTCACTCTACGACCGGTAGAGACCAAAGACAACTGGAGGTGCCCCTTGGCCAGACGTGAACCCGAACCCGACCCGCTCGGCATGCCACGCGACGAACTGCGCGCCTACCTGGCCTGCCACCCGACCGTCTCGCTGTGGCCAACCTGCGGACGCGCCTGTGGCTACTCGAGATCACTGACCTACTCCCTTGCCCGCGCGGGCGGCATCAAGGTCTTGCACCTGGGAGCCCACAGGTGCCGCGTCCCCAGCGCCTGGCTTGAAGCGACGCTGTTCGGGGGCGAGTGAGCGCACGTGGCAATCGCGGTTGAGCAGTTCCTGGCACGTCTCGAGAGCGTGCGGCGCAGCGGCGACGGCTGGATGGCGCGCTGTCCGGCCCACGAGGACCAGACGCCCTCTCTGGCCATCGGCATGGGCAAAGAGGGCCAGATTCTGCTTTGCTGCCACGCCGGCTGTAAGACCCCTGCGGTGCTGGCGCCGCTGGGGTTGACCGTGGCGGACCTGCGACCGGATGAGTCCGCAGCAGGCGAGAAACGCAAGCGGGCGATCGCCGCCACCTACGACTACGTCGACGAGTGTGACGCTACGCTCTTCGAGGCCGTGCGCTACGAGCCTAAGGCCTTCCGGCAGCGTCGTCCCGACGGTGCCGGCGGCTACATCTGGAACCTCAAGGGCGTCCGTCGCGTGCTCTATCGCCTGCCGCGAGTCCTTGAGGCGGTCCGCGCCGGGGCGTGCGTCTACACCGTCGAGGGCGAGAAGGACGTCGAGACTCTCGAGCGCCTCGGCCTCGCAGCCACCTGCAGCCCCGGCGGCGCCGGCAAATGGCGCGACGAGTACAGCGAGCAGCTCGCGGGCGCGACACTGGTCGCCATCGTGCCCGACAACGACGAGCCCGGCCGCGATCATGCCCGTAGAGTGGCCGAGTCGCTCAGACGTCACGGTGTGCCGCACGTCACCATTCGGCTGCCGGGGCTCGCCGAGAAGGGGGACGTCTCTGACTGGGTTGCGACGGGCCACACGGCTGCTGACCTTCAGGCGCTCGTCGATGGAGAGGCCGACGGCGGCGAGGGGAAGGCCGAGGAAGCCGAGGCGGCGACATCATCGGGCGGGCCTGAAGTGGCTTACCGCCTGACCGAGCTCGGCAACGCCGAGCGGTTCGCCGCCCAGCACGTCGGTCACGTCAAGGTGCCACGAGGACGAGGCTTGCTCGCCTACGATGCGCGGCGCGGCATCTACGTCGCCGATCACGCCGTCCTGGTGCGTTACGCCAAAAAGACGGTTCGCAGCATTTACGGTGAGGCCGCCCAGAGCCCCGACGAGAAGATGCGCAGGGCGACTGCGGCGCACGCTCAACGCAGCGAATCCAAGAAGGCCATCGACGCCATGTTGGCGCTGGCTGCGGCCGAGGAGGCGCTCGAGGCCGACATCAAGGAGTTCGACGCCGACCCCGAGCTGCTGAACTGCGTAAACGGTGTGGTGAACCTGCGCACCGGCGCCTTTCTGCCGCGCTCGCCCGACTACCGCATGACGAAGGTTGCCGGCGCCACCTACGACCCGGCAGCCCAAGCGCCGGTCTGGCGTGCCCACCTCGAGCGCGTCTTCGAAGGCGACACGGAGACCATCGCCTTCCTGCAGCGCCTCTACGGTTACGCCATGACGGGTTACAGCCGCGAGCAAGTGTTTGTCGTCTTTCACGGCGAGGGTGCCAACGGCAAGAGCGACACCGTGCTCGGCATGGCCAAGGCTCTTGGCTGCGGCGGACTGGATAGCTATCACAAGTCCACGGCGATCACGACCTTCACGCCGCACCGCAACGACCACATCCGCAACAGTCTGGCCGCCCTGGCCGGTGCGCGCTTCGTGACCACCTCGGAGAACCGCATCAGCCAGACCTTAGACGAGGGGCTCATCAAGGAGATCACCGGCGGCGAGGACATCACGGCGCGCTTCTTGCATCAAGAGGACTTCAGCTTCAGCCCGCACTTCCTTCTGCTGATCTCGACCAACCACAAGCCCAGGGTGGAGGCCCCCGACTTCGCTTTCAAGCGTCGCGTCGTGTTAGTCCCCTTCAACGTGACCCTGCCCGAGTCGGAGTGGGATAGACACCACGCCGAGAAGCTCGCAGCCGAACTGGACGGCATCCTCACCTGGGGCGTCGAGGGAGCCGTCGAGTACCTCGGTCACGGCCTTTGCATACCGGAGAAGGTCTGCGCAGCGACCGAGGCCTACCGTGAGGAAATGGATCCGCTGAACGCATTCCAGGAGGAGTGCGTCGTTCTCGATCCTGCCGCATTCACGACCACAGGGGCGATCCGAACCGCCCTGGAGAGGTGGGCTAAGGAGGAGGGCGTCAAGGTGCAGCTCAGCCCCAAGG
>CAZFJE010000268.1:0-4077 GCA_964519555.1 uncultured Thermoleophilia bacterium
ATCGAGGCCGAGCGCGAGATGGTCGGCCTGCGCGGCTCGCCGACGCGCGTCAAGAAGATCGAGAGCGTGGTGCTGGCCGCCGGCGACACACGCCTGGTCGACCCCTCCGACGAGAGCGTACGCGCCCTCGTGCGCGAGCTCATCGAGGAGCACATCCTTGGCTAGCGCGGTGGGCGACGTCTGGGTCTTCGTCGAGACGACGCGCGGCGCGACCAGCGGCGAGCGCGAGTCCGTGCTCTCGCGCAACGGTGCCTCCGAGGGCGCCGGCCTGCGCCCCGCCGAGGTCAGCCTCGAGCTGCTGGGCCAGGCTCGCGAGCTGGCCGCGCGGCTCGGCGCGCGAGTGGGTGCCGTGGTCGCCGGCGGCGAGGCGGCGCGGGCGCTCGCGCCCGCGCTGGTCGCCGCCGGCGCCGACACCGTCTACCTCGCCGTGCACGACTTGCTGAACGAGTATCTGGCACAGCCCTACACGCGCATCGTCACCGAAGCGGTGCGCCACTTCCAGCCGCAGATCGTGCTCTACGGGGCGACCACGACCGGGCGCGACCTGGCGCCGCGCGTGGCCTCGGCATTGCGCACCGGCCTGACCGCCGACTGCACCGACCTGCGCATCGGCGACCACGAGGTCAAGGGTGTGGCCTACCACGATCTGCTCTACCAGATCAGGCCAGCATTCGGCGGCAACATCGTGGCCACCATCGTGAGCCCCGAGCACCGCCCCCAGATGGCCACCGTGCGCGAGGGCGTGTTCCGCCTGCCGCTGCCCGACCCGAGCCGCAGCGGCGACATCGTCGAACTGAACGTCGAGCGCGTCGCCGGCCCGCACACGGGCCGCAACGGCAAGCCGACCTCGGCCGGCGGACCGATCGTGCTCGACGACCTCGACTTCGTCACCACGCTCGTGCGCCGCACGCGCCAAGAGAAGTCGGTCGACCTGAAGGGCGCCCGCGTGATCGTCGCGGGCGGGATAGGCGTGGGCTCACGCACCGGCTTCGACCTGCTGCGCGACCTGGCCAACACCTTAGGCGGTGTGGTGGGCGCCTCGCGTGCCGCCGTCGACGCCGGCTGGATCGGCCGCGAGCACCAGGTCGGCCAGACGGGCACCACCGTGCGCCCCAAGCTCTACATCGCCGTCGGCATCTCGGGCTCCATCCAGCACCGCGCCGGCATGGACCAGTCGGCCCGCATCCTGGCGATCAACTCCGACCCGGGGGCGCCGATCTTCGCCGTGGCCCACTACGGCATCGTCGGCGACCTGCACGAGGTCGTGCCCAGGCTCATCACGGCCTATCGCGAGAAACGATGAGCAACTTCTACACAGACGACCCCGACCTGCAGCGCCAGCTCGAGGCGCTCGACCTGCGGCGCATCGTGGCGCTGCGCGAAGACGACTTCGAGCAGGCCCACGAGTTCGCCTACGCCCCCAGCGACCACGACGACGCGCTCGACTCGTACCGGCGCACGCTCGAGATCGTGGGCGACATCGCCGGCGAGTTCGTGGCGCCGCGCGCCGAAGAGGTCGACCGCGCCGGCGCGACCCTCGTCGACGGCGAGGTCTGCTACGCGCCCGGCATGCAAGAGGCGCTCGACCGCCTCACGCAGGCCGACCTCATGGGCATCACCCTGCCGCGCCGCTACGGCGGGCTGAACTTTCCCATCACGGTCTCGGTCATGATCGTCGAGATGATCTCGCGCGCCGACCCGGCGCTCATGAACGTCTTCGGCCTGCAGGACATCGCCGAGACGGTCAACAAGTTCGCCAGCGACGAGCTCAGGCAGGCCTATCTGCCGCGCTTCGCGTCGGGCGAGGTCACGGGCTCGATGGCGCTCACCGAGCCCGAGGCCGGCAGCGACCTGCAGAACGTGCAGCTCAAGGCCGCCCTGGGCGCCGACGGCGTCTGGCGCCTGTCGGGCGTGAAGCGCTTCATCACCAACGGCTGCGGCGCCATAGCGCTCGTGCTGGCGCGCTCCGAAGCAGGCACGACCGATGCCCGCGGCCTCTCGCTGTTCCTCTACGAGCGCGACGAGCACATGAAGATCCGCCGCCTCGAAGACAAGCTCGGCATCCACGGCTCGCCGACCTGCGAGCTGCAGTTCACAGACGCGCCGGCGCTCCTCGTAGGCGAACGCCGGCGCGGCCTGACGACCTACGTCATGAGCCTCATGAACGGCGCCCGCATAGCCATCGCCGCCCAGGCTCAGGGCATCGCCGAGGCCGCGTACCGGGCTGCTTCCAAGTACGCCGACGAACGCGTGCAGTTCGGCGGGCCCATCCGCAACCTCACGGCCGTGGCGGCCATGCTGGCCGACATGAAGGTCTCGCTCGAAGCCTCGCGCGCGCTGCTCTACGAGACGGCCATGATCGTCGACGAAAAGGAAGGACTCGAGCGCCGCGTCGAGCAGCTCCAGTCGGGCGCGCGTCTGGCCGCTGCAGACGACGAGCTGAAGACGCTGCGCGCCGAGCTCAAGGGCTTCACGCGCCTGGCGGCGCTGTTCACGCCGCTCGCCAAGGCCTGCTCGACCGAGATGGCCAACCGCGTGACCTACGAATCGTTGCAGATCCACGGCGGCTCGGGGTACATGCGCGACTTCGCCGTCGAGCGCCACGCCCGCGACGCCCGCATCACCAACATCTACGAGGGCACGACCCAGCTCCAGGTCGTGGCCGCCCTGGGCGGCGTGCTGTCGGGCACCCTCGCCGCGCGCCTCGCCGACTACGACGCCGGCGACTACGCGGCCACCCCCGAGCTGCTCGGCGCCGTGCGCGCCGCGGTCGAGCGCTGGAGCGCCGCCGTGGCCCACGTGCGCGCCCTCGACGACACCGCCTTCCGCGACTTTCACGGTCGCCGCATGGTCGACACGGCGATCGACCTCATCTGCGCCTACCTGCTGCTGCGCGCCGCCCAGCGCGACGCCCGCAAGCTGCTCGTCGCGCGCTACTTCGTCGAGCAGATGAGCGCGCGCGTCGAGGGCGCCACGCAGGCCGTGCTCGGCAGCACCGCGGCGGCCATCGACGCCCTGCAGACGCTGGGCCGCGACTAGCGCACCCGGACGGCGGCGTCGCGAGCGACGCCGCCTCAGCCCACGGTCCTCTTCAGCTCCGCTGCCGCCCCCGGAAGTGCTTCTCGCAGCCGAGCAGCCGCAAGGTCACCTCGTCGGGCCAGCCCGGGCCGAGCGGACCGACGGGCGTGCGACTCAGCTCGACTGATTCGCCGACCAGATCGACCAGTGGCGCGCGCTGCCACATCAACATCTGCGCGAACTCGTTCAGCGACCCCAGGTGCGACCGGCTGTTCGTCTTTGCGACCACGACGTCGGCGGCGGCGTCGAGCTCAGGTATGAGGTTGGTGGCCGGTACGCCGAGCTCGATGAGCACGGCGGCAAGCGCCTTGGGGAAGGTCTGCGGAAGCCGCTTGAGCTCGCGCGCCGGCATGAGCACCGGCAGGCGCGAGTGCTCACTGATCAGCAGTACAAGCCTTTGGTGGCCGATGTTAAGCGGACGCGCGTACCAGTCGCCCAACGCGGTCGTCGAGGACGGAGGGTCGTCGACCGGCGGGCCGAGCCGAGCGAGGAGCTTCTGCGTGCAGCGCAGCACGAGCATGCGGTCAGACGTCCGAGGGCTCTTGGGCTGTGCCGCCGTTCAGGCTCTCGCGGAGCTCCGCCATGGCCTCGGCGATAATGCGCTGCTGCGCCTCGATCTCGTTGAGCAGTTCCGCAGGCGTGCGTGTGTCTTCGTCGACGACGCGATGCGGGTTGACCGCTTTGAGGTCGTAGCCGCGAGCCTCGATCTCGTCGCGCGACACGGTCCACGAGCGCTCTGAGTCCGGCCGTTCGATCGCCCCGCCGGCGCGGCAGTCGCCGACCAGCCCGAAGAAGTCGCCCATCCGCTCCAGAGTGAACGGCGTCTTCTTGCCCACCTTCAGGTCGCTGAGGTCGTAGTACCAGGTGCGCTCGGTCGGACGGCCCTTGTTGAAGAACAGCAGGTTGGTCTTTACGCCGGCGCCGGCCTGCGAGAACACGCCCGCCGGCATGCTGACGATGCACCACAGGTCGCAGTCGTCGAGCAGCTTGCGCTTGGTC
>CAZFJE010000269.1:0-4061 GCA_964519555.1 uncultured Thermoleophilia bacterium
GCCAGACGCGCTTGTCCATGAGGGCGATCTCGTTGTCGATCACGCACTTGGCGAAATCGAAGGCCATGAGCGAGCTGAAGAGGCCGCCCATGTTGAGCAGCGTGGCGCCAGCCGACACGCCGAGCACGGTGTTCATGCCGGTCTCAAAACCCGACTGGGCGTCGTTGCTGTGGGCGTTGGTGAGCCCGATGTAGCCGCCCGCCGGCACGTTGTAGAAGCGCGAGAGCTGCGCCTGGGCGGCGAGCAGCATGCCGGTCTCGATGGCGCCCGGCGCGTAGGCGCCGGTGCGCATGTCGGCGACGGTCGGCAGGCTCGCGTAGATCACCGGCGTGCCCTCTTTGATCATCTGCTGGAAGGCGGTGATGGCGAGGAACTCGGCGTTGCCCACGATCAGGGCGCCCATCATCGTCATGGGAGCCGTAAGGCCGGCGTTGGGCACGACCGTGGTGTAGACCGGCAGGCCGCGCTCGGTGAGCCACATGACGGCCTCGGTCGAGTCGACGTCCATCGACAGCGGGCTGACCATCGGACAGTAGTGATGGTTGATGATCGGCCGCTCGCGGTAGGCGTCGGCGCCTCCCACGATCAGCTCGCCGAGGGCGATGACCTGGCGCAGGTCGTCCATGTTGGGGGTGTTGGAACGCACCGGCTTGAGGCAGTTCTTGAGCGCCGGGTAGAAGCGGCTCAGGCTGAACTGGCCCTCGGGGGCGTCGTCGGCGAGCGTCGAGATCGAGAAGACGTCGAAGCCCGGCAGCTCGTTGATCAGGTGCGCGATGGTCGCGATGTCGGCCGACGTGGCCCGCCGTTCGACGCCGGTGATGGGGTCGACCACGTTGGGGGCCGACGAGCCGGTGACGACGATCGGACCGTCGTCGGGGATGGTGCGGTCGAAGCGCGGGTCGCGGCCGCGGAACGTGAAGCTCGGCGGCGCCATGACGCGGTAGGTCTCGATGATCTCGGCGGGGAACCGCACGACGCCGGTCTCGGAGTCGACCTTGCAGCCGTGCTTGGCGAAGACCTCGCGGGCCTTCGGGTTGTGAGCGGCGATGCCCACCGCCTCGAGGACCTCGAGCGAGGCCTCGTGCGTGCGCCGTACCTCTTGCGGGGTGAGCAGCTCGGCGTATCCCATCCTGGTCACACCCTCTCCTGGTCGTGGCCGACGCCCTGCGGCTCGGCGATGCGGGACAGCTCGTCAAGATGAGCTTCGATGAACTCCATCAGCAGCACCTGGTGCTCGAGGTACATGAGGTACTCGTCGTCGTTCTTGGCCGACGTGTCCTCGTAATAGGCGGTGACGTCCCAGTTGAGCACGAACAGGTTGGCGTTGGCGATCATGCGCGGCAGGGCGGCGAGCTCGGCGGCCGACATGGGGCCGGGGCTTGTCGTCTTGGCCGCTTCGTCCTGGTAGGCGCGCACGAAGATGGCGGACTTGTCGAGCCACAGGTCGCCGCTGTCGCGGCCCTCCCACGAGCTGCAGAAGTAGACCAGGGCGAGGGCGATGTCGAAGATGCGATAGTCGACCTTGGACCAGTCGAAATCGAACAGGCCCACGACGCGCTCGTCGACCCACTTCTGGTTGCCCGGGTGATAGTCGCAGTGCACCGGGATGAACGGCATGCCTTCGAGCTGCGTCGCGATGCTTGTGCCCAGGTGGATGCTCGCGACGATGGCCGGCAGCTTGCCCAGGTAGTAGCCGTCGTAGACGCCGCCGGTCGCGAGGGCAGCGCAGTCGCTGAACGTCTTTTCGAGCGTGGCCACGAACGCCATGATGGGCGGCTGCTCGCGGGCCAGGTCGCCGGCGTCGAAGTCGTAGGCGGCGTGGTGGAACTGGGCGAGCACCCGCGCTGCGTCGGCGTACTCGCCGTCGGTGCAGCGGTTCTTCACCCAGGTGTACGGGTCTTCGCCCTCGAGCATCTGGTAGACGGCGAAGAAGCGCGTCTCGGGCACGCCGCCGTGGACCTCGTCGCGCACGACGAAGGTGCCGCCGGCCTTGTTCGGGTACACGCGCGCCGCGAGGTGAAAGCCCTTGTGGTCGATGTGGTTGACGAGCGCGTGCTCAAAGCGGATCTCGGGCTCGGTGATGGCCCGGCTGTACTTGCGCACGAAATAGCGCTGCTCGCCTTCCGCGGTGCGCGTGCGCACGGCGAAGCTCAGGTTGACGTAGCCCCCGAAGATCTGGTCGACGCCGACGACCTCGCCGAGGTCGTAGTCCTCGTCGACCACGGCCGCGAGCTGACTCGACCTGAACTCAAGATCGAGCTCGTCGCGCAGCGTCTTTGCGTCGGCCGACAGCCGCTCAGCCACTTCAAGAAGTTCGTTTACCCTGTTTGGGTCCAACCTCGCCTCCGCTCTCTCGTGTTACCGCTCTACCGCTTGTGAGCCGGCGAAACCGGCGACCCCGCCACGGATATCAGACCACGATGCAACGCAGTCCTAGGCGTCGCATGTCTTCGCGAACTCCGTCGTCGACTCCGTCGTCGACCATGACGACGTCGACCTGGTCGAGGCCGCAGATCACGACGTCGGCGACCACTCCGATCTTGCTGCGGTCGGCGAGCACCACGACCTCGCCCCGCGTGTGGCCGATCATGGCGCGCTCGATGCCGGCGATGCCCAGCGACGGCGTCGTCAGGCCCTCACACAGGTCGAAGCCGTCGACGCCGATCAACAGGCGGGCGGCGTGGAAGCGGCTCACGAATTCGACCGCGGCCGGGCCGTCGACCACGTTGGAGCGCGGCCGGAAGTGTCCGCCCAGCAGGATGACCTCGAGCCGCAGGCCGCGCGCCTCGGTGAGGGCGCCGGCGTTGTGGGTGACCACCCGCGCCTCAAGCTCGGGGCTGACGTGGCGCAGCACACGAGCCGCGGTCGTGCCGGAGCTCAGGAACACGGTCTCGCCGGGCTGGATCATGGCGGCCGCCGCGCGCGCGATGCGCTCCTTCTCCTCGGCGTGGGTCGCCACGTTCTCGACGTACTGCGGCTCTTCGGCCATGTGGCGCTTGAGGATGGCGCCGCCGTGCGTGCGCGAGAGCAGCCCCTCGGCCTCGAGGCGCTCGAGGTCGCGTCTGATCGTCATCTCGGAGACGCGCAGGTCGTCGGACAGCGACGACACGCGCACGGCCCGACGTTCCTTCAAGAGCTCGACGATGCGCACGCGACGCTGGGCCGGGATCATCTCACGTGCCTCAGGGACTCCTGGCAACGACATCGGTTCCCCCGCCCTCCCGCGGATACGACGTTCGCATGAGGCGAACGACCACCCATTCCGAACACAGTCGCACACATCATAGCACCCACCCGCGGCTGTCAAGTGTGACTTTGTGGGAGAACTCGGTTCTCTTTCGCGCGCCGATGTCCTAGTATCGCAAACGATACGACAGTCACAACGCTGCCGGCGCCGACCACAGGAGTTGCACGCTATGGCCAACAGGGACGAGCTCATCCAAGAGGCGATCGACGCGATCGTCAACTACGACGCGGCCGCCGCCGCCGACGTCGCCACGCGCGCGCTGGCCGCGGGCATGGCCCCCAACGAGATCGTCAACGAGGGCTTCGTGGCCGGCATCAGCCAGGTCGGCGACGCCTTCGAGGGCGGCGAGGTCTTCCTGCCCGAGCTCATGCTGGCCGCCCAGGCCATGGACGCCGCCACCAAGGTCTGCAACGCGGCGCTTGAGGGCGGCCAGGCCGAGAAGAAGGGCGCCGTGGTCGTCGGCACCGTGCAGGGCGACGTGCACGACATCGGCAAGGCGATCGTCATCGCCTACCTGAAGGCCCACGGCTACGAGGTCACCGACTGCGGCCGCGACACCCCGGCCGAGACCTTCATCGCAAAGGCCAAAGAGCTGAACGCCGACATCATCGGCATGAGCGCCCTGCTGACCACCACCATGGAAGAGCAGCGCCGCGTCATCAAGATGATCAAAGACCAGAACCTGCCCTTCAAGACCGTGGTGGGCGGCGCCCCCTGTACGCAGCGCTGGGCCGACCAGATCGGCGCCGACGCCTACGCCGAAGACGCCTCCGACGGCGTCAAGAAGATCGACGCCCTGCTGGGCAGGTAGGGC
>CAZFJE010000270.1:0-4010 GCA_964519555.1 uncultured Thermoleophilia bacterium
CGCTGCTGGCCGGCACCTCAGAAGAAGAGGTCTTCCGCGAGAAAGACGCCAAGGCCCGCCAGCGCAAGCAGAGCGGCGACAGTGAGCCCGTGTCCCAGAGGCCGCCCAGCCGCCCGCAGATCGGCCCTGCGGCACCCGTAACTCCGGTGCCCTGACTGCACGGCTGGCGGGCGGCCACGGCCTAGCCGCCGCGACGCGAAGATCGTCGGTTAGTCGAGGCGGTCCCGCAGGCGCCGGCAGTCACAGTGGCTTCTCAGTTTGACGATCGCCTTGGCCTCGATCTGGCGGATTCGCTCACGGGTCAGGCCGAAGGTCCGCAACGCTCGCAGTCGAGGCGGCCGGCGTCGCCTGGTGGGTCAGGGCGCCGATCAGGCCGGCCACGACGATGAAGCCGAGCCAGACGCCCGCGACCACGAAGATCACCTTGCGCCGGCTCCAGCGCCTGCTCTGCCGCCCGCCGCTTGTCGCATTGCTCATCACGTCCTCCTCCTTGTCGGGGGTGGCACGGTAGCTCGGTCTGCGGCGAAGGTGAAGCGGATTGTCTGATCTGGACGCAGAAGTGCTGGGGCGCCCGTCACGGTCAGCGCGCACTCGCGTGAGGGCCGACCTTCACGATGGCCGGCGAGAACTGTCCTCCTTTTTGCCTTACGGTCGCTGCGCGCACAGCGCTCTTTGCCCGTGCTGGCGCGCAAGGTCTGCGAAGGCAAGCCCCCATGGCAACGCCCTTACCGGTCAGAGGCGTACGTACGCGCGCGCCGAGACTGGATGAGCGGCTGCGAAAAGGGTAGTCTGACCACGCTCTGATTGCCGCACAGAGTCGGGAGCGGGGAGCACATCTCAGGAGGGGGATGTCAATGCCGTACTGCCGCGAGTGTGGGGCATCCGTGGATGAGCGGGCCCGGTACTGCACTCAATGCGCCGCGCCAGTTGACGGGACGGCTCCTCCCACGCTTCTCACGCCTTCGGCCCAAGTGGACCCGCCCATTGCACCCGTGGCCACGACGCCGATGCAACTGCGCTACAACCCCACCCTCGAAGCCGCCAAGGCCAAGCAGGCCGCCGGTCGGCGATTGAAGTCGTCGGAGCGTCTGGAGCTGATGCGTGACGCCGAAGCGCATGGCCAGAAGGTTTCCGGCCTCGACAAGACGAGCGCCACACTGGACGTCTTGGGCAAAGGTAGCTGCGCGGGCGGCTGCCTCCTGGTGATAGTTGCAATTGTGATCGCAGCCATTGCCGCCGCCTTGCACACGTCATTCTGGGTCGTGGTCATCGCGTTCGCCGTCGTAGTCGTCGCGGGCGTCGTGGCGCTGAGACGCAGGCGAGTTTGATGGTGATGCGGCCAGACAGCGCCCGCCCCGATACCGGCGTTGGCCCAGCTCCAGCTGGGCCGCACATCGGTGAGCAAGGGAGAGCACATGCCATTCTGTCGTAAGTGTGGGGCGTCCATGGATGAGGTGGCGCGGTTCTGCTCGCAGTGCGCCGCGCCAGTGGACGAGGCCGCGACTCCCGCCCAACCAGTCCCGCCAGGTGAACCCTCGCCGACACTTGCGGAAGCTGCTCCTAGCCCTCAAGCCCAGGCAGTGCCGCCCGTCACGACCCCGCTGACGCCCACTCCTCAGGCTGCGGTCCGGCCGACTGAAGGCCCCTCCGCGCCGGGCCGGCAGCGCTCGACGCGGCCCTGGTACCTGCGGTGGTACATGCTCATCGTCTTCCCTCTGGTGTTCGTCGTCTTCTACGTCGTGGGCCTGATCGACAAGTCGAAGCGACGCACCGACATCGGCCTGTACACGATCATCGCCTGCGTGCTGCTCGGCCTCGGGGCCATCTCCATGGCGCTTCCGCATCAGAGGACGCCGCCGCCGACCACACCCTCAGCAGTTGCGGTGTCCGCAGCGACGCAGACGCCAGCCGCAACGCCGAAGCCCAACGACAAGCTGCCCATGCGCGTGATCAGGGAGAGAGTGCGCGCCATCCTCACGGCGAACGTGGACCACTACGCGAAGCTGCTCGCGGCTGGCGAGCAGGCCCTTGGCCCGACGCAGTACGCCAACGCCAACGCAGGGCTCAACGCCTTCAACGATCCGAACTCCGCGGCGAGCAAGTTCCGGGCCTACCAGGGGGGGCAGGGTACGGGTCCCACGAACGACCTGTCGTACCTCGGTGGCTTCAAGCACGCCGACAGCTACTACACGGCCGCAGACGAGCCGACGAGCGCGATCAACGCCTGGGAGAACGATATAGGCGACGCGCAGGGCGCCTTCGGCGAGTTCACCGACGTTGGCACGGGCTGGCAGATCAAAGAGAACACGACGGCGCAGCTGCGAGCTGCTGAGCGCCAGATCACCGACGACCTCGCCCGCGCGCGGCGCGACATAGCGAAGATCGTTGCCGGCCGATAGCTTGGCGCGACTCCAGCTCGAACGCTTCTGCTTCGGGTTGGACCACGCGGTGACGACCTGCGCCACGCCGGCACTGCCGCCTAGAGAGCACTCCCAATCAAGTCACCGCAGCCAAGGAGGAAACCGTGCATCGCATCGCCCTGCCAGCGATTCTCGCTTCTGTCCTGCTCGCCGTCTTTGCGCCGGTCGCACTTGCTGACCCGCCGACGATCAGCGGGTTTGCGCCGACCTTCGGGCCGCCAAGCTGGCCGGTGACCATCACGGGGACCGGCTTCAGCACGGCCATCGAGGTCATCTTTACACCGACGAACACCAGTTACCCGCCCGCAGATGCACCCTTTGTCGTAGATAGCGACACGACGATCGCAGCCACGGTGCCCTTCCTGGATGCCGTGCCGCTTGCGGCGACGATCTCCGTCGAGAACCTCGACGGCTCGGGCTCGGTTGCAGCCGACTTCGACGTCGATGGACGGGTGGGCTTGTCGGAGCTTCGCGGCTCGTGCGGCGAGACGGTCACGCTCACCGGCTCGGGCTTCACGGGAGCCACCGCGGTCACCTTCGGGACATGGCCGACGACGGCAAGCGGCTCGTTCGCGCTAGCGAAGCCGGCCTTCGCACGCTTTCACGTGGTGAGCGACAGGACGCTAACGGCAACCGTGCCGACCCTCGCGGCGGGGAGGCGCTGTTGCGTGATGGTGGCATGCCCCACATCGACCAGCCTCAGCAAACAGTCAGGGGCCTTCCTCGTCGTGCGGCCCCGGCTTCTGTGCAACGTCACGGGATCATTTGCGATCCGGCCAAGGTCGCTCATTCCCACTGAGGACGGCTCGTTCGGTGTCGGCCACATTCGGTGGCGGATCTGGCGCACGCAGGAGGCCTGTGGGCGAGGGGTCGTCGGCATCGATAACGGCATCCCGGATATGGCCCAGGGTGCATATCACAACTACGCAGCGAGCGTCACCGCGACGCGCGTACGCGGCGGCAGGTACACGCGAGTGACGATACGATGGCGCCAGAGCGGTCGCCGCCGCGCTTTGACGCTGAAGCTCGAGAACAACTCGTACTGGTGGTGGAACTGAGTGAGGCGCACAGCTCGGGACCTGCTGGACGCCGACCGGCCTGTGGAGTTTGGCAACACCCGCGACGTCGTGGGCGAGGTCCTCGGCGTGACCTCATGCTTCTCACGCCCGCGCTCCATTGCTTGCGGCCGGGGGATCGAGGCGACCAACGTGAGGAGCGGGGCTTGACTCAAGGTGAGCCGGGGATCGTTGGCCCCTCTCGCAGATGCGAACAGGCCGTGCCAGAGCGGCCCATCGTCCTCGTCGCCGAGCGTCCGCCCTTCACTTGAAGTACGAAGTCAGACCGGCGTCGATGTGGGCGGCCATCTCCCGGCAACGCCACGCCAGGCGCGACTGGATTTTCGGTGCGATCGTCATCAGCCGGCCCTTGCAATACAAAAGGGTGCCAAGGACCTGGGCCAGGTCCTCGTCGGGGTTGGTCACCTCGGGCATCGGGATCTCGAAGGCGACCTCACAGCCGTCGACCGCCTCGAGGTTGACCTCAGCGCCCGTCTGGCGACGGCGAAAGGCGATCACGCGACAGCGTTCTGAG
>CAZFJE010000271.1:0-3965 GCA_964519555.1 uncultured Thermoleophilia bacterium
GCAAGAGCTGCGGAGACGCGGGTCCCCTCCGTCAGGGCGCGCTGCCCGGCAGGAGTACAGTGCCCATCCTCCGGCACCTCGACGCATCCGTCTTGAGCTTGCATCATTCGGCCCGGCTCCATCCGATTAGAAAGCGAACTCGGTGCAATAATTAGCCTATGCACGAGAACTCGTCTTCGCTCGGTGTGGACCGCGACTCGATGGTCGATGCCGTCCTCACCGCCAGTCGCGTGCTGGTGGCGATCGCGGCCCGCTCACTGGCCGACGCCGGCGAAGAGGTGACGCTCACCCAGTACCGCTCGTTGGTCATCCTCGCTTCGCGCGGGCCGCAGAGCCTGGCCGCTTTGGCCGAGGCCGTAGCGGTCACGCCACCGACGGCCTCACGCCTCTGCGAGCGCCTGGTGCGCAAAGGGCTTGTGCGGCGCCGCAGCGACCATAACGATCGCCGCCAGGTGCGTATCGCTCTGACCGAGGCCGGCCAGAGCCTGGTCGATGCGGTCACCGCAAGGCGCCGCCGGGAGATCGCCGATCTGCTGGCGTCGGTGCCCGCGAAGGACCAACGCTCGGTCGTGGCCGCGCTGCGCCAGCTGGCCGCCAGCGCCGGCGAGGTGCCCGAGCAGGACTGGAGCAGCGGATGGGACCTCTGAGCCAGGAGAGCTCGCCTGCCCGCCCGACCGTCGCGACGCGGGCACGGGCCGCGGGCGCCCGAGTCGGTCGCTGGATCTCCCAGGCTTCCTATCTTAAGAAGTGGATCGTGCTCAGCGTAGTGATCGGCGCCGTCGCCGGACTCGGGGCGGTGGTCTTCTACGAAGCCCTCGTCGTGTGCACCCACTTCTTCCTCGGTGTGCTCGTCGGCTACAACGTGCCCGGCACGGCTGGCGAGGGCGGCCTTGCCGGCTCGGCCTGGTTCGCGCGTCCCTGGCTGCTGCCATTGGTCGTTGGTGGCGGCGCGCTGCTCGGGGCGCTGCTCGTCTTTAACATCGCCCCGGAGGCCCAGGGACACGGCACCGACGCGGCGATCGCCGCCGTCCACCACAACCCCCGCGGCCTGCGCTTTCGCGCCGTAGTGGTGAAGATCGTGGCGTCGGCGCTCACCATCGGCTCGGGAGGCTCGGGCGGTCGCGAGGGGCCCACCGCGCAGATCAGCGCCGGGTTCGGCTCTCTGCTTTCCCGCGTGCTCGACCTGGAGCCTGCTGACAGCCGGGTGGCGGTGGCTGCCGGCATCGGCTCGGGCATCGGGGCGATCTTCGGGGCGCCTCTGGGCGGCGCCGTACTGGCTGCCGAGATCCTCTACCGCGACGACTTCGATCCGACAGCGCTGCTGCCCTGTTTTATCGCCTCGGTGGTGAGCTACGTGGTGTTCGGAGCCTTCGAAGGCTATACGCCGCTGTTTGGCTACCTCGGGGGCTACCGCTTCTCGGACCCGGCTCAGCTCGGCTGGTTTGCACTCATCGGCATCCTCGGCGGGCTGCTCGGCCTGCTCTACGCCAAGGGCTTCTACGGCATGGTGAGCCTCTTCGCGCGCTCGCCTTTGCCGAGATGGGTCGCACCGGCGATCGGCGGGCTTCTGGTCGGGCTCATGGGCCTCGTCATCCCCGAGGTGCTGGGTACCGGCTACGGCTGGGTACAGAAGGGCCTCGGGCCGCAGCTGCTGACGATCCCGCTGTGGATCGTGCTCATGCTGCCGTTTGCCAAGATACTGGCCACCGGGCTGTCCATCGGCTCAGGTGGGTCTGGGGGGATCTTCGGCCCGGGCATGGTCATCGGCGCGTTTCTGGGGGCAGGCGTGTGGCGGGTCTTCGAGCCCCTGGTGCCCTCGATGGGCCATAACCCGGCGCCCTATGTGATCATCGGCATGATGTGCTGTTTCGGCGGCATCTCGCGAGCGCCGCTTGCCATCATGCTCATGGTGGCCGAGATGACCGGCAGTCTCTCCATGCTGGCGCCCGCCATGATCGCCGTGGGCCTGGCCTGGCTCATCGTGCGGCGCAGCGACGACACGATCTACCGCAGCCAGTTGAAGAGCCGGGCCGACGCTCCGGCCCAACGGCTGCTGGCCGGTCTGCCCCTTCTCGCTGCCATCCCCGCTGTCGGGGCGATGGCCGAACCACGGCTGGTGATGGCTGCCCGGCTAAGCGTCGATGAGGCTCGCGAGGAGCTGAAGCGCGCGAGTGTCACCGGGGCTCCGGTGATCGACGAGGCCGGCCGCTTCGAGGGTGCCGTGGCGCGACCGGACCTCGATTCGAGGGACGAGCACGACCGCCCGGTGGGCGAGCTGGTAGACGCCGGGGCACCCACCGTGTCTTCATCGAGCCGGCTCGACGTGGCTCTGGAAGCCCTGACAGAGGCGCCGTTGTCGTGGGTCGCGGTGCTCGATGACGACCGTAGGGTCGTCGGCATCCTGTCGATCTCGGATCTCATGGGCGCCTATCGCCGGGAGCTGATCGCGAGCGTCGAACGCCTCGGCGACCTCGGCGCGGGAACCGCCACCTTCGAGATCAGGATCAGTGCCGATTCGCCGGCGGCGGGCAAGCAGCTGCGTGCCGCCGGGCTGCCTAAGGGGGTCCTTGTCACCTCGATCAGCCGAGGGGGCGATGTCATCCTGCCTTCGGGGGACACCGTGGTCATGAGCGGCGACCGCCTCTCGCTGCTCGGCGAGCGCAGGGGCGCGGAGACGATCGGCGAGATCACCCCGCTTGGCTCGGTGTCATCTCGAGGAGGGGGGTAGGGCCAAGGAGACGGCCCCGCGCTGAGACCTCGCCTTGGGGTAGACCCTGTGCGGTGGCGTGCAACATCCCACGCCCAATCAGGCGCTATCAGCACCAACATCACGATGCAATCAGGCTGTGCACTGTGGCAAGCACACCGCGGCGATGGAGGGGGCTTGAGCATGAAGAAAGTAGCGCACACGTCGACAATCCCGGGCCATGGTGACAGCGAGGACGGATCCAGCCAAGAGCCGGATGCCAGGCCTCCCGAAGCACAGCCGGGCTCAAAGCCCGATGTGAACGACGATCTGAAGTCCCTTCCCCTGGCAGAGGTGGAAAAGCGCCTGGGCTCATCACCCGACGGCCTCAGCCAAGCCGAGGTAGTGAAGCGGCTGACCGCCTATGGGCCCAACGAGATCGCAGAAGACCGGCCCAACCCGCTACTGAAGTTCCTGACCTACTTCTGGGGTCCCATCCCGTGGATGATCGAAGTAGCGGTGATCCTCTCGGGCGTGCTGCAGCACTGGCCGGATTTCTTCATCATCCTGGTCCTCCTCGCTGCCAACTCCGTCATCGGCTTCTGGGAGGAACACCAGGCGGGCAAGGCTATCGACGCCTTGAAGGCTCAGCTGGCGATCAAGGCGCGGGTGAAGCGTGACGGCAAGTGGGTCACCCCGGCGGCTCGTGAGCTGGTACCGGGCGACGTCATCCGCCTGCGCCTGGGCGACATCGTGCCGGCCGACGCCCGCTTGCTCGAGGGCGACCCGGTCGAGGTGGACCAGTCCGCGCTGACGGGCGAGTCGTTGCCGGCCGAGCGCAAACCCGGCGAGGCAGTGTTCTCAGGCTCGATCATCCGCCAGGGCGAGATCGGTGCCCTGGTCTATGCCACCGGCGCGAACACCTATTTCGGCAAGACGGCGCAACTGGTCCAGGAAGCGCGCACCGTCAGCCACTTCCAGCAGGCGGTGCTGAAGATCGGCACCTACCTGATCGTGCTCGCCGTGGTGCTGGTCGCGGTGATCGTCGCCGTGTCCATCCTGCGTGGCGACCCGATCCTCACCACACTGCAGTTCGCCCTGGTGTTGACCGTGGCGGCGATTCCCGTGGCGATGCCCACGGTGCTCTCGGTGACGATGGCAGTGGGCGCCCGTCTGCTGGCCGACAAGCAAGCGATCGTGAGTCGCCTGGTGGCCATCGAGGAGCTGGCCGGTGTGGACGTGCTGTGCGCGGATAAGACCGGCACCCTGACCCAGAACA
>CAZFJE010000272.1:0-3903 GCA_964519555.1 uncultured Thermoleophilia bacterium
GTGCCGACCTGGAAGTGCCCCCAGAAGTCCTTGATCTGCGGCGCCGCCCAGCCCACGCCCACGCCGACCGCCATGGCGAAAAAGATCCACGCGGTCAGGTAGCGGTCGAGGAACGAGAGGCGCTTTCTTGCCACCGGTGTCGCTACCGTCGCCATGCTGCGCCTTCTCCTTGATCCTGGGGCCCGCAAACGCTGACTTGTCCCCGATTGTCGCATACACTTCTGTTTATGGTCAACGCTCGTTTATGATTGGGGTGGGCTCACCGTTTCCTGACAGTCAGCGGGTAGGGTGTTTGGCGAACCGGACAAGAGGAGGCGGTCTTGAGCAAGCCCAGGGTCCGCGACGCGATCGAAGCGCTCGTCCGTGAATGGCAAAGACGAACCAGCCGGGCGGTGGATGCCCCATGAAACGACTGACGATGACCGGACCGCTGGCCGTGTTCTCCGACGTGCACGGCAACCTGCCCGGCCTCGAGGCCATCCTGGCCGACGTCGCGCGCCGCGACGTTGCCGGCGTGGTCTGCCTGGGCGACCTGGTGGGCTACGGCCCGTTCCCCAACGAGGTCGCCGCGCTGGTGCGCGATCACGACATCTCTACCGTCATGGGCAACTACGATCAGGGCATCGGCTTCGCCACCGGCGACTGCGGCTGCGTCTACAAGACCGACGAGCAGCGCGCCGAGGGCGCCGCCTCCCTGCACTGGACGGAACAGGCGACGAGCCCCGAGACGCGGGCTTACCTGCGCACGCTCGAGGACCGTCTCGTGCTCGACACGCCGGCCGGCGAGCTGCTCGCGGTGCACGGCAGCCCGCGGCGCATCAACGAGTACCTCTTCGCCGATCGCCCCGAGTCGTCGCTCGCGCGCATTGCCGCGGCCGAGCCTTACCGGGCCATCGTCTTCGGTCACACCCATCTCCCCTACGTCCGCGAGAGCGGCGGCACGACCTTTGTGAACGTGGGCAGCGGCGGCCGGCCCAAAGACGGCGACTGGCGCGTCTGCTATGCGCTGATCGACCCCCGGCCTGCGGCCGACGGCGGTCTCGCCGTCGAGTTCGTGCGCCTCGCCTTCGACTACGAGCGCCTCGCCGCGGCGCTCGCCGGCACGACCCTGACCACGACCTTCGACGGGCCGGCCGCGAAGCACATGGGGTAACGGCCGTCGCGGCCACGCACCCGCCGCACCTGCGCCGCAGCGGGCCGCGAGTACAGCGCCCCGCGAGTGCGGCGCCCCCCGGCGCGGCTGCGAGGGCGCGGTGAGCCGACTCGCCTCTTACGAGGCCTCTTCGAGGGCCCCTTCGAACTGGCTGGCGTAGAGGTCGAAGTAGAAGCCGCGGGCCTCCATGAGCGCCTGGTGCGAGCCCTGCTCGATGATGTGCCCGTGGTCCATGACGAGGATGATGTCGGCGCCCCTGATGGTCGACAGGCGGTGGGCGATGACAAAGCTCGTGCGGTCCTTCATGAGCTCGGCCATGGCCTCCTGAATGAGCACCTCGGTACGCGTGTCGACCGAGCTCGTGGCCTCGTCGAGGATGAGGATCTCGGGATCGGCCAGGAACGCCCGGGCGATCGTCAAGAGCTGCTTCTCGCCCTGCGACACGGCGGTCGCATCGTCGTCGAGCACGGTCTCGTAGCCATCCGGGAGGGCACGCACGAAGTGGTCGATGCGCGCCGCCTGGGCGGCCGCGCGCACCTCGTCGTCGGTCGCGCCCTCGCGCCCATAGGCGATGTTGTCGTGGATCGTGCCGGTGAACAGCCAAGTATCCTGCAGCACCATGCCGAACAGCCGGCGCAGGTCGGTGCGCGTCATGTCGTGCGCGTCGACGCCGTCGACCAGGATGCGGCCGTGGTCGATCTCGTAGAAGCGCAGTAGAAGGTTCACGAGGGTGGTCTTGCCGGCGCCCGTCGGGCCGACGATGGCGACCGTCTGACCGGGCTTCACGTCGAGATCGAGGTCTTCGATGAGCGGCGTGTCGGGCAGGTAGCGGAACGACACGTCCTCGAGCGTGATGTGGCCGCTCGTGTGCTCGAGAACGACCGGCGCGACCGGGTCGGCCTCTTCCTCGGGCTCGTCGAGCAGCTCGAAGACGCGCTCGGCCGACGCCGCCGTGCTCTGCAGCACGTTCATGATGCTGGCGACCTGCGTGATCGGCATCGTGAACTGTTTCGAGTACTGGATGAAGGCGGTCACGCCGCCGAGCGATATGGTGCCGTTGGCCACCCCGAGGCCGCCGACCACGGCGATCGCCACGTAGTTCAGGTTGCTGACGAAGTTCATGACCGGCAGGATGATGCCGCTGATGAACTGCGCCTTGAAGCTCGCCTGATAGAGCTGCTCGTTCTCGACGTCGAAGGTCGCGACCGCCTCGTTCTGGTGGCCGAAGACCTTGACCACGTTGTGGCCCGTGAACATCTCCTCGACGTGCCCGCCGAGGTCGCCGGTGTGCTGCCACTGCGCCGTGAACTGTTTCTGTGAGTACCTGGCGATGAAGAGCGTGAGCACGAATGAGAGCGGGACGGTGAGCACCGAGATCGCGGCCAGCAGCGGGCTGATCGTGAGCATCATGATGAGCACGCCGATGATCGTGAGCACCGAGGTGATGATCTGTGTGAGGCTCTGCTGCAGCGACTGCGATATGTTGTCGATGTCGTTGGTCATGCGCGAGAGCACGTCGCCGCGAGAGTGATCGTCGAAGTAGCGCAGCGGCAGTCGCGCGAGCTTCAGGTCGACGTCGCGGCGCAGGCGCAACATGGTGCGCTGGGCGGCGCCGGCCATGATGTACTGCTGGCCCCAGCCGAAGAGCGCGCTCAGCAGATAGATGCCGACGAGCAGCAGCAGCGTGCGCCCGATGGCGCTGAAGTCGACACCGTGACCCGGGTGAAGGTGCATGGCCGACAGCATCTTCGCCAGCGTCGACTCGCCCTTGGCCTTGAGCCCGGCGACGGCCTGCGCCTGCGACACGCCGGCCGGTAGCTTCTTGCTGGCGACGCCCTGGTAGAGGGTGTTCACCGCGTTGCCCAGGATCTTGGGGCCGAGGACGGCGAAGCTCACGCTCACGACGGCGAGCAGCAGCACGACGACGATGCGCGCGCGCTCGGGCCTGAGCATGCCCACGATGCGCTTGAGCGTGCCGCGGAAGTCCTTGGCCTTCTCGGTGGGCCGGGCGAGCGCCCCGGCCGGTCCGCCGCCGCCCGGGCCGCGCTGCCGGGGGGGCGGAGTCGGCACCTGGTCGCTGCGCGGTTTCTTGCCCTGCGACGACGGCTGGTGACTGCTCATGCGACGCCCTCCGCGCCGAGCTGCGATTCCACGATCTCGCGGTAGGTCGCGCTCGTCGTGAGCAATTCCTCGTGCGTGCCCTTGCCGACGATGGTGCCGTCCTCGAGCACGATGATCTGGTCGGCGTGCATGACGGTGCCGACGCGCTGGGCGACGATGATCACGGTCGCGTCGGTCGTCTCCTTCTTGAGCGCCGCCCGCAGCCGGGCGTCGGTGGTGAAATCGAGGGCCGAGAAGCTGTCGTCGAAGATCTGGATCCTGGCCTTCTTGGCGAGCGCCCGGGCGATGGCGAGGCGCTGGCGCTGGCCACCCGAGACGTTGGCGCCGCCCTGGTCGACCAGCGCCTCGATCCCCTCGGGCATCTCGTTCACGAAGTCGGTGCCCTGGGCGGTCTCGAGGAAGTGCCAGAGCTCCGCGTCGGAGGCCTCCTCGTCGCCGTAGCGCAGGTTGTCGGCCACCGTGCCGCTGAACAGGAAGGCCTTCTGCGGCACCAGCCCGATCCTGTGCCACAGGTCCTGCAGCGCCATCTCGCGCACGTCGACACCATCCACGACGACGCTGCCGCCGGTGACGTCGTAGAAGCGCGGGATCAGGTTGATGAGCGTGCTCTTGCCGCTGCCGGTGCTGCC
>CAZFJE010000273.1:0-3884 GCA_964519555.1 uncultured Thermoleophilia bacterium
AATCACGGAGCCAAAGAGCGACCAACCGCACGTCGTTTGGGAAACGGAACATAACTTCGAAACCGGTGCGGTCTCTGTTCCTGCTGCACAGGGCGCCGTCGCCGACGCCATGCCGACGCCTCGAGTGCTCTCGTGCTGCCTGCCTTTGCGGCCACAACGAGCTGCCCCGCCTCGAGCGCTGCCGCCAGAGCAGCGCTCGAGGCCTCCAGATCAGGCGCCAGTCAGCCGAAAGACGCGCAGCGAGTCCGATGGGAGCACCACCTCGACAGTCGCTCCGGTCCGGATGTCGAGTCGCCCCAGATCGCGCGGCAGCAACAGGGCGGCCATACCGGGCCTGCCGACGAGCGCGACCCGTGTCAGAGGAATCGTCGGCAGGACGCGGTCGATGACCGCCTGGAAGCGCGCGCCTTCGGAGATTCCCGTGGCATCGGCGCCGAGCAACACGGCTTCGGGCCGGTAGAACGCGCAGACCGGCCCGTTCCAGCCGTTCAGACGGTCATGGACCGGGAGCACCAGGTCGCCGAGTGCAAGCCGGCCCTGGTCAAGGTTTCCGACGCCAAGCTCGGACCAGCCCAGCAGCCGCGCACAGGTTTCGTCCGCAGGATTCGCGACGATCTCGTGTGGGCGTGCCAGTTGGCGCACTTGACCTGCGACAACCACGGCGACCCGGTCTCCGATGCTGAGCGCCTCGTCGCGGTCGTGGGTGACATGGATGGCCGGGATCCCCAGTCCGCCAAGGAGCTCCTGCAAGACGCTGCGCAGATCGTCGCGCGTGGGTCGGTCAAGTGCCGAGAGCGGCTCGTCCAGAAGCAGCAGCTCGGGCTGCGCGGCCAGCGCTCGCGCCAGCGCCACGCGCTGCCGCTCGCCGCCGCTCAGTGAACGCGGTGCGCGCTCCGCGAGGTGCGCGATTTCGAAGCGGGCGAGCAGCGTGTCGACACGCTGGCCGTAGTGATGCTCGCCGCGGGCGCGCAGGGCAAAGGCCACGTTGTCGCGCACCGACAGGTGCGGGAACAGGGCGGCGTCTTGAAAGACGAAGCCGATGGCGCGGTCTTCGGGGGGAATCTCGCCCAGCTCCCTGTCGCCCAGAAAGATGCTGCCGGTCATAGCCGCACGGAAGCCGGCGATCGTCTCGAGCAGCATCGTCTTGCCGGCGCCCGAGGGTCCGAGGATAGCCAGCACGCGATCACACCCCACATCGAGATCGATCGGGCCAAGCTCGAACGAGCCGGCGCGCGCCCTCACCCCCTGGATGGCCAGGCCGCTTTCAGCGAGGGTCACGGTCGGCGATCCACAGCCAGCGGCCAGAGGCCAGAGTGCGCAGCACGAGGAAGGTCGCCAGGGCCACGATGAGTAGCAGTACCGAGGCGGCCGAGGCGGCCGCCAGACCGGAGCGCAAAAACAGGTTGTAGATCTCAACAGGCGCCGTAACAGGATAGTAGGCGATGATCACCACGGCGCCGAACTCGGCGATCGAACGCGCGTAGACCAGTACCGCGCCGGTGAGCACGCCGCGAGCGCCCAACGGCAGCGTGACGCGGCGAAAGGTATGCGCGCGGGTGGCGCCGAGGCTGCGGGCCGCGCGTTCGAGGTTGGGGTCGATCGCTTCGAATGCGACCCGCGCGCTGTTGACGGCAAACGGAGCACTGACGAACAGCATCGCCGCCACGATACCCCACTGTGATCCGTAGAAGGACACACCGAGGTGGCCGGCGGGGGCACCGACCCAGCCGGTGCGCCCTAGCAGAAACAGCAAGGCGATCCCGGCGACGGTGTGCGGCACCGCCAGCGGCAGATCGACGATGGCTTGTACCAGGCCGGGCGCGGGGATGCGCCGCCGGGCCAGCAGGTAGGCGAGCGGTACGCCCAGCAGGGTTGCGATCGCCGCCGTGATCGCCGCATCCTGCAGGCTCAAAACGATGGCGTCACGTACCTCGGCTTCGCTTGCCGCGTTGATCAGGCTGGAGGGCGACGAGGTCGCGGCCAGCCGCACGAGCGGCAGCACGATGAAGGCGATCAGCAAACCGCTGGCCAGCCACAGCAGGGCCTGGAATACGCCTGACGGCCAGGCGCGGCGGGCGCTGGCGCGCACTCTCATGCCGCCCGGGCCACCGCCCTGGGCGCCGAGCTGTGTGGCGGTGGCCCGGGAGTCGATCATGAGCCTTACTTAGGCCACGGCTGCGTGAGTGAGCTCAGCGACGCCGGAATCGCGCTCGTGCTGCTCGCCAGTGCCGGCGAGATGACCACGAAGCCGTTGGCGCGCATGATCGCCTGACCGCTGGGGCTGAGGACGAAGGCGACGAACTGCTCGCCGAGGGCCGAGTTGGGGGCGTTGCTGGGGACCGTCAAGCCATAGATGATCGGCTTGCCGGTGACCATGCCGCTCGGTCCCTGCACGCTCACCGCGCCATAGGACTTCGCCAACTTGGGGTCAGAGAGGCTGATCTGAGGCGGCAGATTGATGTACTTCAGGTGGTTCTGCAGGGCGTCCGAGCGGTAGATCGCCAGGTAGTCGATCTGGCCACTCTGCAAGGCGCCCAGCAGCGAGGTCTCGGTCTCAGCCTCGGTCGAGCTCGGTGAGTTCTTCAACACCGAGGCCGACAGGGTGGGGTCGTGGTAGTAGCTCTGCGCAAGCTTGAGCGCCTGAAGGATCTGATAACCGGAGGGATCGGCGGCCGGGGTGGAGCGACCGATGCGCACACCGGGCTCGGCCAGCACCTTGTACCAGTCGCTGGGCGTCAGTCGTGAGGCACCTTTGCTGTGAGTGGTGTAGGCGAAGGTGATCTGGTTTGAGACAAAGCCGACGTACCAGCTCGCATAGCTCTTGCCGCCGGCCGAGAACATCTCGCTGGGAATCAAAGAGTAGTCGGCGACGCCGAGCACGTCGGCAGGCTCGCCCAGCTGTGTGATCGCTTTGACGTCGTCGGCGCTGGCGCCGAAGTGCGAGTTCACGGTGACGCCGGGGTTCTGCTGCTTGAAGGCGGCGATCTCCTGGGTGAAGGGGGTCGCCAGCGTGCCGGCACCGAAGACGATCAGGGTCTTGCTGGCGGTCGTCACGCTCGGACTCGGACTCGTGGACGCTGACGAACTCGGACTCGAGCCGCAGGCGGCCGCGCCGAGGGCGACGAGCGCGAGCGCAAGGAGCACCAGGGCCAGGGGAAGCCATCGGCGAGCGGTCTTGGCCTTATCGAACGAGTGCACGTCCTTCTCCTTCTTCGCGGTTCATGAAGCCCCGGGGCAAGAAGGAAGGTTGACCGATACTACGGCCATGGTGCCGAAGGACCGACTGTCCGCAAGAGGGGAGTGCGTCACACCCCTCCGCAGACGGACCGGGGCCGTGACGGCGCCATCTCCTTTCCGCGCTGGGAGACACGGCGCTTTCGCGCTATACCCTACCGGCCCGGGCTCCATAGGCAGGCATGCCCTTAGGACTCCCGAACTCGGAGACGTTGGGAGTTTATGTGCTCGGGAGGATAGGAGCAATGGACGGAGCGACCAGGACGACCAAGCCCCCGTCGTTCGTCTCGACAAGAGAGTGTCGAATCGGAGGCCGACAGGCTGGTGAGGCCCTCAGCCCAGAGGCCGCACGTGCACGCCGCACGCTCCCTACTTGGGACCGGCGAGCGTGCTCCCGGGTTGCACATCAGTGGAAGACCTCTGCCGCCACTCGTTCTTCTGCACACCGCGCCCTCACCGATGTGGAGCCGACGGCGCACGCACCATAGCGGTGGCCCGCTGCGCCGCGGCCGGTGCTTTCGGTGTGCCCTCTCTCGTTGCTGCGCTCGCACTTCAGAGCGAAGGTCACCTTCAAAGTAGACGCGCGTCTGGGGGAGAGCATGCGAGGACACGTAAGAAAGCGCGGTGAGCCCGGCAGCTGGGAGTACATC
>CAZFJE010000274.1:0-3840 GCA_964519555.1 uncultured Thermoleophilia bacterium
TGGGGACCTCACGGTACCCCGTGGGAGGCTGGCCTTCTCATCCCATCTGCTAGGGGCGTTCGCTCACGATGCTCAAGGCAAGCTCGACGGCCTCGGCGGCGCTCGTCGCCCGGTGCACGCCATCGGCGGCGCCTTCGGCGGGCGTCACTATCCAGGTCTCAAGCAGCACGACCTCGCGCCCGATCGAGCGCGCCAGGCCGATCTCGGACAGCGTGCCCCACGAGCCCCCCAGGGCGATCGCCACGTCGCCGCTGGCCACCACCGCCAGGTTGCGGGCGTGGCCCATGCCGGTGAGCAGCGAGAGCGAAAGGTCGGGTGCCGCCGCGCTGCGGTCGAGCCCCGGCAGGACGCCCAGACAGTCGCCGCCGCGGCGTCGCGCGCCGCGTGCCACGGCCTCCATGACGCCCGACATGCCGCCGCACACCACTACGCAGCCGCGCTCGGCGAGCAGCTCTCCGAGCTGCTCGCCGAGCGCGGCCACCGCCGGCGTGCAGCGGCTGCCGCCGATCACGCTCACGTAGGTGCGGGCCATCAGTCGATGCCGCGCATGATCGTCTCTGGGGTATCGGGGGCATCGCCGGCGTTGGGTGCGGCGCCTGCGGGCGACGTGGCGTCCGCAGGCGGTGGGCCGCTCGCGCCGCGCGTGCTGTCTGCGCGCGATGCGTCGGCAGCCCGCCCACCGATCCAGCCGTGCATCAGGTGGAACCCGTCGCGAAAGCCGCGCTTTTCGTAAAAGCGCTGCGCGCCCTCGTTGACCGTGTCGACGCCGATCACGTACTGGTCGATGCCCTGCGCCGCCAGGCGCGCCTCGGCGGCGTCGAGCAGCGCGGTGCCCAGACCGCCGCCGCGCTCCTCGACGGCCACGCACAGGCTGGTGAGCTCGGCGTAGCGAGTGCCGGTCGACCAGACCGCGTCGGGCGGAGCCACGTGCACCATGGCATAGCCCACGAGGCGGCCCGCGCGCCGGGCGCCCAGCGCGAACGACTCGCCGTCGGCGAGGAGCTCCTCGTAGACCGCCAGACGCCGCGGCCACGACTGTTCGTGGGGCACCAGCTCGACGACCGAGTCGAGCTCGCGAAGGTGGTCGATCAGCGAGCGCCACAGCGGCTCGAGCTCTGTGAGCTGCGTGGCGTCGAGCGGCGCGATGCTCGCGCCGTGGCCGACCAGGGCCGCCCCGGCCTCGCTCGCGCCTGCGGCCGCCCCGGCCGCGCCGGCTTCGCCCGCGCCGCCCTGCGAAGCGCTCGTCTCTGTGTCGGCTGACGTCATGGCGGTTCCCCTTGCTCGGTGGTCCTGGCGGCGATCGCGCGCAGCAGCGCGAACGCTCCCTGCTTGTGCAGCGGCTCGTTCAAATTACCGCATTTGGGACTCTGCACGCACGACGGGCAGCCCGCCTCGCAAGGGCACTCGGCAATGAGGAGCGCGGCGTCGGCGACCAGCGCGGGAAAGGCCTCGTAGGCGCGTCGCGTAAGGCCTATGCCGCCCGGGTAGCCGTCGTAGATGAACACCGTGGCGAGGTCGGTCTGCCAGTGCCAGGCAGTCGATAGGCCGCCGATGTCCCAGCGGTCGCACATGGCGTAGAGCGGCAGGATGGCGATGCAGGTGTGCTCGGCGGCGTGCAGCGCGCCGAGCTGGGCGGCCTCGTCGACGCAGGCGCTCAGCAGCTCCGGGGGCAGCGTGTACCAGAGCGCCTCGGTGGTGAAGACCTCTTCGGGCAGCTCGAGCGTGACCGAGCCGATCACCTCGCCGCCGTCCAGGTCGCACTTCTGGTAGGCGACGACCTGTTCGGTGACCTCGATGGTGCCGAAGTACAGCACGGCGCCGCCGGCCTGCGGCTGCGGCGAGCCGGCGCCGGCGATCACGACGTGCTTCTCGACCTTCGCCTGCGTGTAGTAGGCGCCCGAGAAGGGCTCGACCACCACGCTGCGGGCGTCCAGGTCGAGGTCGCGCACAAGGTAGCTCTCGCCGAGGTGCAGGTAGACGGCCCCGGGGTGGACCGAACGGAACACGCGACCGGCCTCGACCGTGCCCAGCACCGCGCCGTCGCGCCCGTCGGAGATGACGAAGGTCTCGGCCGACGCCGAGCGCAGCCCTACCTGGGCGGCGGGGGAGTGGGAGCGCGACCACACCAGAGCGCCCCCGGCCGCGCGGCGCAGCTTGCCGCTCGCGGCAAGCTGCGCCGCGCGCGCCATGCCGGGCGCCCCGAAATAGGTCTCGTCGCGCTCTGTCAGCGGGCGCTCGTAGGCGGCCGCGCTCAGGTGAGACTCGAGGATGTGCGGGTTGGTCAGGTCGACGACGGCCTCTTCGACCGCGCGCGACAGCAGGCGCTCGGGCTCGCGCATGAAGTACTGGTCGAGGGCGTCCTGGCCGCCGACCAGCACCGCCCAGCCCTTGCCCGCGCGCCCGGCGCGCCCCCAGCGCTGCCAGAGGCTCGTCATGGTGCCGGGAAAGCCGGTGACCAGGGCCACGTCGAGACTGCCCACGTCGATGCCGAGCTCGAGCGCACTGGTCGCCACCACGGCGCGCAGCTGCCCGTCGAACAGCCGGCGTTCTATGTCGCGGCGCTGCTGCGGGGTGTAGCCGGCGCGGTAGGGCATGACGGTCTCGGCGGCCGCGCGGTCGCGGTCGCCGACACGCCGCCGCACGTAGCTGTAGATGAGCTCGGCCGCCTTGCGCGTGGGGGCGAAGTCGATGGCGCGCCGCCCGGCCAGCACGGTCTCGGCGAGCACGTAGCTCGACTCGGCGAGGGCGCTCTTGCGCACGCCCAGGGCGACGTCGACGAAGGGCGGGTTCCAGAGCACGATCGTCTGCTCCGGGCGCGGTGCGCCGTCGTCGTCGACGGCGGAGAACGGCAGGCCGACGAGGCGCTCGGCGAAGGCCCGCGGGTTGGCGATGGTGGCCGAGGCGAGCACGAACTGGGGCCGCGAGCCGTAGGCCTCGCAGAGGCGGCGCAGGCGGCGCACCACCTGCGCCACGTGCGAGCCGAACACGCCGCGGTACACGTGGGCCTCGTCGAGCACGACGTAGCGCAGGTGGTACAGGAACTCGGCCCAGCGTTCGTGGCTCGGCAGGATGCCGGCGTGCAGCATGTCGGGGTTGGTCAGCAGGATGGTGGCGCCGTCGCGTATGCGGGGGCGCTGCGCCCGCGGTGTGTCGCCGTCGTAGAGGGCGGCGACCGCGCCGGGCAGGCGCAGCTCGGCGAGCTTGCGCGCCTGGTCCTGGGCGAGCGCCTTGGTGGGGTACAGGAAGAGCGCCCGGCTGTGGGGGTCGCGGGCGAAGGCGTCGAGCGTGGGCAGCGCGAAGGCCAGCGACTTGCCGCTGGCGGTGCCCGTGGCTACGACCACGTTGCGGCCCTCGGCCAGCAAGTCCCAGACGCGCCGTTGGTGCGTGAACAGGCTGGTGATGCCCTGGGCGGCAAGCGCCGCCGCGATGTCGGGGCTCAGCTCGTCGGGCAGGGCCGCCGGCCGGGCCGCGCGGGCTGCGCGGTGGGTGACGTAGACGACCTGCTCGTGCGAGCCGTCGGTCAGGAATGACAGGTCGGCCATGGCGTCATCCTAGCCGATGCCGGCCCGGAAGCGCCCCGATGGCCTGCGGGGCGCGTCGCGCGTCTAGTGCCGTCGAAGCGACTTCGTCGTCGCCGCTCAGACAGGCGTGACTACGTCGCGCGTCTAGTGCCGTCGAAGCGACTTCGTCGTCGCCGCTCAGACAGGCGTGACTACGTCGCGCGTCTAGTGCCGTCGAAGCGACTTCGTCGTCGCCGCTCAGACAGGCGTGACTACGTCGCGCGTCTAGATGATTGATTCCACGAGATCGACCGTGCCCAAGGAAGGCAGTGCAGAGAGG
>CAZFJE010000275.1:0-3823 GCA_964519555.1 uncultured Thermoleophilia bacterium
CCGTGAGCGCTATCGAGCTCACCGTCGCCCAGGACGTAGCCGCTTCTGGTGTTGTTGTGACGAGTAGATGCCATCGCAGGTCCTTTGCTTTCAGAAGGGGATGTCGTCGTCGAAATCGCCTGGGGCGCGGCTCGATGTCGTAGAAGACGCCGCGCTCGCCGTCGCACCCTCGCGAGCACCGATGAACTGCACGTTCTCGGCGACTACCTCGACGGCCTCGTGCTTGTCGCCGTCCTTGCCCTCCCAAGAGCGCCAACGCAAGCGACCGTCGACCGCCACCTGCCGACCCTTGGCCAGGTACTGCGCGCAGCGTTCGCCCTGGGCACCGAAGACCGTGACGGTGAAGAAGTTGGCGCAGTCGTCCCAGGCACCCGTGTCTTTGTTCTTGACGCGGTCGTTGACGGCGAGGCGCAAGGTGCACACGGTGGTCGCGCCGGCCTGACGGGTCCCCGGGTCGCGGGTGAGGTTGCCGACCAAGATGACGCGGTTGATGGAGGCGCTCACGAGGGGGTCCTTTCGTTAGAGATGGTCGAAGGGAGAATGCGGAAGATCACGTTGTCGAGATTGCCGCCGAGCCTGGGAACGGCCTGCTCGTACTGGCGCCGGACGGTGCGCGAGCAAACGACCAGCACCATCTGGGACCGAGAGGCCACAGCGACCGCGGCGAGGGCATCCCAGCGCTGAGGCGGGATCTTGCGGCTCATAGCGGACTCCCGCCTGTCCAGACTCCGGACCGTCTGAACAGGTGCTTGACTGCTTTCGAGTGTTTGCTGCCCCGGTCCCCGGGGCCTTCAGCCCGGGGCCGGGCAGCCAACCGAGGGTCAAGCAAGTTCGCGAGGTCGCAAGTGTCCAGATACAGTTCTCTATAAGTGGACAGTTGCGATTCAGGCTCGCAGGGGCGGCGTGTGGACAGTTCACGGCTCATCCGTCGAACCCCAACTGCTCGTCGCCCGCAGATGTCCGCCAGTAGCCGAAGGCCTTGGTGCTCGCGCCACCGGCACCGAGCCTGCCCATCACCAGCCCATCGCGCATGAGGCCACCTTCGCCGCGGTCACCGTTCAGCACACGCTTCAGCGTGGAGCGGCAGAACTGGTCTTTTGCTGCGCTCAGGAGCTGGGTCTCGGTCATGGCCTCGGCTTCGCAGCTGGGCAGGCGACTCAGCACAAACTGGCGGGCGCTGCGATACTCGACATTGGGCGCGGTTCCTTCAGCGACGTAGCGACCGTCATTCAGCTCGATAACGAGGGTGGGCGGCACGTTGTCCTCGCGTGCCACCGAGCGCAGCTGACGGCGGTTGGGATGACCGCCCCCGGGCGCGCGCGAAAGGACGGTGCAGATGTCGAACTCGCCGGCGAAGGCCGATGAGCCGCGCCCAGCGTCGACCACGTCCGCGCCGTCGGTGCTGCCCTTGCCGGCGTGGCGCAGGGTGACGACGGCGACGTTGTCCTCGGCGATCATCTGCAGGGGGCCGACCACGCGCAGCGCCTCGCCGGCGTCGTTTTCGTCGGTGATCTTCGCCCACTTGCTCAGGGTGTCGATCACCAGCAGCCCGACGGAGAGCGTCTGGCACTCCTCGCGCACGACCTGGCAGATATCAGGCCAGCCCCAGCCGTGGTAGTCGGTGACAAAGAAGACATGAAAGTCGTCGCCCTCGACGATGTCGACGGCATTGAGCTTGTCGCGGAAGCTGCGCCTAGTCTGTTCGGTCAGGTAGAGGACCGGCACCGGCTTGGTCGGCAGGTCGAGGAAGTGCTCGGCGCCTCGCAGGGCTTTGATGCCGAGCAGGATGAAGGTCGTCTTGCCGTCCTTGGGCTTGGCCACGATGTCGCTGGTCTTGCCGCGCTCGAAATAGAAGAGGATCGGGTCGGGATCGGAAAACTCCATGGCGGCGATCTCAGCGGCGGTGTAGGAGCGCGGCCGCGGGCGCTCTTGTTGTGGCTCAGACACGGCCCGTCCCCCGGTCGCGTCGCGATGGCTGGCAGGCGAGTGCCTCCTCGCTGAGCTGCTCGGCTTGAGCGAGGGCGTCAGCGACCAGAGTCTCTGCCTGGGCAAACCCGAGTCCGCGCAACACGGCGAGCTTGTCGTGGCCGGCGCGCAGCTGCTCGGCCAGCGACAAGTCGGCGATCTCCTGCGCCCAGCGCTGCATCACTGCGGCGATCGTCATCTCGGGCATGGTTTCGGCGACGCGTCGCCACATGGTGCGGATCGCCTCTCCATACCGTGCATCGAGTAGGCGCTCTTCCTCGATGGGGAGCAGCGCACGCAAGCGGCTCGCAAAGTCCAAGGGATCACGCACGGTAGCACTCGACTGGCCGGATCTCTCAGCTCACCGGGCCTAGTCCTCGTCCAGCACGCCGATCTGGAGGAGGAAGCGCCGAGTCGGGATTCTTATTGCGTGGCCCAATCGACATGAGGAGACCTCTCCCGAGCGCAGCGCCGAGTAGAAAGCGCTACGGCTAAGTCGGCTCCATGGTTGCGCTTCGACCGGCTTCAGGCTCGCCGGCATCCGCCCGAGCTCCTCGGTTGTCACGCGAGGGCGCGGCTGAAGCAGATCGTTCATCTCGGTCCGCTCGTGCTTGTTGATCTCGTCCATTTGAAGCTCCGGGTCTGAGTTAGCGTTCTCGGACCATGTTCGCCATAGTAGTAGCACAGTCCTTCTTCGCATTGTCAGACGGCTGACCTTGCAGAACGGGATGTTCTGGACTAAGGTGTGCGATGTATCCAAGGGCGAGCCGCGACGCAGGAGGTGTACGTGAGTCCGGTGGCGATGGTCTCGGACGGAGGTTGGATACTCGTCGCCTATGCGGCCTCCGGCCACCGACTTAGTCTGCGTGTCGAGGAACGCGAGGACGGCCGTCTACGCATCGTCGAGTTACTGCTCTCCGATCCGGGGGGTCTGAGCGGCACGTTGCTGCGCGATCTCCCGTTGGGCGCCTGGGAGGCGCAGATCAACGCTCCGGAGATGGTCACCCTGCTGCGGGACCGGCTCGCGCCGGGCGCCCAGGTCTCCTACGACGATCTCCCCTTCAAACACGAGATGATGACACTGGATCTGGGGCCGATGCCTCGCGACGCCGACGACGCGGCCCTCGAGCTGCACTTCCCCAGCGGGTCAGCCGGAGCCGCCGTGGCCATCCCCGTCGAACCAGCGCTCAATCTCGAAGGCGCGAACTCCCGAGCTGGCAAGCGGCCTGATGCCTTCTATCGCGCGGTCGCTGACGCCTACAGCTGGCTAGCCGGGCACGGACGTCGACCGGCCGTGGAGTTGGCGGCCATCAACGGCGTGCCGCCCACCACGGTTCACCGCTGGGTCAAGGAGGCACGGCGCCGCGGACTTTTCGGTCCCGGCAGGCGCCTGTTCTACTACGACCCCAACTCGCCCGAGGTGCAGCAGTGGGCAGCGAGGGCGAGGTCGGGGAAGGTCAGCAGTTGGGACCTCGCACACGACCCCATCTTGCGAGCTTGGGCATCGCGCATCCGCAAAGGCGTGACATCTCCCACCGAGTCGTTCTACGACCCGATCATGGAGGCATGCCGTGCGCGAATGAACGACGAAAGCATTCCCGCCAAGGTGCGGCTCAGGGAGCCGCTCGCCCTCCTCATCCTGCTCAGCCCGTCGCCGTTTCGAGAGCTGGAGGACGATCCTCAAGACGACGCCGAGCAGACTCCGGGCGACGCGCCATGAGGGGTTCAGTCCGCAAACGCGGCACCACTTGGGAGTACAACGTCGACATCGGCGTGGCCGCCGCCCAGCGCTGCAAGGACTGCAACGGGCGCGTCTGGATCGAGCGCAAGCCCAGAGAGACCTGCCCCAAGTGCGGCG
>CAZFJE010000276.1:0-3809 GCA_964519555.1 uncultured Thermoleophilia bacterium
ACGAAGTGGGGCAGGTAGCTGGCGTCGTGCGAGAGGTCGGCGTCCATCTCGAAGATCAGGTCGGCGCCGTTTGCCAAGGCGTGGCGAAAGCCGGCGATGTAGGCCTTGCCCAGGCCCTCTTTGCCGGCGCGGTGCAGCACCTCGACGTCGGGGTACTCGCCGGCGAGACGGTCGGCAAGCTCGCCGGTGCCGTCGGGCGAGTCGTCGTCGACGATCAGCGTGTGGAGCGGCAGGTGGTTGCCCTCGGCGACCTCGCGGATGCGCTCAAGAGCGTGGCGCAGGTTGTCGCGCTCGTTGTAGGTGGGAAGCACGATGGTGTTCATGACGCCAAGTATACCTGCTACAGGAGAGCGCGCCGGGGCTGGATCGTGCGACGCGGCTGCGTCGCACGCGGCCGCGCCGCAGGCCCGCCACGGTCCCCGCGCGACCTCCGCGCACTCCCGCGCGACCCCCGCGCGACTCCGCGCGACCCCCGCGCGACCTCCGCGTCCCGCGCGCCGAGTAGCCGTCCCAGGGGTGCGCTACACTAGAAGGCAAGAGGCCAAATCTCACCCTCAAGGTGAGAATAACCCTTACCACTACGAAAAGATGTCGTCGGAACGGCAAGGAGCCGTTGCAACGGCAGCGAAACCCGCTATATTGTGACGAGCCAACCCCTCAGGCACTACATCTTGTAGTCCTCCTAGCAGGAGTCCACGTTCCGTGCATTGTCCTTTCTGTGGTGACGAAGACAGCCGTGTGGTCGATTCGCGCGATTCCGAGTCGGGCGACACCATCCGCCGGCGCCGCGAATGCGGCCATTGCGGACGGCGCTACACCACCTATGAGCGCGTCGAAGAAGCGCCACTGCTGGTCGTCAAGCGTAGCGGCGCCGAAGAGGTCTTCGCGCGCGCCAAGCTGCTGAACGGTTTGCTGCGCGCCTGCGAAAAGCGCCACATCTCGCTCGAACGCATCGAACGCATCTCCGACGAGATCGAAGGCGAGTTGCGCCGCGAGTCGGTGCAGCGGGTCACCTCGGTCGAGATCGGCGAGCGCGCGCTGCGCTACCTGCGCGACCTCGACCACGTGGCCTACATCCGCTTCGCTTCCGTATACCGCCAGTTCGACGACATCGACGAGTTCCAAAGCGAGCTCGCGCGCCTCGACGAACCGGTTCCGGCTCAGGGGCCGCGCGACCAGGCGGCCGACAAGCCACACGACCGGGCGGCCGACGGGCCGCTTACCACCGCATCGTCAGACGACGCGCCGCTCGACCAGCCGGCGCTGATCACATCGAACAGAGCAGGGGGCATGATTCATGACTGAGACGGGGAGCGACGTGATAGAGCTGTCGGCCAACGCACTCAAAGTGCTGCAACGTCGCTACCTCAAGAAGGGCGAGAACGGCGAGCTGCAAGAGACGCCCGAGCAGATGTTCCGTCGCGTGGCCCGCGCGATCGCCCAGGCCGAGCGGCTGCACAACCCCAGCGCCCCGGTCGAGCAGGTCGAAGAGACCTTCTACCAGCTCATGTCGACCCTCGAGTTCATGCCCAACAGCCCCACGCTCATGAACGCCGGTCGCGAGCTCGGTCAGCTCTCAGCCTGTTTCGTACTGCCCGTCGGCGACTCCATGGACTCCATCTTCGAGGCCATCAAGAACACCGCTCTCATTCACAAGAGCGGCGGCGGCACCGGCTTCTCGTTCTCACGCGTGCGCCCCAAGAACGACGTCGTGCTGTCGACCGCCGGGGTCTCGTCGGGCCCGCTGTCGTTCATGAACGTCTTCGACGCCGCCACCGAGACCATCAAGCAGGGCGGCACGCGGCGCGGCGCCAACATGGGCATCATGCGCGTCGACCACCCCGACATCCTCGATTTCATCAACGCCAAGCACAACGACGACTGTCTGAACAACTTCAACATCTCGGTCGCCGTCACCGACTCGTTCATGCGCGCGGTCGAAGCCGACGACGAGTATCCGCTGCTCAACCCGCGCTCCGGCGAGCCGGTGCGTATGCTGCAGGCGCGCAAGGTCTTCAACCTCATGGTCACGCTGGCCTGGAAGAACGGCGATCCCGGAATCGTGTTCATCGACCGCATCAACGAGCATAACCCGACCCCCCAGCTGGGCCCCATCGAAAGCACCAACCCCTGCGGCGAGCAGCCCCTGCTGCCCTACGAGTCGTGCAACCTGGGCTCGGTCAACCTCGCCCGCGTGTGCGACGACGGCCATCTCGACTACGGCCGCCTGGGCCGCATCGTCAAAACGGCGGTGCGCTTTTTAGACAACGTCATCGACGTCAACAACTACCCGCTGCCGCAGATCGCCGACATGAGCCGCGGTAACCGCAAGATCGGTCTGGGCGTCATGGGCTTCGCCGACATGCTCTTCCGGCTCGGCATCCCCTACGACTCCGACGAAGCTGTGCACCTGGCCGGCGAGCTCATGGAGTTCGTGCACACGCAGGCGCAAGAGGCCTCTATCGAGCTCGCCGAAGAGCGTGGCGTGTTCCCCAACTTCGCGGGCTCCATCTACGACGTCGAAGGCGGCCCCCGGCTGCGCAACGCCACCGTCACCACCATCGCCCCGACCGGCACCATCTCGATCATCGCCGGCTGTTCCAGCGGCATCGAGCCCCTGTTCGCCCTGGGCTACGTGCGCCGCAAGGTCTTAGACGACGACGAGATGGTCGAGCTCTACCCGTACTTCGAAGAGGTCGCCCGGCGCGAGGGCTTCTACTCCGACGGGCTTATCAAGCGCGTCGCCGACAAGGGTTCGGCGCGCCACGTCGACGACGTGCCGGCCGTGTGGCGCAAGGTCTTCGCCACCGCCCACGACGTCACGCCCGAGTGGCACATCAAGCTGCAGGCCGCCTTCCAGGACGCTACCGACAACGCCGTCTCAAAGACGGTCAACTTTCCCCACGACGCCACCACCGACGACGTCGACAAGGTCTACCGCCTCGCCTTCCGTTCGGGCTGCAAGGGCGTCACCATCTACCGCGACGGCAGCCGCGACGAGCAGGTGCTGAACGTGGGCGCCGCCTACAAGCAGGGCGCCCCACGCGACCCCGCCGCCGGCGGCATCGCCACCACGCGGCCTTCGCGTCCGCGCCTGCTGTCGGGCGAGACCGAGCGCATGGACACCGGTTGCGGCAAGCTGTTCGTCATCATGAACGACGACGAGCACGGCCCGCGCGAGGTCTTCGCCAACATGGGCAAGGCCGGCGGCTGCGCCTCGTCGAACACCGAAGCGCTCGGCCGGCTCATCTCACTGGCCTTAAAGAAGGGCGCCGCCCCAAGCGAGGTCGTCGACCAGCTCAAGGGCATCCGCTGCCACGTACCCTACGGCATGGGCCCCAACGCCACGCTGTCGTGCGCCGACGCCATCGGCAAGGCCATCGAGCGGCGCTACATCTCGGGCGGCGCCGCACCGGCCGCCACGCTCGAGCCGCAGCTCGCCCTGGTCGAGGTCGCCCAGGGCGCCTGCCCCGACTGCGGCGGCTCCATCGAACACGAAGGCGGCTGTGTGGTCTGCCGCCTGTGCGGCTACTCCAAGTGCGGCTGAGTCCCCGCCCGAGCAGCGCCGGCCGTCGCGGCCGGCGCTGCGGCGGGGTAGAGTAGGCCAAGCACGTAACGCACGCCCTTTTCCGACCGGGGAGCCCGCACATGGCCGACCAGCAAGCACCCGAAACGCCGCCCGGCGAACCGCCGGTCACGCCCGACGCGCCGGGCGCGCCCATGGCAGCGGGCGAGTTCGAGATCGGCGACACCGTCATCGCCAAGATCGCTCACATGGCCTGCCGCGAAGTCGAGGGCGTGCACGCCCT
>CAZFJE010000277.1:0-3781 GCA_964519555.1 uncultured Thermoleophilia bacterium
CCGCCGACAGCGGCCTGAACAACGGCTACATGATCGCCCAGTACACCGCCGCCGCCCTGGTCTCAGAGAACAAGGTGCTGTGCCACCCGGCGAGCGTCGACTCGATCCCCTCGTCGGGCGACCAGGAAGACCATGTGAGCATGGGCATGACGGCGGCCTTCAAGCTGCTCCAGGTGACCCGCAACGTGTACTCGATCCTCGCCATCGAGGCGCTCTGCGCGGCCCAGGCGATCGACCTGCTGGCGCCCCTCAAGCCCGGCGTGGGCACCGCCGCGGCGCACGCCGTGGTGCGCGGCCTGGCCAGGCACCTGGTCGAAGACCGCTACCTGGCGCCCGAGATCGAAGCTGTGGCGAGCGCGGTGCAAGAGGGCCGCTTCGCCGCGCTGCTGTAAGCGGACAGGCGTCTGGCTAGGCAGCGCGCGGGCCGCCCTGGCGCTCAACCTTCTTCGGTGACCTCTTCGGTTTCTTCCTGTTCGAGGTCGAGCTCTTCGCGCGCCGCCGCCGCCGCGTCGTCCACCGTGACCGCGGTCGCCGCGGCGGGCAGCAGGTGCCGCGGCACGAATGCCAGGCTGGCGATCATAGTGGGGATCACTGCCGTGCCGATGACCACGGCGACCAGGTACGAGTACTGCTTCTGGGTGACGATGCCGTGGCTCAGGCCGTAGAGCGCCGAGATGGTGCCGAAGGTGAGGCCGGTCGACATCATGAGCGTGTAGTACCAGCGCTCCTTGCGCTCGCGGCGGAAGCGCCCGACGACGGGGAAGAGGCCGAAGATCTTGGCGCCGACCTTGCCGGCAAAGAGCGCGAGCACCACGAGCGGGGCCGCGGCCACCGCGCTCACGCTGACCAGCGTGCCGGCGCGCAGAAAGTAGAAGGGCGTGAGAAAGCCGACGGTCAGCGTGCGCAGTCGCCGGATCCAGTGGTGGTCCTGTGCGGCGCCGCCGGCCAGGACGATGCCCACGATGTAGGCCGGCAGGACGGCCTCGCTGCCCGCCCAGTAGGCGAGCGCGCCGAGTCCCAGGAGCACCACCATGATCAGCTTGGTGCGGATGGCGGCCGTGCGGTGGCCGTAGATGCGCGTCATGCGGTTGATGGTGAAGGGCAGCACGACGCACGTCACGACCGTGGCGGCGACGAAGACGACGGTCTTGTAGGTGAACGGCGCGAACAGCAGGCCGAGCGCGATCACCGTGCCCAGGTCGTTGATGAAGCACGAGCCCAGGATGCCCTTGCCGAACGCGGTGCGGTTGAAGCCGGTCTCGAGCATCACCGAGTAGACGACCGCCATCGAGGTCGTGGAGAGGGCGACGCCGGCCAGCAGGCTGGCCTGGCTGTTCCAACCCAGCACCCAGTACGCGACGGCCGCGCAGGTGAGAAACGGTGCCGCGAAGCCCACCAGCCCGACGACCGAGACCTCGGTCAGCTTGGTGCGGATGACCGCGGGGTCCAGCTCTGCGCCGGCCAGGAAGGTGAGCATCACCGCGCCCGTTGAGGCGAGGAACTGGAGCCACTGCTGGTTTGAGCCGAGGCCGTCGAACCAGCCGAAGTGCGTGGCGACCGCTGCTACGACCACGCCCACGCAGATCTCGACAAGCGCGATCGCGATGTGCAGGCGGTTGGCGATGACGGCGGCGACCACCGCCAGGGCGAGCCAGAGCGTGGCGATGGCGAAGAGGTGCTGCATGACGAAGTCCTCCTTGATGATGGCCCTGTGGGCGCTGGCGTAAAGCGCGACAGGAGCCATCAGCCCCGGGCGGGGCGTTCAATGGGGGACTCCATCCCCACGTCACATGGTACTCCCAAGCCCCTGTCGAGCGCCAACCGGGGTGGGCGGGACGGGTCGAGGCGCTCAGGCGCTCGCGACGGTCTTCGGGGCCGGGCCGACGGCGGGCCATAGGCTCGCGACGGGCCGGGCTTCGTCGCTACGAACAACGTGGTATCGCTTCGCCGCGCACCGCCTGCGAGCGCAAACTAAGGGTTCGCTATCACATTGCCGAAGTCGGACAGGTAGGCTATCCTAAGCGAGGAGCGAAGGGAGCCGATATGGCCGTACGTAGTGAGAGTCGCGAAGAGTACCTCGAGGCGATCTTCAAGCTGACCCAGCAGCCCGAGGGCGCCACGGTCGGCCGCGTGGCCGACGAGCTCGGCCTGGCGGCGCCTTCGGTCTCGCAGATGGTCGCGCGCCTGGCCGCCGAAGGCCTGGTCGAACGCGACCAGGCAAGCCACGTGCTGCTCACCAAAGAGGGCCGCCGCGAGGCCTTGCGCCTCGTGCGTCGCCACCGCCTGAGCGAGCGCTTCCTCACTGACTACCTCGATCTTCCCTGGGACCAGGTGCACGACGAAGCCTGCAAGTTCGAGCACGTCCTCTCGGACGAGGTCGAAGAACGCCTTGCGGCGCACCTGGGCAACCCGCAGACCTGCCCCCACGGTCGCGCCATCCCCACGCCCGACGGCGACCTTCCCGAAGAGCACGCGCGGCCTCTGGCCGAGCTGTCGGCCGGGCAGAAGAGCACCATCTCGTTCGTCTCCGACGAGCAGCCCGAGCTGCTGCGCTACCTGTCGTCGCTCGGCCTGCTGCCCCAGACGGCGGTCGCCGTCGAAGACGTCGCCCCGTTCGGCGGACCGTTGCTGGTGCGCGTCGGACGCGCCCGGTACGCACTCGGGCGCGAGGTCGCCGGCAAGATCTTCGTGCAGGCGTAAGGACTCCCCCGGTGGCGACCGCCTGCTGCACCCCACTGAGCACCGAGCGGCGCTCGGCGAACGCTCTGGTGGTCGCGCTCGCCGGTAATCCCAACGTCGGCAAGTCCACCCTCTTCAACCGCCTCACCGGCTCCGCGGTCGAGACCGCCAACTACCCGGGCATGACCGTCGGCCTGAACGTCGCCGCGGCCACCTGGGCCGGGCAAGAGGTGCAGCTCATCGACCTGCCCGGCACCTACGCCCTCGACCCCGTCTCCGAAGACCAGTGGGTGGCGCGCCACGGGCTGCTCGACTGGCAGCCCGACGTGGTCATCGCCGTGGTCGACGCCACCAACCTCGCCCGTAACCTCTACCTCGTGCTGCAGATCGTCGACCTGGGCCCGCGCGTGGTGATCGCCCTGAACCTGATCGACGAGGCCCACCGCCAGTCGCTGCGCATCGACCCACGCGCCCTCTCGCAGGCGCTCGGCTTGCCGGTGATCCCGACGGTCGCGCGGCGCGGCGAGGGGCTCGACGAGCTCGTCGCCACGGCCGCCGCGGTGGCCACCGGCAGCGATGGTCTGGGGCGCGGCCGCGCCGTGCGCTACTCGGAGCGTATCGAAGCCCAGGTCGCCGACCTCGAAGCGCAACTCGCCGACAGTCCGCGCGCCGTGCCCGAGGGGCTGCCGCCGCGCGCCGCCGCCCTGGCGCTGCTCGAAGGCGACGACGAGCTCACGGCGGCCTTCGAGCCGGGCAGCGCCATCGTCGCCTCGGCCGAGCGCGCCACGCTCGCCGTGTCCATAGCGGCCGCCCGTCATGCCGCCGCCGCCGCGGTCGCCGAAGCCTGTACCGAAGGCCAGGCCGCTGCGCCCGCCGCCGACCGCTACTGGGCGGCGACGACCTCGCCGATCACCGGCGTGCCCATCCTGCTGGCCGTGCTGGCCTCGGTGTTTGCCTTCTTGTTCTTCGTCGGCGGCTGGTTGTCGAGGCTGCTGACCTCGCTGTGGGGCGCCACGGCGTCGCCGGTGCTGGCGTCGGCCGTGCACAGCCTGTTCGGCTACGGCGCCCTGGCCGGTACGCTGCTCTGGGGCCTCGACGGCGG
>CAZFJE010000278.1:0-3781 GCA_964519555.1 uncultured Thermoleophilia bacterium
TCGAGTAGGCCAGCATGCGCTTGAGGTTGCGCTGCGGCAGGGCGAGCACGTTGCCCACGATCATGGTGGCCACGGCGAGCACGATCAGCACGTCGGACCAGCCCTGTGCGGCCGGCAGCAGGGCCGGTCCGACGAGGCGTAGGAACCCGGCAAAGGCGCCGGCCTTGATGCCCACCGACATGAAGGCGGTGACCGGCGTGGGGGCGCCTTCGTAGACGTCGGGCGCCCAGCCGTGGAAGGGCACCGCGGCGACCTTGAAGCCGAAGCCGGTCGACACCAGCACCAGGGCCACCAGCAGCATGGCGTTGCGTGGGTCGGTGTGGGCCAGGACGTCGCGGATGGGGCCGTACCCTGTCTGCCCGGTGACGCCGTAGACGAGCGCCAGGCCGAAGGCCAGCACCGCCGACGAGAAGGCGCCGTTGATGAAGTACTTGATGGCGGCCTCGCCCGAACG
This sequence comes from uncultured Thermoleophilia bacterium, assembly GCA_964519555.1. Lineage (GTDB taxonomy): Bacteria > Actinomycetota > Thermoleophilia > UBA2241 > UBA2241 > Bog-752. Next base: position 455 of record CAZFJE010000278.1, read on the forward strand.
CCGGTCGGACCGCAGCACGCCGGCGAGCACGTAGCTGGGCAGCGACATGAGCTCGAACGAGACGAGCAGGGCGATCAGGTCGGTCGAGACCGCCATGCCGATCGTGCCGGCCAGGATGAGCAGCAGCAGCGCGTAGAACTCGCCGGGTTTGATGTGGTGCTGCGCGAGGTAGTCGTCGGACAGCATGATGGTGAGCACACCGACGGCGCAGAACAGAACCGTGAAGAACAGGCCGTACTGGTCGAGGCGCACCATGCCGCTGAAGCCGTACTGCCCGCGGCGGGCGTTCATGACAAGGCCGCCCGTGAACACGCGCCAGAACGCGCCGCCGCCGCGCCAGGTCGTCCACTGGGCCACCGCCACCGCGGCGGCCACCACGAGGCCGGTCGCCGCGACCCAGGCCGGCACGAGCGGCTGTTTGGCGGCGAAGGCATCGACGAACAGCACGACGAGAGCCGTCGCCAGCACGATGGCGAGCGGCAGCACGACGATGATCGAATCGTTCATTTAGAGCAGCCCCCGGGTGAAGTGCGCGAGCTGGGCGAGCGGGCCGCCGTGGGCCTGCGCGAGCGACGGCACGACGCGATCGACGATCTGCTGCACGGGCAGGTGGAGCAGGTTGAGGAACGTGTTCGGGTAGACGCCCACCCACACCGCGAGCACCACGAGCGGCATGAGCGAAGCGATCTCGCGGGCCTTGAAGTCGGACAGCGAGAAGCTCGGCTTGACGGCGTCGTCGCCGCGGTCGTTGAACATGGTGCGCTGGTACATCCAGAGCAGGTAACAGGCGGCGAGTATGACGCCGAGGGCCGCCACGGCCGCCATCCAGTGGGAGTAACGGAACAGCCCCAGCAGGCTCAGGAACTCGCCGACGAAGCCCGACAGGCCGGGCAGACCCATAGAGCCGAGGGCGAAGAACAGGAAGAACCCGGCGAGCACCGGCAACGGCGTGGCCAGGCGGCCCATCGAGGCGATGTCGCGGGTGTGCGTGCGCTCGTACAGAAAGCCGACGATGAGGAACAGGGCGCCGGTGAGCAGGCCGTGGCTGAACATGACGAGGATGGCGCCCTCCATGCCCTGGGCGTTGTTGAGCACGGCGATCGAGACGAAGATGCCCAAGGTGACGAAGCCCATGTGGCTCACGCTCGAGTAGGCCACCAGCTTCTTCAGATCCTTCTGCTGCATCGAGACCAGGGCGCCGTAGATGATGGCCACGATCGACAGGGCCACGACGAGCGGTATGAAGGCCACGGCCGCGTCGGGGAAGATCGGCAGGCAGAGGCGCAACATGCCGTAGCCGCCCATCTTGAGCAGCACGCCGGCGAGGATCACGGAGCCCGCCGTGGGCGCTTCGACGTGGGCGTCGGGCAGCCAGGTGTGCAGCGGCCACATGGGCACCTTGATGGCGAAGGCCAGGAAGAAGGCGAGGAACGCCCAGATCTGCAGGTTGTAGGGCAGCACCAGGTGCGACAGTTGCTGGATGTTGAAGGTCAGGCCGACCGGTGAGTTGGTGCGCGCGTAGTAGACCAGGGCGATGATGGCCACCAGCATGAGCACGCTGCCCACCAGCGTGAACAGGAAGAACTTGATGGCGGCGTAGATCTTTCGGGGCCCGCCCCAGATCCCGATGATGAAGTACATGGGAATGAGCATGGCTTCCCAGAACACGTAGAACAGGAAGAGGTCGGTGGCGCAGAACACGCCGGTCATGCCGACCTGCAGGAGCAGCAGCGAGATGAAGAAGCCGCGCTCGCGGTCGCTCACGTAGTGCCAGCTCGCGATGATGACGATGCAGCCGAGCAGCGTGGTGAGGAAGATGAGCAGCGCGGCGATGCCGTCGACGCCGAAGCTGTAATGGATGTTGAAGCGCTTGATCCACATGACGTTCTCGGTGAACTGCATGCCGGGCAGGTGAGAGTGGAAGCGCAGCAGCATGACCGTGGCCAGCACGAAGGCCGCGAAGGTGACGATCAGCGAGACCACCTTGTAGAACTGCGGCCGCCCCTTGCCGAACAGGGCGATGAGCGCCACGCCCAGGAGCGGCAGGAAGGTGATGACGGAAAGGATCGGAAAGCCCGCCTGTTGGTGCCAGCCCACTTATGCCCCCCAGAAGTACCGGATGAGGATGACGAGCACGAACAGGCCGCCGAACACACCGAAGGCGTAGCTCTGGGCGCGTCCGGTCTGCAGCGGCCGCAGGGCGCGCCCCAGCGCGCCCCACGCCCAGGCGAGGCCGTTGACGGCGCCGTCGATGACCTTGACGTCGACGAACGTCCACAGCCAGGTGGCGAATCCCATGACCGGACGGATCACGGCGCCCTCGTAGAACTCGTCCATGTAGAACTTGTGATACGAGGCCTGATAGGCCCAGGGCACGAGCGCGGCGACGCGCGCCGGCAGGCCGGGGCGCCGCAGGTAGGCCACGTAGGCGGTGTAGATGCCCGCCAGCACCACCGCCAGCGAGAGCAGCAGCAGGCCGCCGCCGGTGCCCGCCCAGACGAAGTGCTCCTTTTCGACGTTGAAGAACACCGGCGCCAGGAAGGTGTGCAGCCAGCCGCCGTCGGGCGGCAGTCCCACGACCAGGCCGAGCACGGCCGCCGGCACCGCGAGGATGACGAGCGGCCAGGTCATGACGCGCGGCGACTCGTGGATGTGGCGCTGCACGTCGGGCGCGGCGCGGTTCTCGCCCCAGAAGGTCAGGAAGATGAGGCGGAACATGAACAGGGCCGTCAGGAAGGCCGTGGCCAGGCCGACCACCCAGACGAAGTAGTAGTGGGCCGCGAAGTCGCCGCCCAGGATCTCGTCTTTGGCCCAGAAGCCGGCGAACGGGAACAGGCCCACGTTGGCCAGGGCACCGATCATCATGGCCCAGAAGGTGATGGGCAGCTTCTTGCGCAGGCCGCCCATGCGGCGCATGTCCTGCTCGCCCGACATGGAGTGGATCACCGAGCCCGAGCCCAGGAACAGCAGGCCCTTGAAGAAGCCGTGGGCGAACAGGTAGAAGATGGCGGCCACCCAGGCGCCGGCGCCCAGGGCCATGAACATGAAGCCGAGTGACGAGATGGTGGAGTAGGCGATCACCTTCTTGATGTCGTTCTGGGTGAGGGCGATGCAGGCCGCGTAGATGGCCGTGAAGGTGCCCACGCACATGACCACCAGCATGGCGGTGTGCGAGTGGCTCACGAGCGGGTAGCTGCGCGCGATGATGTAGACGCCGGCGTTGACCATGGTGGCGGCGTGGATGAGGGCACTGACCGGGGTCGGGCCCTCCATGGCGTCGGGCAGCCAGACGTGCAGCGGGAACTGGGCGCTCTTGCCCACCGCCCC
>CAZFJE010000279.1:0-3766 GCA_964519555.1 uncultured Thermoleophilia bacterium
CTGTTCCCGGTCGACTTCTGGGGCGACGCGCCGTACGTCAAGGGCTGCATCGCCGGCAAGCACTACATCCATATCAACAACGAGGGCTGGGTCGAGCCCTGCATCTTCACGCATTTCGCCACCGACAACGTGCACGACGTCTCGCTCAAAGAGGCGTTCTCGTCGGCCTTCTTCCAGGAGATCCGCCGGCGTCAGCCCTTCAACCACAACCTGCTCATGCCGTGCATGCTGATCGACAACCCGCACCACTCGCGCGAGATCATCGAGCAGACTGGCGCCCATCCCACCCACATCGGCGCCGAGACGCTCATCACGCAGTTGCGGGCCGACCTCGACGACTACGCCGACGAGGTCGACCGCGTCTACCAGCCCGTCTGGTCGTGCATGACCCAGGCCAAGGACGACGCTTCGGAATGAGCACGTCGCCGGCGCCTGCCGGGCGCCGGCCTCTCACCCGCACAAAGGCTCGGAGCAGGGCGCCGTCGTGACGGCGGCCGCCCTGCTCCGAGCCGCGGCGCGCCGTCGTGCGCGCCGGTCGAGGCCGACGACAACGCTGGGCGCGGCCGCCGTTGCGCACTAAGGTGGACGGGGCCGGTGGGCGCTCGAGCGGCCGCCTCCGGGCAAGGCCGACCCGTAAAGGTTGTCAGCGGTTGTGACGACGATGACCGCACGAGCCTCCAGGGGAGTGCCAATGAGCTTACCGTCGTGCCGTCTTCGTCGTCTCTCCTCAGTCTTCCCACCTGTCGCTGCCGCGCCGTCCAGACGACGCCGCCTGCCCGCTCGTTCAGTCGTTGCCGCTGTCCTGGCGGGCGGCGTGGCGCTGCTGCTCGGCGCGCTGGGCCCCTGCGCGGCGACGGTCCTGGCTGCGCCTTCGGCCGCGGCTTCAGCTATGCCTTCAGCCACGCCTTCGACCACCGGCTTCATCGTCGCCCTCCCCTCGACGGGGGCGGCGACGTCGGCCGGCACGGCGCTGCGTGCGGCACCCCTCGGTCGAGCCAGCGACGTCGCGCCCTTCACGTTGGGCGCACGGCGCGCACGGGTGCTGCCGGCGGGTATCGGGCCCGACGGTCGCGCGGCCACGACGGTCGACACCGGAGCCCGGTTCGACATGATCGGCGTCCTGTTCCGCTCCACGAGCGCCGGCGTGCGCGCCGCGCAGCTCCACCTGCGGGTCAGTCTCGACGGGCTCTCGTGGACGCCGTGGTTCGCCGTGAGGGCCGACGCGCAGAGTGGACCTGCCGGCAGCGTCGAAAGTGCCGCCGACCTGGTGACCGAGCCGGTCTGGGTCGGCGTCGCGCGATACGTGCAGTGCGAGGCCGGCGGCGCGCCGGTGAGCGACGTGCGCTTTGCCTGCATCGATTCGCAGGTCGCGGCTCCGGCCGCGCCTGAGCCCAGCGCTGCGGCCATTGGTGCGGCAACGACGGTCTCGACGACGGCGTCCGCCGCCTCGGAGGCGGCGCTCACGGCGTCGAAGGCGACGTCCGCGATCTCGACGACGGCCCCCGACGCCGCCGGCGCAGCGGTCGTGGCAGCCACTACGGTGGGCGGACCGCCCGAACCGACGATCGTGTCGCGCGCCGAGTGGGGCGCCGACGAGTCGCTGCGCTCGGGCTCGCCCTCGTACGGGGTGGTGCGCTGTGCCTTCGTGCATCACACCGTCAACGCCAACACCTACTCGCGCTCTCAGGCGCCGGCGCTCGTGCGCGGCATCTACTACTACCACACCCAGGTCAACGGCTGGAACGACATCGGCTACAACTTCCTGATCGACCGTTTCGGCACGATCTACGAGGGCCGCTACGGCGGTGTCGCCAGCGCCGTGATCGGGGCCCAGGTGCTGGGCTTCAACAGTATGAGCACCGGCATCTCGCTGATCGGCACCTTCCAGTCGGTGGCGCCCTCGCAAGCGGCGCTGACCTCGTTGGAGCGCCTGCTGGCCTGGAAGCTCGACCTGTCGCACCTCGACCCGCAGGGCACGTCGCGCGTGGAGTGTCTCGAGACCGAGAAGTACAGGGCAGGGCAATGGGTCACGGTGCCGGTCATCGTGGGCCATCGCCAGGTGAACTACACGGAGTGCCCAGGCAACGTACTGTTCGGCATGCTGCCCGCGATCCGCGCCGCCGTTGCTCAGATCGGCGACCCCAAGATGTACACGCCCAGCGCCTCGCCGCCCGCCTTCAGCCCCAACGGCGACGGCGTGCGCGACAGCGTCACTTTGAGAGCCGGGCTGTCGGGCGACGACGGCTGGAGCATCGCCCTGAGCAACGCGGCGGGCAGCGAGGTCGCCCGCTTCGCCGGTACCGGCACGACGGCGAGCGCGGTGTGGAACGGTCGCGACGCCGGCGTTCGGGCGCCCGACGGCACCTACACGGCGACCTTCGACGCGACCAGCGCGAACGGCACCGCGCGGCCGGCGAGCCTGGCGATCCGTCTCGACACCGTCGCCCCGGTCATCTCGGGTCTTGCGGTGTCGCCGGCCATGATCAGTCCGAACGGCGATCGCAGCCGCGACACCGCGCAGATCGCCCTCACGGTGAGCGAGGCGGGTACGACCACCTTGAGCGTGCGCAATGCCGCCGGCGCCGTGGTGCGCACGGTCGGGCCGACGGCCACCAAGGCGGGCCCGGTGCATCTGGTGTGGGACGGCAAGGTGAGCTCGGGCGCCGGGCTTGCGGTCGCCCCCGACGGCTCGTACAGCGTCGTGGTGGGCGTGACCGACGCGGCCGGCAACACGGCGACCGCGACGCGCGCCGTGGTGGTCGACGATACCATCGGTCACGCGCGCATCGCGCCGGTCTGGCTGTCGCCCAACGGCGACGGCGCAAGCGACACCACCCTGCTGTCGTTTCGTCAGACGCGCGCTGCCAAGGTCAGCGTGACGGTGGCCGGGCGCAACGGTGCGGTCGTGCGCCGCGTCGTTCTCGGCAGTCTGGCAAGCGGCGCGCGCGCCTGGCGTTGGGACGGCAAGGACGCCAGTGGCAACGTAGTCGCCGACGGAGCATACGTCTGCACGCTGTCGGCCACGAACGCGGTCGGTACGACCGTCGCCGCCATGGGTCTGTACGTGGACACAGTGCCGCCAGTCGCCGCCTGGCGTTCGGGCGCCGTGACCATGAAGCTGGGCAAGACGCTGCGCGCGGCCTACGAGGTCACCGATCAGCTCAGTCCGAAGGCGTCGGCGACGATCGTGGCGCGTTCGTCGACGGGCATCGTCGTGTCGTCGGCGACGCCCCCGGCGGCGGCGGTCGGCGTGCTGCGCAGCTGGTCGTTCAGGCCCAAGGCGCGGGGTACGTACACCGTGACCCTGGTGGCGGTCGACCTGGCGGGCAACCGTCAGGCGGTGGGCGCCAGGCTGACGATCAAGGTCACCTGAGCTGCGCGCCGAGGGCGCTCCGGCCGGGGCAAGGGCTACAGGTCGGGGCTGTCTCGGAGGGCGCTCCGGCCGGGGCAAGGGCTACAGGTCGGGGCTGTCTCGGTCCCGGTCCGCAACCGCACTTTGAGAGCGTTGGCACCTCGCAGGCCGACCTTTCGCCCTTACCCCGGCCTTCGCTATCGGCCATACGGTGGCGGCACGAAGCGCCGGCGTTGGCCCGGCCTTCGCTATCGCCACAACGCCGGAGCACCGACGGCGGCCAAGGGCCCGGAGGCTTGTGTATCGCCGAACCGCGCCGGACGAGCGCCTGACTGTACCCCTCTGTTCGTTGCTCCGGGTGGTCTAGCAGATGGGATGAGAAGGCCAGCCTCCCACGGGGTACCGTGAGGTCCC
>CAZFJE010000280.1:0-3736 GCA_964519555.1 uncultured Thermoleophilia bacterium
TCGACGTGCGCGACCTGCGCGTGAGCTCGGCGGCGGTCAACCGCTTCGAGATCAAGGGCGGCAACGCGGCCGGCGGCATCCACGTGCGCATCTCGAGCTGGGACCCCGAGGTCATCCAGATCCAGGTGTTCGAGCCGCCCGGCATCCCGATCAGCGAGAAGACCCAGAAGAACATCGAGAAGTTCTACGGACGCCAGGACTTTCGCCGCGCCTTCTACACCGAGATGGGGCGCATCCACTTCCCCGACCGGGCCCACGAGACCTACATGCGCGGGCTCACCAAGTCGTGGGACACCGAGCTCATCCGTTCGCGCGCCTATCGCCTGGTGATCGACTACTCCTACTCGCCGATAGCGCTCGTGCTGCCCCTGGTGCTGCCCTACCTGAACGCCGAGGTCATCTCGCTGCACGCCTTCACCGACGAGCAGAAGACGACCGTGGCGCCGAGCGAGCTGGGCGTCAACATCGCCGACGTCCAGCGCCTGGTCAAGGTGATGGGCGCCGACCTCGGCGCGGTCATCGACCCCGGCGCCGAGCGCCTCTACCTGGTCGACGAGCTCGGCCAGGAGATCCCGCTCGAAAAGGCGCTGCTGCTCTTCGTGCGCCTGGTGGCCGCCCGGCTGCCCCAGGGCCGCACCATCGCGCTGCCGCTCACCGTCACGCGCCTGGCCGAACAGATGGCGGCGCCCTTCGGCATCGAGATCGAGCGCACCAAGGTCTCGCTGCCGGCCCTCATGGAGGCCTCGACCGCCGACAACGTGGCCTTTGCCGGGGCCATCGGCGGCGGCTACATCTTCCCCGAGTTTCTGCCGGCCTTCGACGCCCTCATGAGCCTGGGCAAGCTGCTCGAGCTGCTCGCGCCCAGCGCGGTTCCGCTCTCCGAACAGGTGGCCCAGATCCCCTCGAGCACGCTCGTTCACAAGACGGTGGGCTGCCCCTGGTCGCTCAAGGGCACGGTCATGCGCACCGTCACCGAGGAGCTGCAGCGCAGCGACAGACACGAGCTCAGCCTGCTCGACGGCATCAAGGTCTTCTACTCGGGCGGCTGGGCTCAGATCCTGCCCGACGCCGACGAGGCGCTGTTCCACGTGTACGCCGAGGGCGCCGACCCCGACGCCTCCGAGCAGATGGCCGAAGGTTTCGTGGGCAGGGTCCGCGCGGTGATCGCTGCCAAGACCGGCTAGCCGGCCGCACCACGGCCGGCGGCGCCGCGAGCGGTCAAGCCCTGCGCCCAGCGTCCGATAGATACCTCAGGTGGGACTTCTTCCAAGGAAAGCGCGAGTCGCACGGTGAACCCTGTGACGACGCCGGCTCACGGCCGGCCGACCGACGTGAACGGACCCCTCGAAACGACAGCGGCCGCACCCGACCCCGTCGCGCGACGGCGACGGCGGGCGCTGGTCGCCGCCTGCGCGGCGCTCGGCCTCGTCGTAGTGGCGCTCGTCGCGGGTGCCGTAGCGCAGGCGCTGCTCTACGGCCGCGTGCCCTACGGCGTCACGGCGGGCGGCGTGAGCCTCGCCGGCGACCACCCCGCCCAGGCCCGCGCCGCGCTCTCACGCGAGCTCGCGGCACGCGACCTGTCGACCGTGATGGTCGACACCCGGCAGGGTCCGCTCAGGCTCACACTGGCCCAGCTCGGCATCTCGATCGACATCGCGGCGACGGTCCGCCAAGCGGTCGCGCGCGGGCGCCACGACGTGCTTGGTCTGCGCCTCTGGACCGGCGGCGGCGGCGCAGTCGCCCCAGTCGTTGCCTTCGACGGCGCCGCCTACCAGGCCACCCTGCAGAAGCTCGCGCCGGCCGCGGCGCTCGCGCCGCGCGACGCCACGCTGGCCCTGGTCGGCGACCGCGTCACCGTGCACCCCGCAGCCACGGGTCTGGCCATCGACGCGACCCGCCTCAGGGCCCAGATCATGGCCGCGCTCGCGAGCTGGCGAAGTTTCACGGGGGCCGCCCCGCTCATGGTCTCGCAACCCGCCGTCGACACGGCCGCCGCCCAGACCGCCGCCGCCCAGGCCGCCACCTACCTTGCCACGCCGCTGCACCTGCGCTTTCGCGGCCGCGAGATCGAGTTGAGCCCTGCCAGCATGGCGACCATGCTCTCGGTCAACACGGGCGCCGACGCCACGACGACGCCGCTCACCTTCGACAACCCGCGGGGACGCACCGCCCTGCTGCATCTGTTCGCCTTCGTCGAAGAGCCGGCGGTCAACGCCACGGTGATCGTGAAGGGGCGCAAGGTGCAGATCAGGCCCAGCAGGGCTGGCTTTGGGCTCGACATGCCGCGCCTGCTGTCCGACATGGACTACGTCGCCAGCCAGCCGGGGCTGCGCGAGGTCGTGGTGCCGCTCACCGTGCTCGAGCCCACCATGACGACCGACCAGCTCACGGCCCTCGGGCTCGACGGCCTGGGCTCGCAGTTCACGACCTACTTCGACCCCGACAACAAGCCGCGCACGCAGAACATCACCCAGGCCGCGAAGCTGGTCGACGGCACCGTGATCAAGGCCGGTTCGGTCTTTTCGCTGAACGATACGCTCGGTCCGCGCACGGTGAACCGGGGCTTCGACTACGCCCCCGTCATCGACGACGGCGTGCTGCGGCCGGGAGTGGGGGGCGGACTCTGCCAGTTCGCCACGACGCTCTTCAACGCCGCTTTCCTGGCCGGGCTGCCGATCGTCGAGCGCCACCCCCACGACTTCTACATCGATCACTACCCGATCGGCCGCGACGCCCAAGTCGCCTACGGCTCGCAGGACCTGCGTTTTCGCAACGATACAGGCCACGCCCTGCTGTTGCGCTGCTGGGCAGCCAACGGGCAGGTGACCGTGGTCCTCGTGGGCAGCACCGGGCGCACGGTGACCTTCACCACGAGCGCGTTCTACGACTTCAAGCCATCGGGTACCTCGCGCAGCCACCCGCGCGTCATCACCGACGACACGCTGTCCCGGGGCATCACCGTGTTCGAGCAGGGCTTCGACGGTCGCACGGTGCGCGTCGTGCGCACCGTCAGACAGGGCGGCAAGCTGCTGTCGACCGACACGTTCGTGTCGACCTACGCGCCCAAGGACTGGATCAAGCGCATAGGGACGAAGGGCTAGCGAGCGCGGGGGACAGGCCGCGAAAGCGGGACCACCGGGGCCGGCGCCCTCAGGCTGTCTTGGCGATGACCTGCTTGCAGACGATCTTGAGCGTTTCGAAGACGCCGAGCCCGCTCACGGCGCAGGCCTCGATGACCGGCGACTGCGTGTGGTTGAGCAGCTCGTTCAAGTCTTCGACGGAGAAGATGTCGCTGAGGTCGCGCTTGTTCATTTGGATGACGAAGCCGAGCTTGCTCAGGTCGTCGCCCTGGGCCATGAGGTTGTCCCAGAGGTTGAGGTAGCTCTCGACGTTCTCGTCTAAGCGCGTGATCTGCGAGTCGCCCACGAAGATGACGCCGTCGACGCCCTGCAGCACGAGCTTGCGGCTCGCGTTGTAGTAACTCTGGCCCGGCACCGTATAGAGGTGGAAGCGGGTCTGCATGCCCTTGACGGTGCCCAGGCTGAGGGGCAGGAAGTCGAAGTAGAGCGTGCGCTCCTCTTCGGTGGCTATCGACACGAGCTTGCCGCGCGCCGAAGGGTTGATCTTGCGATGGATGTACTGGATGTTGGTGGTCTTGCCGCAGAGCCCACAGCCGTAATAGACGATCTTGTAGTTGATCTCGCGGGCGGCGAAGTTGATCAGGGGCATATCAGGG
>CAZFJE010000281.1:0-1636 GCA_964519555.1 uncultured Thermoleophilia bacterium
TCGCCCACGAGATGTCGCACGTGCGCAACTTCGACATCCGCTTCGCCACGCTGGTCGGCGTGCTGGTCGGCATGATCGCCCTGGTCTCCGACTTCTTCCTGCGCTCGACGTTCTTCGGGTTCGGCGGACGGCGCGACAACAACTCGAACGGCGGCGCGGGGGCGATCCTCTTTCTGATCGCTATCGTGCTCGCCATCCTGGCGCCGTTCTTCGCCCTCATGGTGCAGATGGCGATCTCGCGCCACCGCGAGTACCTGGCCGACGCCTCGGGAGTCGAGCTCACGCGCAACCCACTCGGACTGGCCCACGCCCTGCAGAAGATCGCCGGCGACCGCAACTCGCTGCGAGTGGCGACCAGGGCCACGGCACACCTGTACATCGCCAACCCGCTGAAGGGCAAGAAGACCAAAGAGTCGGCCGGCTGGTTCGACACACATCCGCCCATCCAGAAGCGCATCGCTATCCTGCTCGCGATGGCGCACGCCGGCCCCGACGCCTTGGCGCAGCAGGACGTCGCGCCGCAGGTCGCGCCGGGTGCCACGACGCCCGGCGCCTCCAGCGCGGACTAGGCGCGCAACGAAGTGACGCACGCCTGAGCGGCGACGACGCAGTCGATCGACGGTCTAGGCAGTCACCGCTACCCCGCCTCGAGGCAGTCGTCGAGCGCGCGGCGGTAGTCGGTGTTATCGGGGGCCATGGCCAGCGCCAGGCGCGCCGCTCGCCGGGCGCCGCGCACGTCGCCCAGACGCAGCAGGCAGCGCGCCAGCGCGAAGTGAGCGTAGTCGCTCGCGGGGGCGCGCCGCAGGAGCTCTTCGAACTCGCGGGCCGCGCTGTCGAAGCGGCCCAGGGCGTAGTACGCCCGGCCCAGCGCCTCGCGCACCGAGATCTTGTCGGGCGCCGCCAGCAACGCCTGCTCGAGGTACATGGCGGCCTGCGCCGGGCGGCGTTCGGCTAGAAATCGGCGCCCCGTCTGAAAGAGCCCGTAGGCGCGCTCGCCCTCGGCAGCCTCGGCCGCCGCCGCGCGTTCGTCCCAGGGAGCCCCTTCGTTCACTGGCCGGCGAGCCCCAGGTCGGCGGCCACCGCCTGCATGGCCTCGAGCGCGACCGCCAGGAACTCGTCGAGCTCGAGGCCGAGCTCGACGCAGCGCTGGATCGAGGCGCGGTCGACGCCGCGGGCGAAGGCGCCCTCGCGCATGCGTTTGCGCACCGACGAGAGCTTGACGAGGGGCAGCGAGTGGTCGGGCCGCACCAGGGTGGCCGCGGTGATCAGGCCGGTCGTCTGGTCGGCGGCGATCAGGGCGACGTCGATGGGCCGCTCGGCCACGACGCCGGTCGCCGGATTGTGCGCTGCGACCGCGTGCGCGAGGGCGTCGGGCAAGCCCAGCTCGGTGAGCCGTTCGGCCGCCCGTGCGCCGTGACGCGCGTCGTCGCCGGCGGTCTCCTCGGCGTCGATGTCGTGCGCCAGACCGGCGAGGCCCCACAGATCGACGTCGTTCCCCAAGCGCACGGCCAAGCCGCGCATGACCGCCTCGCAGGCGAGCATGTGACGGCGCAGGTTGAGATTGGCGACGGAGCCGTCGATCAGCCTCAGGATCTCGTCGCGGGAGAGCGGGGTGACGGTCATCGGCTAGCCTCCT
>CAZFJE010000281.1:1736-3718 GCA_964519555.1 uncultured Thermoleophilia bacterium
CACGTGGACCTCGCGCTCGGCGGTCAGTATGGTGATCTCGTTTTCGTCGGAACCTATGCCGATGCCGGCCATGAGGATGTCGTTGAAGACCAGCAGGTCGACGCCCTTGGCGGCCTTCTTGGCCCGCGCCCTGTCGATGCGCGGACCGGCCTCGGCGGCAAAGCCCACGCGCACCATGCCGGCGCGCCTGGTGGTCGCGAGGATGTCGACGGTGGGCACGAGACGCAGGGCGAGCTCGGGTGCGTCGGCCCGCGACAGCTTGCCGTCGTTGACCGTCTCGGGTCGGTAGTCGGCGACCGCCGCCGCCATGACCAGGACGGCTGCGTCGGCGCACTCGCGCGTGACGGCGTCGGCCATGTCGGCCGCGCTCTCGACGGCGACGCAAGCGTAGGGCGCGTCGGGGCTCGGCTGGGTGCTCACCAGCACGACCTCGGCGCCGCGCAGGTAGGCTTCGTCGGCCACCGCTCGGCCCATCTTGCCGCTCGAGCGGTTGCCGATGTAGCGCACCGCGTCGATGGCTTCGCGGGTGCCGCCGGCGGTCACCACGACCTTGCGCCCGGCGAGCGTGCCCGCCGCGAGTCCGGCGAAGGCGCGGCGCACCGCCGTCATGAGCGCCTCGGGGCTGGCCATGCGGCCGGCGCCCTCTTCGCCGCAGGCGAGGTCGCCGACGCCAGTGGGCAGCACCTCGACGCCTCGCTCGGCGAGCGTCTTCAGGTTGGCCTGCGTGGCCTGGTGCTCGACCATCGCCCAGTTGGCCGTGGGCGCGACGATCACCGGTCCGCGAAACGCGAGGTAGATGGCCGAGAGCAGGTTGTCGGCAAGGCCGGTGGCGAGCTTGGCCACGGTGTTGGCCGTGGCCGGCGCGACGACCATGACGTCGGCCCGCCGCGCGGCTTCGATGTGCTCGAACCAACCCCCCGAGGGCTGCCACGAGCTCTCGTCGTCGAGCACGCCCGCCCGCGCCACGGCGGCGAAGGTGAGCGGCATGACGAAGCGCTTGGCGGCTTCGGTGACGACCACGGTCGGGCTGAAGCCCTCTTTGCTGAGCAGGCGCACGAACTCGACGGCCTTGTAGATGGCTATGCCGCCGCTCACGCCCACCAGGACGTGGCGCTGCGGCAGATGGAGTTCGGCGTCGGTCATGGGCGCGCCCGGGAAGCGGTCGCTCAGACCTTGCTGGTGAAGTGGATCTTGCCTTCGGCGATCTCTTCGAAGGCGATGGTGAGCAGGTTCTTGCTGCGCGAGGTCACGAGCGGCGGCGGGAACTCGTCGAACATGCCCTCGCCGAGCGAGTTGTAGTAGTTGTTGATCTGCCGCGCGCGCTTGGCGGCGATGACGGTGAGCGAGTACCGCGAGTTGCCGGCCTGCGCCAGGAGCTCGTCGATGCGGGGACGGTCCACTGGTCTCCTTTATGTCGCTTTACGTGCGTGTCGTCGTCAGTGCCGGGCGCTGATGATGGCGGCCACCTCGGCGGCCGCCTGCTGGGCGTCGGCGTTGACGACGACGTCGTCGAACTCGTGTTCGGCGGCGATCTCGGCTTTGGCGATCTCGAGCCGCCGCGCGATCGCCGCTTCGGAGTCGGTCGCCCGTCCGTGTAGACGACGGGCCAGTTCGCCGACCGACGGCGGCGCCACGAAGATCAGTCGGGCTTGCGGGATCGCCGTTCTTATCGCCCGCGCGCCCTGCAGCTCGATCTCGAGGATGACATCATAGCCCGCTGCGAGCCTGCCTTCTACGTCGTCGCGCAGCGTGCCGTACAGGTTCCCCCCGTAGTCTACCCATTCGAGGAACTTCCCGGCGGCGACCGCCTCGCAAAACCGGGCGCGCGTGAGAAAGCGATAGTGGTCGCCGTCGCGCTCGCCGGGACGCGGCGCGCGCGTGGTCGCCGAGACAGAGGTGACGACGTTGGGCAGCGCTGCCCGCACGAGGGCGATGACGGTCCCCTTCCCGGCGCCCGACGGCCCCGAGACGACGAAGACCGA
>CAZFJE010000282.1:0-3709 GCA_964519555.1 uncultured Thermoleophilia bacterium
ACTTGAGCCTGGCGATCTGCGAGATGATGATGTTGTCCTCGTCGTCGCCGGTCACCGAGACGACCAGGTCGGCGCGGCCGATGCCCGCCTTTTCGAGCACCCAGATCTCGGTGCCGTCGCCGAGCATGAGGCTCGAGCCGAGCTCGTCGACGAGCAGGTCGTATCGCGACTTGCGCTGCTCGATGACGATGACTTCGTGGCCCATGTGCAACAGGCTGCGCGCGGTGTTGACCCCTACCTTGCCGCAGCCGACGATCACGATGAACATGCTTCTTCGCCTCCTACAGCCGGCACGAGCGCACGGCGTCGTGCAGCAGATCGTGGGCGTCTTTGGTGGGACATACCGTACGGATGCCGGTCTGTTCGAACAGGTCGGCGCGCAGCGGGTCGAACACGCGCGCGACGCAGCAGCGCACGCCGAAGTGTTCGTGGGCGATCTGCGCCGAGACGATGTTGGTGTTGTCGCCGTCGGTCGCGGTGACGTAGGCATCGGCTTCGCTCAGGCGCGCTTCGTGCAACGTGGTCCAGTCGATCGCCTGACCAATGACGAACTGACCCGCGAAGTCGTCGCCGAGCAGCGAGAGCGCTTCGGGGCTCTCGTCGATCACGCAGACGTCGTGGCCCTCGTGGCTGAGCGCTATGGCCAGGCTCGACCCTACCCGACCACAGCCTGCGATAACGACATACATGGCCCTCACCTCACAAAGGCGCCCTGCGGAAGGGCGCCTTGTCGTTGCGGTGCGCCGGCCGTCTGCGCGGCCCGGCTACCTCAGTTTTCCAGTGGGCAGCATACTGCGAACCGGGGTTCGCTCAAACGTCTGCGTGCGGCTCCGCCGCGGCTTCGACCTTCTTGACCCCGTCGACGTAGACGCCCTCGAGCGGCACCAGGTTGATCAGCACCTCGCACGGGGAGTGCTGCAGCACGTAGTCGATGGTGGTGCCCAGAGCGCGTTCGGTGAAGCGCCGTTTGCGGGTGGCGCCCAGAATGATGATCTCGGAGCGGCGCTCCTTGGCTTCGTCGACGATCGCCCGTCCGGCGGCGCGTGCGGTCACCATGATGGGTGTCATGAGCACACCGAACTGGTCGGCGACCACGGCCGCCTGCTCGAGCACCGCCTTGGCCTTCTCGCGTTCCTGGGGCAAGCGCGCGTCGAGCGGCAGGTTGAAGGGCACCTCGATGATATAGAGGGCGTCGACCGCCGACTGCTTCTCGGTGGCGAGCTGACAGGCGAGCACCATCATCTCGTCGCTGATGCGCGAGCCCATGATGGGCACCAGGAGCTGGTTGTAGACGATGTCCTCGGAGACCGATTCGGGCAGCGGCACCGACTTGACCGTCTTGGTGAGCGAGTAGCCCTTGCGCTTGCGGTAGACGATGTAGATGACGAAGCCGATCGCCATCCACGAAAGACCGACGATGCGCCCATCGACGTGGGTGAGCACGACGACGACCCACACGGTGGCCGTGCCGATGCCGCCGATCACAGCGGTGAGCGGCACGATGGCCTTGCCCATGCGCACGTTGAGCGGCGCCTTCCAGGGGCGCTCGATGTCGGGTTGCTTGAAGCGCAGGGCCACCACACAGACATGCGCCACGGTGAACGAGATCATGGCGCCGAAGGCGTAGAGGTCGGCGAGCAGACCGATCCGGCCGGGCAGGATGAGGATCGAGGCGATCGTACCGAACAGGATGATCGAGACGTACGGCGTGAAGCGCGTCGGGTGCACGCGGCTCAGGATCGGCGGGAGCTGCTTGTGGTTGGCCATGGAGTAGGCAAGGCGCGACGAGCCGATGATGCCGGCGTTGGTGCCGATGATCAGGATGGTGGCCGCCAGCATGGCGATCCACGGCGCCAGGATGATGCGCATCCACGACAGGCCGTGCGGCAGGTTCTGCACGATGCCCTGGAGAGGGTCGGCCTCGTAGACGGTCGCAAGCTGCGTGCCGTAGACCTTGGTGACGTACTGACCGTTCTGCTGGTAGACGGCGCCGGTCGCCTTGACCGAGAGCGTGGCCGTGCCGTCGGTGTTGGGCAGCATATAGACCTTTTCGTACGGCGAAGCCGCATAGTGCCACGGACCCGTCTTCACCAGCTTGCCCGAATCGGGCACGATGGGCTGTGGGATCGTCATATGCGTCCGTGGGTTCACCGGCACCACATTGGTGTGCACCGGCATGGCCGACAGACCCACCATGGAGATCGCCAGGTACACGCCCAGCACGGCGACCAGCACGAACTTGACCGCCTTGGGCACGTCGCGGCCCGGGTTCGACGACTCCTCGGCCATGTTCGAGATGGTCTCGATGCCGGTGTAGGCCACCGTGCCGATCGAGATGCCGTAGATGAACTGATGCATCGTCGGTGCTTTACCGAGGTGGATCTGAGTGATCAGCAGCCGCGGCGACAGAAAGACGAACAGACCGACGATCGCCAGCAGCACCTGGGTGGAGAGGTCGGCGATGGCCAGGACGATGTTGAGCCGGGCGGCCTCTTTGATGCCGAAGATGTTGATGACGACGAGAAAGACGATGACCGCGATGCCGCCGATGGAGTTGTACGGCCAGGTCTTGAGGATGGGCCAGAACGTGGCCAGGTAGTTGGGCACGAAGAACGCCGAGATGGCGATCGTGATGATGTAGTCGAGCATGAGCGCCCAGCCGGCGCCGAAGCTCACGAACTCGTTGAAGGTATGACGCGCGAAGCTCGATGAGCCGCCGGCCTCGGGGAAGATCGTAGTCGCCTCGGCATAGGAAAAGGCGGTCATCACGAAGAGCAGGCCGGTAAGGCCGAAGACGAGCGGCGTGAGGCCCAGGGCGTAGAGCGCGACGACACCCAGCGCGTAGTAGATGGACGACCCGACGTTACCGTAGGCCGTGCTGAACAGAGCCGGGACGCCCAGTACCTTGTGGAGGTGCGCTTCGCGCTTCTTGCGGCGCGCCATGTTAGCGCCTCGCCTCGGCAGCGCCCGAACGGCCGCTCCCGGTCGACGTGGTCATGCTGCGCGCGCTGCTAGGCGTACACCCAGCGCAACACCGCCAAAACGAGCATGAGCACCCCTGCCAGGGCCTGCAAAGACACGGGCCAGACGCCACCTGAGACTCCCCTCACCACTAGCGCCGCGCCCACGATGAAGAAGACGACGGCTAGTACTTGATGTGCTCTCTTCATACCGACGCCCCGCCGCGGGGCAGGGCAACCTCGGTACGATAGCACTTCGTGGGGGGATGTGGCGAGACGGTTTGAGCGGACGTCCGGACGGGCCGGGCTCGAACGGTCGCGGGGAGCCTGCGGCCGCAGGCCGCAGGCTCCCCGCGACGCACGCTCACCGTCAGTGCACCAGGAACGGGATGACCAGCAGGGCGACGATGTTGATGACCTTGATCATGGGGTTGATCGCCGGGCCGGCGGTGTCCTTGTAGGGGTCGCCGACGGTGTCGCCGGTGACCGCTGCGGCGTGGGCGTCGGAGCCCTTGCCGCCGTACTCGCCGTCTTCGATCAGTTTCTTGGCGTTGTCCCAGGCGCCGCCGCCGCTCGTCATCGAGATGGCCAGGAAGAGGCCGGTTATGATCGAGCCCATGAGCACGCCGCCCAGGACGAGGTAGGCGTGGTTCCAGAACACGATGGCCACGATGATCGGCGTGAGCACGGGGATGGCCGCCGGCAGCATCATCTCGCGGATGGCCGAGCGGGTGACGATGTCGACCGCC
>CAZFJE010000283.1:0-3676 GCA_964519555.1 uncultured Thermoleophilia bacterium
GTCGACTTCTGCAGCACGACCGCGGCGTGCGACTGGAAGGCGTTGACCTCGACGCTGCCGATGCTGTCGAGGTTGGAGAGCACGTGGACGTCGGGGTCACCGCCCACGTACTCGTGGAGCTTCTCGAGGTAATCCCAGCCCTCGGGGTCGTCGGAGGCCATCGAACCGATCAGGGCGAGCTGCACCGAAGGCCAGCGCGCCTTCACCTGACGGTAGGCGTCGACCACGCCGAGCGGGTCTTTCCAGGGGTCGAAGCGCGAGACCTGCAGCAGCAGCGGCCGGTCGACGTCGATGCCGAACTGCCGCACGATGTACTGCGCGTCGTCGGGCACCAGCGTCATGTTCTTGGGGGCCAGCGGGTCGATCGCGGGCGGCACGACTTCGAGCGGCACGGCGAGCCCGTCGGGGGCGTAGGACGCCATCGTGTAGATCGCCCGGTCGTAGCGGCGGATGAACGGCAGCAGGTACTCGTAGAGCGCCCGGTCGGGCGTAGAGGTGTCGATGTGGCAGCGCCAGATCCAGTGCGTACCGGCGCCGCCGTCGTCGGGCACCCAGGTGCGCATGGCACAGGGCTGCGGGTCGTGGATCACGACGAAGTCGTAGTGGCCCGTGAGCTGAACAGCGTTGCGCCGGTTGACGTCTTCGTAGGTGGCCCGCACGTCGTCGGTCAGCGCGACGGGCATTCCCTGCAGCCCGTTGTGAAAGGCCTTGGTGACGTTGAAGAACTCGTTGTGGGCCGTCATGACCTGCCACTCGGCCTGTAAGCCGACGTCGTTCATGAGCGGCAGCAGGGTATAGAGGATCTCGGCCACGCCCCCGCCGAACGAGGTGGCGTTGACGTGCAGGACGCGCTTGCCCTGCAGGGGCGCGGCGAGCTCTTTGATCTCGCTCAGCAGCTCCTTGAAGATGATGCTCTGGTACTCGGCCAGGAACTTGCGGCCGACATTGACATCTCGCACAGTGGCCTCCGGTCTGATGGCACCGTAGTACATCACATCGCAAGCGGGAGCGTCAGCCGAGGAACACCACGGCGCGCCGCGCCCTGCGAGGCACCCCTCTATTCCCCCGCGGCCGACACAGCGCACCTCGGGCGGCGCGCCGGCGCGGCGGGCGGTCGCGGGGCGGCGCGGCGATCGGGCCCGGCGGGCGGCGCCGCGCCCGGGAAGCGGGGGCGCACAGGCTCAGCGCCGCGCGCGGGGCGAACGCAGGCTCAGGCGCCGCGCGCGGGCCGCTCGACCAGCCCCAAGTGGCGCAGGCGCAGGCTCATGGCCTGCGCGCTCACGTCGAAGCGGTCGGCGAGGCGGCGCGCGTCGGCGCCGTCGTCGAGCACGGCCTGGCGTACGAGGTGCTCGGGCATGAGCAGTTCGGCGGCGAACTGGTCGGCCTCGCGCTCGAGGCGGGCCGTCGCCTGGTTGGTCACTCCACCGCGCTCGCTGGTCACGCGCCCGGGGTGGAGCAGGAAGTGACCGACCTCGTGGGCGATCGTGAAGCGCAGACGGCGCTCGCCGGAGCTGCCGCGCAGCTCGATGGCGTGGCCGTCGCCGCGCGCCACGAGCGCCGCCTCGGAGCCGAACGGCTCGCGGCGCCGTTCGACGAGCGAGAGGTTCAAGTGGCTCACCACGTCGCGCAGCGAGATGGGTGCACCGGTGGCGCCGGCCGCCCTGAGCATGCGTTCCGCCTCGTGGCGGATGGTCTCGGTCGAGTGACTCACGGTCAGCGGACCCCGAGCTTCGGCAACGGATGCGCGGCGGGGTGTCGGTGCGTTCCAGACGCCCCCGTGAAGCACTCACATGCTAGCAGCCCCACGGGACACCGCAAAGGCCCGCGACAGGCCTGCCGGCGAACGGCAGGAGCCCCGGGACGGGCGCCGAATGAGCCGCTCGAGCGATGCTATACTCGATCAAGATCATGGGCCGCCGCAGGCGACAGCCGCTGCCGAAGCACCGGCGCGCACTTCGCGCGGCGCTGGCGCTCGCCGTAGGGGCGGCGCTGCTCGTCGGCCTCTCCGTGCTGCCCGCCGCGGCCGACTCGACCGGCGCCGGAGCACAGGCCGCCATCGCGGTCGACGGCGCCGGCCACACCTACGGCGCGGTCGCCGTCAGCGCCGCCCTGGCCGACAACACCGCCACCGCCACCGCCACAGACCTGCCCGCCGGCCTCGCGCTGGCCGGCGGCACGTCGACCGCCTCGTCGTTCCTCGTCGACCGCACCCTCGTCTCAAAGGCCGATGTGACGGACACCGGCATCAGCCTGCTCGGCGGCGTCGTGACCGCCGACGCCCTGCACCTGAGCGGTACGGCCAGCGTGCTCGACGGTCACGCTCAGGCGACCGCCGCGGCCAGCACTGTGAGCGGCCTGCACGCGACCGGGGTCGACGACGCCGCGCTCCCGCTGACCGGCGGCAGCGTGACGGTGCCCGACGTGGGCACCCTTACCATCCTCAAGGAGTTCTCCCAGGGCAGCGGCGGCGACGCCAGCGCCACGGTCAACGGCCTGACCCTCACGCTCAGCGTCGCCACCGACGGCCTGCCGGCCGGCACGACGATCACCGTGGGCACGCTCGCAGTGCGCGCCGACCAGGCGAGCCTCGACGCCCTCTCACCCACGCCGACGCCTACCCCGACACCCACCCCTACCCCTACCCCGACACCCACGCACAGCCACACGGCGACGCCCACGGCGCGGCCAACGGCCACCGCCACGCCGACGACGGGCTCGACCGGCTCGTCGTACCCGGCGACCAGCTACAGCGCCATGCCGGCACCGGCCACGCCGTCGGCGGCGATCCTCGCCCGCTTTCCGGGCGCCGTGTTCCCGGTCGTCGGCACGTACAGCTTCACCGACACCTTCGGCGCCTACCGCGCCGACACGCCCGGCGGCCACCAGGGCGACGACATCTTCGCGACGTACGGCTCGGTCGTGGTGGCGGTGCAAGACGGCACCATCACCGGCGTCAGTCTGACGCCCATTGGCGGCAACAACATCCATTTGACCACGTCGCGCGGCGACTACTTCTACTACGCCCACCTGTCGCGGTTCGCGACCGGCCTCGTGCAGGGCCAGCACGTGGTCGCCGGCCAGACGATCGGTTACGTGGGCGACACCGGCGACGCCAAGGGCACGCCGCCCCATCTGCACTTCGAGATCCACCCGAACGGCGGACCCGCCGTCGACCCCACGATCTACCTCAACGCCTGGCGCGCGGCCGGCCATACGGTGAGCACCGCCGCGAGCGCGCAGACGACCGCCACGCCGCCGGCGGCGGCAGCCGACGACCCCGCGATCGACGCCGCCGTGCAGCAGGCCGCCGAGGGGTTCGCGGCGCTGCAGAACGGCATCACGAGCGGCGCCCGCCAGTCCCCCGGCAACGGCGCTCCGATCGGCCTTGCCGGCGCGGCCCTGCTCGTAGCCAACACCGCCGGCGCGCTGCTCATCAAACGTCTCCACCTGGGCGTCCTGCTGCCCTGACGGGCGGCGAGTGGGCTACGGGATAAAGAGCGCCCGAGCGCGGGCGGCGAGGGGCCCGAGCGCGGAGCGGCGAAGCGCCCCGAGCGCCGACGACGGGGCAGCCCGAACGCGGGCGGCGGGGCAAAGAGTGGAGCGGATGACGGGACTCGAACCCGCGGTCTTCAGCTTGGGAAGCTGACGCGTTACCAGCTACGCTACATCCGCACCG
>CAZFJE010000284.1:0-3662 GCA_964519555.1 uncultured Thermoleophilia bacterium
GACTGGTCGATGAGATACTTCAGACACAGGGTTATCAGACGCTCGTCTCGCCGGCGGGCGCCGATGGCGGGGTCGACATCATCGCGGGCTCGGGTCCCATGGGCTTTGACTCGCCGCGCCTCTGCGTACAGGTCAAGTCAAGCGAGACGGCGGCCGGCGCCGCCGTGCTGCGCGAGCTGCAAGGCACCATGAAGAACTTCGGCGCCGATCAGGGGCTGCTCGTCTCCTGGGGTGGTTTTGCCGCACCCTTGCTCAAGGAGGCGCGGCATCTCCACTTCGAGATCCGCCTCTGGGATGCTGGCGATGTCGTGGCCAACACGCTTCGCCGCTACGACCAGCTCTCGCCGGGGATCCAGGCAGAGCCGCCGCTCAAGCGCATATGGGTGCGCGTACCGGAGGCAAGCGGCGAGGAACGCTGATACCGATCTGCTCGGGTGACGGGGGGTTGGCTGCGCGAAGGGAGCCAAGACAACGGTCTGTAGAAACTGTTCCGCTCGCATTTTGGCTGCACACGGCGGTGTTGCCGACGCACTGTCGACCAGCCAGTGGTGCACGACGAGCTTCGCCAGCCGCCCGGGCCGACGCCTACGGGCCGATCAGGCTCAGATTACGCAAGAGGCGTCGCCGGTCGTGCGCGACGCCGAGCGCCCAACGTAGCGGACGGTTCGCCCGAGACGCAGGACGTCCAGTGGCTGGTCGGTCACCGCACGGGCGGCGGCAAGCCGAGCCGTGGCCAGTCCAGGGTTGCGAGCACCATACCCAGCGACTTGACGTCCTGCCGGCCTTCACTGCTGCTTGAGCGAGATCCAAAGGTCGGACTTAAAGAGACCACCTACTACACTCGAGTGACCTTGAGCGTGAGCGCCAGGCTGGGAACGACGAATGACACGAGGAAGATCGGCAAGATCCTCTTGCCCTGGCTATTGAAGCCGATGACCTGGCCATCGGTCACCTGAAACGGAAGCTCTCGGCTCGAGTACCGGCCCTCCCGGATCTGCAGGGTGTGACTGCCGGGTTCGACCGGCGTCTCGAATGTCTCGTGCAGCGCGAACGACCCGACGCCCTTACCGTCCACCAGCACTTCGAACGGGCGACGATGGATCTCGGCACCGATCGTCTCTCGCGTCACCTTCAGAGTCGCCGACATCTTCGTTCTCCTTGTCTTCGGAGCTTGGCCTGTATCCGCTGCTGCAAAGTGACGCTGTCATGTGCGGCCGCCAGTCACGAGTCGCTCACGATCGAACACGGCCGCCACGACCCGCCAGCCGACCGCGTCGACGACCAGCAGCGCCGTCCCCAGACCGACCGCAAGTGCGACGCTTTCGTGGATCACGCCGAGCGACAGCAGCGCCACCACGGCAAGCGGCGGCAGGCTGGCAAGCATGCCGAGCTGCTGAGCGACGCGCACGTCGCTTGCGCGCGCCGAGATCATGAGGCCGACCCAGATCGACCAGCCGGCGAGCAGCGGCGTGAAGAGCAGCTGGACGAGCACATGCTGGCCGCTGAAGATGGCCGTCGCGATGGCCGGCTGGGCGAAGAGCTTCACACAGGCCAGGAAGATGCCGAACATCGCATAGACGATTGCCAGCGTGGGCAGCAGCACCGCGAGAGCCTTGCCGAGCAGAAACTCCTCGGCCCGGACGGGCGTGGTGAGCACCGGCTCGAGGGTGCCTTGCTCGCGCTCGCCGACCACCGAGTAGCCGGCCAGTGTGGCCGGCACCACGGCTGGAATGATCAGCATGTAGAGCAGCGAGAGGCCGATGCGCTTGTCCAGGGCCGACCTTGCCGCCGAGCTTGCCCTCACCGCCGGCAGGACGAAGATGTCGAGGATCGGAAGTACGATGAAGATCGCCGGCATGAGCGCCATGGTGACCATGATGAAGCGGTTGCGCCGGTAGTCGCGCAGCTCCTTGACGAAGATGGCGCGGATGCGCGTCCGGCTCATGAGCAGCCCACCTTCGCCTCGACGTCTTCGTCGACGAGCTCGAGGTAGACGTCCTCGAGCGAGTGGTGCGACTCGGCGATCGAAAGCACGTCGGCGCCGGCTGCTACCAGAGAGCGCGTGATCTCGGGGGCCGCGACGGTCGGATCTGACACCGCTATGACGTAGGCCCCGGAACCGTCCTCTTGCCAGTTCTCGACGCCACGCACGCCGCCGAACGCGCCCTCAGGCTTGGCCAGCGGAGCGAGGGTCCTGACGATGAGCGCCTTGCGAAAGAGCTGTTCGCGCAGCTCGTCGGGGCGGCCGATCGTGCGCAGCGTGGTGTTCAGGATGGCCACGCGGTCGCAGAGACGTTCGGCCTCCTCGAGGCGGTGCGTGGTCAAGAAGATCGTCACCCCGCCCTGGCGCAGTCCGTCGATCAGCTCGTGGACCTCGCGCGAGGCGACGGGATCGAGACCCGATGTCGGTTCGTCTAAGAACAGCACCTGCGGGTCGCTGAGCAGCGCCCGGGCCAGGCCCACCCGCTGGCGCAGACCCTTGGACAGAGCCGCGCAGAGGTCGTTGGCGCGATCGACGAGATTGACCGCGCGCAAGGCACGATCGATGCGCTCGCGAGCATTGGGTAGCTCGTAGAGACCGGCGAAGCAGCGCAGGTTCTCAAAGACGGTGAGCCGCCCGTAGAGGCCCGGCGACTCGGGCATGATCGCGATGCGGCGGCGGATCTCGACCCCGTTTGCCCTGCTCAGCGCAAGCCCGGCGACAGTCGCAGAGCCCGTCGACGGAGTGAGCAGCGTCCCCAGGGTCCTCACGGTCGTCGTCTTGCCGGCGCCATTGGGACCAAGGAAGCCAAAGACCTCGCCGTAGTCGACGGTAAAAGAGACGTCAGAGAAGGCGGTGCGCTCCCCGAAGCGCTTGGTAAGGTGCTCTACCTCAAGAGCGTGAGCAGCGCCTTGCGCGATCGTCGATGGGTCTTCTCTGCGCGGTCCTTTTGTCGAGCTGGTCGGATTCACCGTGCTGTCCCTTGAGGCGCCGGGGTATCTCCTGCGAGCTATAATCTGTTATCAGTTTATTACACCTACGTCGATAGGCAAACGAATCGAGGATGCCAGGCTTGGCGATTCGGTTCTGATGTTTGGAGGCTCAAGGCGATGCCTGAGAGAAAGACACTGCTTCTCCGCGTGGATCCGGCGGTGCACGAAGCTCTGGTGCGCTGGGCCGCCGATGAGCTGCGCAGCACCAACGCACACGTCGAGCTTCTCTTGCGCAGTGCCTTGTTTCGCGCGGGTCGCCTGCCACGAGACATCGGGGACTTGCCGCGCCGCGGGCGACCGCCCAAGACCGAGTCCGCTAGCAGGGCGCCTCAACCTTCAACTGCGAGTCCAGGAGAGCCTGACCCAAGACATCCGTAGCGACTGCTTGGAGTTGAGACAAAGCCTGCCCCGGAGCCCGAATGCACAGGTCTGCCGGACCTCTGCGCCTCGGAATCCTGCTGCACACAGCCCCGCAGCCGACGCCTCGCCGACGTCCTCGCAGCATCAGGGCGCATCGATGTCAGCCTCTGTGATGCCGTGCCTGTCCTCCCAGACCGTGTACATCAGGCGATAGCGTCCGCGGATGCCGTAGATGCGGGCGCGGGAGGGAGCGGCGCCGGGATCTGGCCTCGCTTTAGAGGCCGCCGACGCGCCCCAGCGGCCAGTAGGTGAAGAACGCCTGACCGATG
>CAZFJE010000285.1:0-3650 GCA_964519555.1 uncultured Thermoleophilia bacterium
CCCTCGGCCGCTTCGACCACTGGTGCTTCTCTGAAACCGGCTTCTTCCGCAGCCTGCTAAAGGCCCGTTGCGCGTGGCCTTCGCGCTCAACCCGATGACCGGCGTTATCGGCGGCTTTCGCTGGGCACTGCTCGGCCAGCAGTTCCCTGGCGGCTACGTGTGGATCTCGCTCGCCGTCGTCGGCGTGCTCCTGGTCACCGGCCTCATCTACTTCAAGCGCATAGAACGGGTGTTTGCCGATGTGGTGTAGACGATGAGCGATGTCGCCGTGCAAAGCGTAGGTCTTGGCAAGGTGTACAGCATCGGAAGTGCGCGCGAGACCACCCGCACGCTTCGAAACGCGCTCACGCATGCACTCAAGCGGCCCGTCGAGCGCATACGGCACCCTGGGGCCGCGACGCACATGTCCGAAGAGTTCTGGGCGCTCCGTGGCGTCAGCCTTGAAGGACCTCCAGATCCTTCAGGCGACCTCCCTTGGGAACTACCGCGTGCTGGCGCCGGCTACCGTGCCCTCGGTGCCCTACGCGCCCACACCGCTACGCAGCGCCATCCTCGGTCTCGCCATCGGCCTCTTTGCCGGCATCGGCCTCGCTTTCCTGCTCGAGGAGATCGGCACGCGTGTGCGCAAGCCCGACCAGATCGCCACGGCAATGCGTCAGCCCATCCTGGGGTGCATTCCCAAGATCAGCAGGAAGGCGATCAAGCTGGGGACGCCCGTCACTCTGAGTCACCCGGACGGGGCCGCGGCCGGGGCCTTCCGCATGGTGCGCACCAACCTCGACCTCATGGGGCTTGACAGTGATGTGCGGTCGATCGCCGTCACGAGCTGCAACAAGGGCGAGGGCAAGAGCGTCAGCGTCGCCAATCTGGCGGTGGCGATGGCTCTGGCCGGCAAGAAGGTCGTGCTCGTCGACGCGGCTCTGCGCAGCCCCCGCCAGCACGAGATGTTCCACATCGCAAACGAGGTCGGCGTGAGCACAGTGGTGGCCCGTCGCAGCACCTTGGCCGACTCGCTTGTGCCGGTTGAGCTGCAGCCGGACAACGGCCCCGGACACGACGACTTCGCCGCCTGGACCGCGGGCGCCGACTCGCGCGCGCGGCTCTACGTGTTGCCGAGTGGCCCCCTGCCGCCCAACCCGGGCGAGATCGTGGCTTCTCGGCATTTCGCCGACATCATCCAGGTGCTGAAGTGCGAAGCCGACCTCGTGCTCATCGACACGCCGGACATGCTCGCTTCGGGCGACACCTCGGCGATCGCCGCGACGGCCGACGGCGTCATCTTCCTCGTCGACATGCACACGATCAAGAAGCCGCAACTCGTGACGGCCGCCGAGCAACTGCGGCGCCTGCCCATCCGCATGCTCGGGCTCCTCGTGCGCACGCAGGGGAAGCACAGCACCTCTTACTACTACACGCCGGGCAAGTATTACTACGGGTACGCCTACACCGACGACGGCACAAATGTGATCGAGCGTCGCCGCAGCTGCGGCCGCCGAGCTACGGACCGCGCACCGGTCTGAGGCCGTCCCCTGCGTTTCATTCCCGGCCGCGAGCGGGCAGGGTCAAGGCATCCCCGAAGTCAAACGTGGAGGACGACGTGGCACAGAAGCTTGCGGGACGTACGGTGGTCATCACTGGCGCATCCAGTGGCATCGGCGAAGCAACGGCGCGGGCACTGGCGGCCGAGGGCGCCGCGGTGGCGCTGCTGGCACGCCGCGCCGAGCGCATCGAGGCTCTGGCGGCCGAGATCACAGCCGCCGGCGCTCAAGCGGTCGCCTGCATCGCCGACGTGCGGGACCGCGACGCCGTCCTGCGCGCGGCGGACACTATCGGCGCTGCGCTCGGTCCGGTGCACACACTCGTCAACAACGCCGGCGTCATGCTGCTCTCGCCGTTCGACGCCGGCAAGGTCGACGAGTGGCGGCGCATGATCGACACCAACCTCACCGGCGCGCTGCTGGTCACCGACGTCTTTCTGGCGCAGCTGGTCGCCGCTCAGGGCGACATCGTCAACATCAGTTCGGTCGCGGGGCGCACGACCGGCCCCAACTCCTCGATCTACAATGCCACCAAGTGGGGTCTCACGGCCTGGTCGGACGCTCTGCGCAAGGAGCTCGTAACGTCCAGCGTACGGGTGATCGTGGTCGAACCCGGCGCCGTGGCCACCGAGCTCACCGACCACATCAGTGACGATCGCATTCGCGAGGGTGCCCAGGGCTTCTACGACTCCGTCGGTGCGCTGCAGGCGCAGGACATCGCAGCGGCGATCGCCTTCGCTATCGGCCAGCCGCACCGGGTCTCGCTCAACGAGATCCTCATCAGGCCGACCGGCCAGGCAGGCTGAGTCGGTGACCTCCCGATCAGGAGCGTCCCGCATGAACCTTCCCGCCACGAGCAAAGAGATCCATCTCGTCGCCCGCCCGCAGGGCGAGCCCAGGCAGAGTGACTTCTCAGTCGTCGAGGGAGCGGTGCCCGAACCGACCGCCGGTCAGGTCCTGGTCCACAACCGCTTCCTCTCGGTCGACCCCTACATGAGGGGTCGCATGCGCGACGCCAGTTCCTATGCGGCGCCGTTTGTGCTGGGCGAAGTGATGACCGGCATGGCTGTGGGCGAAGTCGTCGCTTCGCAGTCGCCCGACCTGAGGGTCGGCGACATCGTCCTGCACGACCTGGGCTGGCGTGAGTACGCTCTCGGCACGGCGGCCACCTTCCGTCCCGTGCTCGCAAACGACGTGCCCTTGAGCGCCTGGCTCGGCGTGCTCGGCATGGTCGGTCTGACCGCCTGGGTCGGCATGCTCGAGATCGCCGCTTTGCAGAGCGGCGAAGTCGTCTTTGTCTCGGGCGCCGCCGGTGCCGTGGGCAGCCTCGCCGGACAGATCGCCAGGCTGCACGGCGCGTCGCGTGTCGTGGGCAGCGTCGGGTCCGCGGCGAAGGCGCGCTACATCTGTGACGAGCTCGGCTTCGATGCCGCCTTCGACTACCACGATGGACCGGCGGCCGAGCTTCTGGCGACGGTGGCGCCAGAGGGCATCGACGTCTATTACGACAACGTCGGCGGCGAGCACCTTGAAGCGGCCATCGGTGCCCTGCGTCCGCACGGGCGCGCGGCTCTTTGCGGAGCGATCTCGCAGTACAACCTCGACGAGCCGGCGCCCGGTCCGCGTAATCTTGCGCTCATGATCGGCAATCGGCTCACGCTGCGCGGCTTTCTTGTGGGCGACCATGTCGATCGCAGGTCGGCCTTTCTTGCCCAGGTGGGTGGCTGGCTTGCCGAGGACCGCATCCGCTTGGGCGAGACCATCGTCGACGGCGTCGAGAACGCCCCGGCTGCCTTCATCGGCATGATGCGTGGCGAGAACATCGGCAAGATGCTGGTGCGCGTCGCCGGCGACTAGCCCTGCTTCCTGGCCGGGGAGCTCGCGAGCTCTGGCCGATGGCTGATGGATGTCGCCGATCGGAGTCGACTGACTCCGGCGGCGGCCGCGGGGGGCGGCGGCCCGCCACGCGTGGTACTGTTGAAACACCCTTGTCGACCGTGATTCCGAGGTCATCTCCCGCAGTGCTGAACAAGATCCGTCCCCAAAGCGGCGTCGGCCGCACCATCTTCGACTACGGCCTCACGGCTGTGATGGCCATCGCCCTGGCGATCG
>CAZFJE010000286.1:0-3643 GCA_964519555.1 uncultured Thermoleophilia bacterium
TCACCCAGATGTCGCTCGAGGAGCTCGTCGTGGCCGACGAGGTGTTCGGCATGGTGAGCCGTCTGCTGCGCGGCGTCACGGTCGACCGCGAGAACCTGGCCGTCGAGCTGATCGGCAAGCTCGGTTTCAAGGGCGACTATCTGTTCGCCGGGCACACCCGCGCCCACGTGCGCGAGCTCTGGCAGGCCAAGCTCGGCGAGACCGGCACCTACGAGGGCTGGCAGGCGGCAGGCGCGCCGAGCACCAGCGCGCGCGCCCTGGCAAAAGTCGACGAGCTGCTGGCCGCCGAGGCGCCCGCGTTCCCGGCCGCGCTCGGCCGCGAGTTCGACGCCATCATCGCCGCGGCGGAGTGCTAGACTGGCGCTCGACGAAAGGCGGAGCGTGATGAGCATCGGGTTGCCCGGACTACTGTTGATCGAGCTCGTCTTCGCCGTCCTGTGCGGCATCATCGCCCGACGCAAGCGGCGCAACATCCTGGGGTGGGCCGGACTCGGCCTTCTGTTCGGGTTCATCCCCCTCGTCGCGGTCGCCGTGCTGCCCAAGGCGCGGCTGCGGCAGCACCCGGGACTGACATGAAGCGCAACCGCCTCAAGTCGTCGGCCCGAGACCACCCGGCCCTGTAGGCCACCACGCGTTCGCGACGGCGCCGTGCGGCGCCGTCCACCCTCTTTTGTTCGAAAGGAGACCACCGTGGCCTACGCAGACGGTTGTTACGTCGGCAAGCGCGTCAAGCTCGAGCTGCTCAGTGCAGACGAAGTGCGACAAGTCCACGAGTCCACGCTCGACGTCATCGAGAACGTCGGCGTCATGTTCCATTCGCAGAACGCCCTCGACGTGCTCGAAGAGAGCGGCGCGACCGTCGATCGCGAGACCACGGTCGCCAAGATCCCCGGCGAGGTCGTCGAGCGGGCGCTTTCCACCGTGCCCCACGCCTTCACGCTGGGCGGCCGCACCCCCGAGTACGACCTGCCCCTCGACGGCGAACACATCTACATCTCCTCCGACGGCTGCGGCGTGTCGTACCGCGACCCGGCGACCGGCCAGGTGCGCTCGTCGCGCAAGGAAGACCTCGAGAACTGCGCCCGTGTCGTGCAGGCGCTCGACAACGTCTCGGCCACGTCGGCCGTGGTCAGCGCCCAGGACTGCCCCGTGCAGAGCAGGGTGCTCCACGAGTTCGACGCCTGCGTGCGCAACTCGGCCAAGCACAGCATCGTCGTGTCGATCAAAGAGGACTGGGAGGCGCGCAGCCTGATCGAGATGGCCGCGGCGCTCGCCGGCGGCCGCGACCAGCTGCGCGCACGGCCCACGTTCACCGCCATCATCTGCACGGTGAGCCCGCTCCACCAGGAGCGCTACGGCATGGACCTGGCCCTCACCCTGGCCGAGGCCGGCATACCGGTGAGCTTCTACCCCATGCCGATCCTCGGCGCCACCGGCCCGGTCACGATCGCCGGCTCTGCGGTCGTCAACAACGCCGAGTTCGTAAGCGCCGCCACGCTGGTGCAGCTCGCGCACCCCGGCGCCCCCGTGATCCACGGCGGCGGCCCCACGGCCATGTACATGACGAGCGGCGCCTACGCGAGCAACTCGCCCGAAGCCATCCTGCTGCGCTCCTGCCAGGGCCATATGGCCGACTTCTACGGGGTGCCCGCCTGGTACGGCGCCGGCGCCACGACCGCCAAAGAACCCGGCATCCAGAGCGCCTACGAGAACGCCATCGCCATGTTCATGGCCTACGCCACCGGCGCCGACGTGACCTTCGGCACCGGCCTGCTCGACGGCTCACGCATCCTCTGCCTCGAGAACATGGTGGTCGACGACGAGATCCTCGGCATGGTCAAGCGCATCCTGCGGGGCGTCGAGGTGAGCGACGAGACCATCGCCCGCGACCTCATCGCCAAGATGGGCTTCAACGGCAACTACCTGTTCGACTCGCACACGCGCAAGCACGTGCGCGAGCTCTGGCAGGCCAGGCTCGGCGAGACCGGCACCTACGAGGGCTGGAAGCAGGCCGGCGCCAAGAGCACGGTCGAGAAGGCCCAGGACAAGGTGCGTGAGATCTTAGCCGCCGAGCCCGTCGGCTTTCCCGACGACCTCGGCCGAGAGTTCGACGAGATCATCGCGGCGGCCGAGCGCCAGACCGTCTAGCGATCCCTCCTCCTCGCGGCGGCGGGCGGGGCGGGGCGGCCGGACGGCCGCCCCGCCCTCGCTTTCGATCCCGCCGGCCGATCGTGAGCCGGGTCCCCGCGCCGGTTGTGCAGTAAGCTTGGCGCTGCACCGCCAAGCGAGGCGCCGATGACCGACAGCACCCTCATCATCCGACAGGCCGACCTTGCGGCGCAGGAGGTCGCAAGCGACCTCCTGCGCCGCTACTTCACCGAGGAGGGCATCGCCCTCGCCGCCGGCCTGCCGATGGCCGGCCTCACCGCCCTGCTCGACGATTCGCGAGCCGCCGTCCTGCTCGCGACGCACACCGGAGCGGGCGCCGAGGTCGCAGGCATCGCCACCGTGACCTGGACGGCGAGCGCCGCGCACCGCCGGCTGGCCGAGGTCGCCGAGCTCTACGTACGGCCGGCGGCGCGCCGGCGCGGCGTCGCCACGTCGCTGCTCGAGGCCGCGATCGCCTGGGCGCGCGACCACGGCTGCACCGTCTGCCGCCTCGCGGTTGGCCCCGACGGTGAGCTCAGCCACGGCGTGGCCGGTTTCTTTACGGCGCGAGGGTTCGACGACGACTATCGCAAGGTCCTCGTGCGCGAGGTGCGCGGCGCCGGCCGGCGCACCGCGAGCCCGCTCGCCGGCTCCGGGGCCGACGCCGGCGAGGCGGCGTCGTGACGCCGCCCGCGGGGCCTCCCCGCGAAGAGGGCTTCTCGAAAGACGCCGACAAGCTGATCAGGCGGCTGTCGCTGATCGCCTTCCTGCTGTCGCGCCCGGGTCGGCCGGCCACGACGGTCGAGATCAGGCAGCGGGTCGAGGGCTACGCCCTCATGAGCGACGAGGCCTTCAAGCGCCGCTTCTACGAGGACCGCAGCGAGCTCGCCGGCCTGGGCATCGGGATCGTCGGCGACGCCGACGGCGAAGGCGAGGGCGAGGTCTACTCGCTGCCGGCCTCTGCCTACTATCTGCCGGCCGTCGAGCTCTCGGCCGACGAGCTTGCGGCCCTGGCCGCCTGCCTGTTCGTGCTCGAGCATCGCTTCGCCTACAGCGAGCCGCTACGGCTGGCCCTGCTCAGCCTCACTCACGGGCGTCCGGAGCTGCTCTCCCCCGCCGCCGCGGCGCCGGTGAGCGTGCTGCCGCCCCGCGAGGCGCGGCGCGCGGCCGTGGCCCTGCCCAAGCTGCAGCAGGCCGTCGCGGCCGGCAAGACCGTGACCTTCACCTACTACTCGATCAGCCGCGACCAGGAGCTACCGCGCACCGTCGACCCCTACGGCCTGCTGCTGGTCGGCGACGAGTGGTACCTCATCGCGTACTGTCACCTGCGCCAGGCGATCCGCACGTTCCGCCTCTCGCGCCTGCGGTCGCGGGTCACTTTCGCCACGCGTGCTCCGCACGACTTCTCGCCGCCGCCGAGCTTCTCCATCGACGACTACCTCGACCGCCCGGCCTGGCGGCTCGGCGAGCCGGTGGGCGAGGCCACGGTGAGGGT